>DWXY01000126.1 GCA_019118935.1 Candidatus Oscillibacter pullicola
TGTTCTCCTTGAGCCGGGTTTTCATATCCGCCGTGTAGAGGTCCACGAAGCTCCTGAAGGTCATGTCCAGATCGGCACTGGTCTTGTTGAGCTGTTCGCGCTCCCAGGCTTGTGCCTCCCGTTTGGTCTTGAAGCCCCGTTTCTGGGTCTGCTTGCGCTCGCCGTTCCAGTCAGTGTAGCGGTAGACCGCCCGCCAGGTGTTTGTCTTTTCTTCCTTATAAACTGCCATGATTAGCCCTCCTTTCCCGTCTTGCCATAGCAAAACTTCTCCATGAAAAAGTTCCGATTGACCCGCCCGGAGATGGTCAGATAGCCCTTCTCCCGGAGCTCAGCGTTGAGCTTATGGATCACCTTGTAGGCGTGGGACTTGGAGATGCCCAGCTCCTGGGCCACTTCCTCCACGCGCATAAAGTTTTGTGTCTGCATTGAAAATACCTTCCTTTCTTCGTTGATGGCTGCTGCGGCTGGATATTGTGTTCCATAAATGCCTCCTCACTTTCGTCCGCCACTTTTTCCCGGATGTATAACCATGGATTGCGGCAGTTCTTTTTTTATTTATTGATTCTAAGCTATTTTGCTTAGTCTATTGCCATTATACTAAGCAAAATAGCTTGTGTCAATCGGAGTACGCAAAATAAATTAAATAAAATTGTTTAGGATTCTCTTGACTTTACTAAGCATTTCTGCTACGCTTTTCCTAAAGACAACCAACGATTGGAGTTGATGATATGGCGATTGGCGAACGGATTCACTTTTTCCGTCTCTTGCGGGGGATGACACAAAAATATCTTGGTATGGCGCTGGGCTTTCCGGAAAAGTCCGCCGATGTGCGCCTGGCACAGTACGAAACAGGATCAAGAACCCCAAAGGCAGACCTTACCGCCGCCTTAGCCCAGGTACTGGATGTCTCTCCCCATGCCCTCTCTGTCCCGGACATAGACTCCTATGTGGGGCTCATGCACACTCTGTTTACCCTGGAGGACAACTACGGGCTCAAGATCAGCGAGATGGATGAAGAAGTCTGCTTGAAGGTTGATATGCGGAAGAGCAAGGACGCCGCCCGACTGCACGAGATGCTCTGCTCTTGGCAACAGGCCGCTGCCATGTTGGAGGCGGGTGAAATCTCCAAAGAGGACTATGACAAGTGGCGCTACCACTATCCGGATTTTGATAAGACCCAGAACTATGTGAAGGTGCCACCCCAGGACCTCTTTTGATCCTCTCACCTGTAGGCCACGAGAAAGGCCGTTTGTTGCACAAAAAATAATAATAAAAAGAAAAAGAGAGCTAACTGACTAATCAAAATCAGTTAGCTCTCTTTTTATGAATAATGAAAAAATGTTGCCAAATTGTTGCCACAGAGGGCGTTAACCCCTCAAAAAGCCAGCAAAATCAAGTTTTTCCGGGCTTCTGAAATCATTCCCACTCGATCGTAGCAGGCGGCTTGGACGTGATGTCGTACACGATCCGGTTGATATGGGGCACCTCGTTGACGATCCGCACGCTGATCCGGTCCAGCACCTCGTAGGGAATACGGGTCCAGTCGGCGGTCATGAAGTCCGTGGTGGTGACGGAGCGGAGAGCCAGAGTATAGTCATAGGTCCGGCCGTCGCCCATGACGCCCACGGAGCGCATATTGGTCAGCACCGCGAAGTACTGGTTCATGGTGCCCTCCAGATGGGCTTTGGCGATCTCGTCCCGGAAGATGAAGTCCGCCAGACGCAGAATGTCCAGCTTGTCCTTCGTCACCTCGCCGATGACCCGGATGGCAAGACCCGGACCCGGGAAGGGCTGGCGCATCACCAGGTACTCCGGCAGGCCCAGCTCCCGGCCTAAGCTTCGGACCTCGTCCTTGAACAGCATCCGCAGGGGCTCGATGATCTCCTTGAAGTCCACATAGTCCGGCAGGCCGCCCACGTTGTGGTGGCTCTTGATGACGGCGGCGTCGCCGGTGCCGGACTCGATCACATCGGGGTAGATGGTGCCCTGGACCAGGTAGTCCACCTGGCCGATTTTCTTGGCCTCTGCCTCAAAGACGCGGATGAACTCCTCACCGATGATCTTGCGCTTGCGCTCCGGCTCGCTGACGCCGGAGAGCTTGGAGAGGAACAGCTCCTCCGCGTTGGCCCGGACGAAGTTGATGTCCCATTTCTTAAAGGCCTCCTCCACCTCGTCGCCCTCGTTCAGGCGCATGAGGCCGTGGTCCACGAACACGCAGGTCAGCTGGCTGCCCACGGCCTCGGCCACCAGGGCCGCCGCCACGGAGGAGTCCACGCCGCCGGACAGGGCCAGCAGCACCTTGCCGTCCCCGACCTTCTCCCGGATCTGGCGGATGGCGGTCTCCTTGTAGTCGCCCATGGTCCAGTCGCCCTGGGCGCCGCAGACTTCATACAGGAAGTTGCGGATCATGTCGGTGCCGTGCTCCGTGTGGTTGACCTCCGGGTGGTACTGGACGCCGTAGAAGCCCCGGCTCTCATCGCAGATGGCCACGTTGGGGCAGGCATCGGAGTGGGCCACCAGGGCGAAGCCCTCCGGCACCTTCTCCATGTAGTCGCCGTGGCTCATCCAGGTGATACCCTGGGCGGGCAGGCCCTTAAAGAGTTTGCAGGCGGTGTCGAAATACGTCTCGGTCTTGCCGTACTCCCGGGCGGAGTCGTCCTGGGCCTCGGTGACCCGGCCGCCCAGGTTGTGGGCCATCAGCTGGCAGCCGTAGCAGATGCCCAGGATGGGCACGCCCCAGGTGAAGATGGCCGGGTCCACCTGGGGGGACTTGGGATCATACACGCTGTTGGGGCCGCCAGTGAAGATGATGCCGATGGGGTTCATGGCGCGGATCTGCTCCAGCGGAGTGGTGTAGGGCTTCACCTCGCAGTAGACGCCGCACTCCCGGACCCGGCGGGCGATGAGCTGATTGTACTGTCCGCCGAAGTCCAGCACGATGACAGTCTGGTGAGACAAGGGGATTCCTCCTTTGTGTAAATTCGGTTACGAGACCTCTGCGCCGCCCCACCCCACCACGGTGAAGCCGGTGCGCGCCGGGGCGGCCAGCGTCTGGGGCGGAAGCTCCACGGCACGGTCCAGCGGCTTCCAGGCCATGAAGACCCGCAGCACCGTGTCCGGCGCCGGGGCTGCCGTGAGCCGGGCATGGTCCGTGTAGGAAGTTGTCTGGAAGGCGATCAGGTTGTAGGGATTCGCCCCCATCCGGGGCAGCCAGTAGACGATGAACTCGTTGGCCTCCCGGCGGTTCAGGCCCAGGGCGGCCAGGGCGTCCTCCAAAAAGACGGCGGTCTCCCCGCCTGGGACGCAGAAGCCCTGGGAGAAGTCATATTCCGTCCGGCTGACGCCCTCCCAGTAGAGGTAATTGTAGGTCTGGCCGGCCTTGTCCGTCAGTGTCCCATCGGGACTGGCGGTGACCGTCCAGAAGTTGCCGTCCATGGCCGGATAGACGCAGGTCAGCTCCCCGTCGTAGTTCAGGGTGACCGTGACGTCCGTCTCCGTTTCCGGATAAAGGTAGATCACCGGTTTTTCGTCAGCAGGTTCCTCTTCCTGCGTACAGCCGGGGAGCAGAGCCAGGGCCAGTGTCAGCAACGCCAAAAACAGTGCGGTACGTTTCATGGAAAAGCCTCCTTTTTCGGTTCTGCCTGAAAATCCGGGGCATGCATCCCCCGAATCAAGTAGACGGAAAGAAGAGGCGGATCTTACAAAGCGCCGCAGAGAATGCGGGAACTCAGTCCTCGTCCCGGAAGACGATGTTGCCGGGCTCAGCGGACTCGATGATGGCCAGGGACTTCAGGTTCACACCCGCGGCCCGCAGCCGGTCGCCGCCGCCCTGGAAGCCCTTCTCCACCGCGCAGCCGATGCCCACCAGCGTGGCGCCGGCGGCCTTGACGATGTCGCACAGGCCCCGCATGGCCTCGCCGTTGGCCATGAAGTCGTCGATGATGAGGATCTTGTCGTCGGCGGAGATCCACTCCTTGGACACCAGCAGCGTCACCTTCTTCTTGTAAGTATAGGAGAAGATGTCGCTCTGGTACAGGCCGCCCTCGATGTTGTCGCTCTTGGCCTTCTTGGCGAAGATCATGGGCTTGTGGAAGTGGTGGGCCACGATGGCGGACAGGGCGATGCCGCTGGCCTCGGCGGTGAGGATCATGGTGACCTCGTCCATATTGAAGTGCTTGCCGAACTCCTCGGCGATATGGTCCATCAGCTCCGTGTCGATGCGGTGGTTCAGAAACCCATCCACCTTGATGATGTTGCCGGGCAGCACCTTGCCCTCTTTCACGATGCGGTCCTTCAGTTCCTGCATGGGTGATTCCCCCTCGATCTGTCTGTATTTTGCATGGTTTTATGCCAAATTTGATCTTTTTCTATTATCTCGAATCCTGCCGGATTTTGCAACTGTTTTTGCCCACAAAAAGAAGGTGCTTCCTCCGGTGGATTTGCATAGGACGGACAAAACGCGGCAAACGCCGCGCCGTGGAAAGACACGGCGCGGCGTTGGGCATTATTTTCCCTCCAGCTTGTCGGCGGCAGCCTCCAGCCAGCTGCCCTGGAAGGACTCGATGTCCCCTGCGTCGGTAAGGGCGGCCAGGGCCGGGTCGATGGGCATCTCCGCCAGCACGGGCAGATGGTGGCGCTCCGCGGCCTCGGCAGTCTTGCCCTGGCCGAAGAGATGGATCTGCTTCCCGCAGTCCGGGCAGGTGACATAGCTCATGTTCTCCACCAGGCCCACGATGGGGACCTCCATCATCTCCGCCATCTTCACGGCCTTCTCCACCACCATGCTCACCAGCTCCTGGGGAGAGGCCACGATCACGATGCCGTCCAGGGGAATGGACTGGAACACGCTGAGGGACACGTCGCCGGTTCCCGGCGGCATATCCACGAACAGATAGTCGCAGTTCCACAGCACGTCGGTCCAGAACTGCTGGACCACGCCGGAGATGACCGGGCCCCGCCAGATGACCGGGTCCGTCTCGTTGGGCAGCAGCAGGTTGGTGCTCATCACCTGGATGCCGGTTTTGGAGACCATGGGATACAGGCCCGCCTCGCTGCCCATGGCCTGGCCGTGGATACCGAAGGCCTTGGGGATGGAGGGACCGGTGACGTCGGCATCCAGAATGCCGACCTGATGGCCCCGGCGGCGCATGGTGACCGCCAGCTGGCTGGTGACCATGGACTTGCCGACGCCGCCCTTGCCGGACACGATGCCGAACACCTTGCCGATGTGGGCTTCGGGATGGTGCTCCTTCAGCAGGGACTGGGGCTCCTGCCGCTCGCTGCAGCTCTCGCCGCAGGTGGAGCAGTCATGGGTGCATTCGCTCATAGTACGGATATCTCCTTTTTTTCGCTTTCGCGTAATTGATAAACACAGGCTCCCGGACCCGCCGCTGCGGGGGACGGGGAGTATTCCATATCTTATACCTCTACCGCCGCATCCGTCAACCGCTGGACGAAAACTTCCCCGTCTCCGGCAAAAAATTCTCCCTCCCGGCTGTGGCAGGTGAAGAGCAGGATCTGCCGCTTCCCGGCGGCCTCCTTTAAAAACCGCAGGGCCGCGGCGCAGCGGCTGTCGTCAAAATTGGCCAGGGCGTCGTCCAGCACGATGGGCACCTGCTTCTCCGGCGGCAGCACCAGCTCACAGATGGCCAGGCGCACCGCCAGATACAGCTGGTCCAGCGCGCCGGCGGAGAGCAGGGCGGCGTCCCGGAACACCGGGTCTCCCGCAGGCTCTGCCGAGAGGCGGAAGCTCCGGTCCAGCACCACGCCGGCGTAGCGGCCGTCGGTCAGCCGGGCGAAGATCTCCGCCGCCCGGCGGCCCAGAGCGGGGGAGAAGCGGTTCTGCAGGGCGGTGTTGGCCCCCTCCAGCACCTCCATGGCCAGCCGGAGGGCGCTGTACTCCGCCTCCAGCCGCTCCTTTCGGGCCGTCAGGTCCTCGGCAGAGGCCCGCAGCACCGCGGGATCGCCCGCGGCGTGGAGCTGGCCGTCCAGACGGTCCGCGGAGGAGCGGGCTTCCGCCAGGGCGGCGCGGACCCGGTCCAGCTCTGCGGAGACGGCCTCCCGGCTCCGGGCGGGGGCGGGGACATCCGCCTCCGGCGCGTCGGGAGCGGGCGCCTGCTGGGCCTGAAGCTCATAGCGCATCCGTGCCTCCCGGGCGGCGGCCTCCGCCTCCGCCAGCTCCTTCCGCCGGACGGCGCAGGCCCGGAGCAGCTGGTCCGCCGTGGGGATGTCGAAGGCGTCGGGAGCGAAGCGCCGGACCTCCAGCAGGATGCCCTGTTCGTTGGAGGATAATGTAGTATATAAGGTATCCGCGGCGGCGGACTTGGCGTTGGCGCTGGCCTGGGCGGCGTCCCGGGCCTCGCACAGCTTGGCATAGGTCTCCGCCATTGTACGGACGGCATCCGGATCGGCGGTGCCGAAACGCTTCAGCAGGGCAGCGTCCTGGGCGTCTTTGATGGCCCGCCGGCGCAGCCGCCCTGCCAGGAGACAGGTGACACACAGCACCGCCAGCAAAACACCTATGGCGGCGGGCTTCTGCCAGGAGGAACCGGAAAGGGCCACGCCTGTCCCATAGAACAGGGCGAATGCGGCAATAGTGCCCAGCACGATCAGCAGGATCCCTGGACCCTTCCGCCAGTTTGCAGGGACCGGCAGAGTAGCGCCCTCCCGCTGGGCCTGCTCCGGACTCTGCCCGGCAAAGGGGCTCTCATTCACGGCGGCCTCTGCCCGCAGCAGTGTCTTCATGGCCTCGTCCCGCTCCGCGCGGGCCTTGTCCACGGCCCTCCGGGTGGTCTCCAGATTGACGATGGCGCCCCGGAGCCGGGCGATGGTCTCGTTCTCCGGGATTTGGTCCCGCTGAAGCCGTTCCTGCACCTGCGCGGCGCGGACCTCTGCCTGTTCGGCGGCGCCTGCGGCACCGGAGAGGGCCTGGCGGCGCTGGGCGGCCTCCCAGCGGTCGCAGTCCGCCAGCTCCGCCTGCAGGCTCTCCGCCCGACCGGACAGAGCTTCGGCCTCGGCGCGGGCCTGCACCAGCTGCCGGGCCAGAGAGCCGCTCTCCGCCAGCTGCCGGTCCAGCTCGGCCAGCTCCGTCTCCAGAGCGGGGATCTGCCCGGTCCTGTTATGGCGGCGGCGATTCAGCTGCTTTTTCAGGGTCTCGGCAGCCTCTGTATAGGAGGTGCCCTCCTCTCCGGAGGAGATCAGGGCCGCGATGCGCCGTTCCAGCTCGGCGTCCTGGCTGATGGGCAGGCTGTTCTGCCGGATAAAGGCACTGCGCTCAAAGACCTCCCGGCTGATGCCCAGCAGCGTTTCGCCGCAGGCAGCGGCCGTGAGGCCCGGCACAGGCTCGTTGGTGCCGGCGTATACGGCGCTGAATTCCCCCATGGGGCTGGTCTGCCGCCGGGTAACGCGGGTCAGGGTCAGCTCCCCCAGTTCCGTGCCGCAGTCCATCCGGCCGGACATGGCCGCGCCAGACCAGGGAGCAAAGCGGTTCTTATCCGCGATAAAACCGGCGCGGTCTCGCTCCCGGCTGTTGACACCATATAAAATAGAGAGCAGAAAGGCGCACCAGGTGGACTTTCCGGTCTCATTGGGGGCTTCGATGATATTCAGGCCGTCCCCCAGCTCCAGAGACTGGCCCTGGAGTTTGCCGAAGGTGGCGGTCATGCGATGAATCCGCAGATCAATCCCTCCTACTATGTATACATTTTATTTCCATGGACATTATACCACTGTCGGCCCCATTTGCACAGCTTATTTTCCCAGCCTGTGCGGCAGGGCGGAACAGGGTGGAAACACGAGAGATCATCACAGCAATCAGAAAAATGAAAAATCTCGAAAAAGGGTATTGACAAAGGGGGAAGGATTTGGTATTCTAACAAAGCTGTCGGCGCGGTGATGAGCTGCGCCGGGGAGAAATGAAAAAAGTTCTTGACAGCGAAGCTGAGATGTGGTAAACTTAAAAAGTTGCCGCACATACGGGATGGACCGGATGCCAAAAAACTTCTGAAAAAAGTTCTTGACAAACGGGATGAAGTCTTGTATAATAGCAATGTTCCGCCGGGAACGGCGTGCACCTTGTAAATTAAACAACGT
>DWXY01000127.1 GCA_019118935.1 Candidatus Oscillibacter pullicola
AATTAACATACCACCGCTCCTCTGCAATAATTTTTGGATTTCCTTTTCTCTCAAAACCGCACAGGGAAGCGGAATACCGCCTCTCCCTGTTTTTCACCGCACCGGCCCCGGGGGCTGGCGCCCCCAGGCGGTGGGTGAAAAACAAAAACGCCGCGCAGGGTTTCCCCTACACGGCGTAAGAAGAGACTTCTTATGCAACACAGGCATGAATAGATAACGACAAAAGCCGCCCTTTACAAAAAGGCCGGATTGTCGTATCATAATTCATGCGGTGCGGCCTTTCGGCCGTTGTGTAGGTGCGCTATCACCTGCATAGGTTTCCAGGTGTTGGCGCACCTGGAAACTGCCGCATTTTTGTTTTTCATGTCGATGATATCACGATTGTGATTCGCTTGCAAGCCTTTTTCCAAACTTGTCCGGCGGGGCGGCATAGCCGCCCCGCCTTCCTCTTGACAAAATCCGACAAACCGGATACCATATAACAGCTATTGTTCAACATAGTGGCCTTTTTGGCCGGGAGAGGAGATCACGCCATGGAGCTGACCCGGGCGGTGGGGGAGAATATCAAGCGCATCCGCAAGAGCAAGAAGCTCAGTATGGAACGGCTGGCGGCGGAGGCCGGCGTGTCCCGCTCCATGCTGGGCCAGATCGAGCGGGGGGAGGCCAACCCCTCTGTGGCCACCCTGGGCAAGCTGGCCGGGGCATTAAAGGTCCCGGCGGAGGTGCTGCTGGAAAACGACGACTTCGAGCCGCTGCTGCTCTTGCGGGAGCTGGACAACAAGCCCGCCCGGCTGGACGGAGGCAAGGCGCTGCTGCGGCCGTCCCTGCCCTACGATGACGTTCTGCGGCAGGAGACGTATTTCCTGGACTTGTATATCAGCGGCCGGTACGCGCCGGAGCCCATGGTGCCCGGCTGCGTGTGCCTGGCCACCAGCATCTCCGGCACGGTGCTGCTCCACGCGGAGGGACAGGACTTCCAGCTGCTGGAGCGGGACGCCCTGCGGTTCGCCGCGGACCAGCCCTTCTGGCTGGAAAATCAGTTCAACAGCACCGCCCGGCTGCTGCTGAGCTATCGCTATCTGAAATAAGGAGGAACTTTTTCATGCACATTCGGACTGCCACTCCGGCGGACGCGGCCGCCCTGGCGGCGGTGGAGGCTGCTTGCTTCCCGGCGGCGGAGGCCGCCACGGCGGAGGAGATCGCCGACCGGCTGGCTCATTACGCGGACCACTTCTGGCTGCTGGAGGAGGACGACGGCACGCTGGTGAGCTTTGTGGACGGCATGGTCACCGACGAGCCCAAGCTCCGGGACGAAATGTACGAAACCGCCGCCCTCCACAACGAAAACGGCGCCTGGCAGATGATCTTCGGCGTCAACACTCTGCCGGCCTACCGCCGCCGGGGCTGCGCCGGACAGGTGCTGGAGCGGGTGATCGCCGACGCCCGGGCCCAGGGGCGGCAGGGCTGTGTCCTCACCTGCAAGGACAAGCTGGTCCACTACTATGAGAAATTCGGCTTTGTGAGCGAGGGGATCTCCCAGTCCACCCACGGCGGCGTGGTGTGGTACGATATGAGACTGACCTTCTGAAAGCGGAAAAACGCCCGCCGGCCATCAGGCCGGCGGGCTTGTCGTTTGATATGACGGGGACTCAGTCGCCCATGGGGGCGCCGCACTGGGGGCAGAACTTGCTGTCGGAGGCCGCGCCGCAGATGGGGCAGATTTTCTGAGCGGGGACGTACGCCTCGACCACGGTGCCGTCGTCCTTGCGGGGCTTGCTGGCCTCCAGCTCGGCGATCTTGGCCGTGGAGGTGTTGACGGCCTCCACCAGATCCCGGACGGCGTCGGGGATCTCGCCCTCGTACTCGCTGACGAACCACTCGCCGATGGTGCGGTAGTTCTTGTCGATCTCCCGCTGCTCCCCGGCGATGGCCATGGAGATGCGGGTCAGCTCCGCCGCGTCCTTGGCCTTGTCCGCCGCCACGGCGGCCACGTCCTTGGCCTTGTCGGCGGCCACGTAGGCCAGGTCCTTTGTCTTCTTCGTCAGATCCTCAAAAAAAGCCATGTCGATAAACTCCTTTCACCTGCGGACCAAACGCCGCACTGATCGTTTTCATTTCCGTTTCATGCCTCTCACTTGGCTTCAGTATAGCGCACTTTTCCACTGAACGCAACAAATTCCGGATTTGTTTACACATCGTTTTCAATCCACCGCAGCGCCCGGTCCACCGCCCGGCGCCACTGGCGGTACTGGGCCTCGCAGGCGGCCTGCGGCCGCTGGGGCAGAAACACGTGCTGGCTGCGGCGCAGGGCCGCCACTTCCTCCAGGCTGCTCCACACTCCGGCCGCCAGCCCCGCCAGGGCCGCGGCGCCGAAGGCGGTGGTCTCCACCTGGGCGGGCCGGTCCACCGGCAGCCGCAGCAGGTCCGCCTGGGTCTGCATCATGATGTCGCTGACGGAGGCGCCGCCGTCCACCCGCAATGTGGTGATGGGGCAGGGGGCGTCGGCGTTCATGGCCTGCACCAGATCCGTCACCTGGAAGGCGATGGCGTCCAGCACCGCCCGGGCGATGTGGGCCTTGGTGGTGCCCCGGGTCAGGCCCACGATGGTGCCCCGGGCGTACATGTCCCAGTAGGGGGCGCCCAGGCCGGTGAAGGCCGGCACCACGTAGACGCCTCCGGCGTCCGGCACGCTCTCCGCCAGCCGGTCGCACTCCGGGGCGGAGGAGATGAGCCCCAGCTCATCCCGCAGCCACTGGATGGCGCTGCCGGCGTTGAACACGCTGCCCTCCAGGGCATAGGTGGTCTCGCCCCCCAGGGACCAGGCCACGGAGGTCACCAGTCCCGACCGGGAGGCCACCGGCTCGCCGCCCACGTTCATCAGGGTGAAGCAGCCGGTGCCGTAGGTGTTCTTCGCCTGGCCCGGCGTGAAGCAGGCCTGGCCGAACAGGGCCGCCGGCTGTTCTCCGGCGCTGCCGCAGATGGGGATGCCCGCCAGATCCTCCAGCCCGGGGATGCAGGGGGCCACAGTGCCGTAGGTGTGGCAGTTGGGCAGCGGCTCCGGCAGCAGGGACAGGGGGATGTCCAGGGCGGCGCACAGGTCCGCGTCCCACTGGAGGGTGTGGATGTTGAACAGCATGGTCCGGGAGGCGTTGGAGTAGTCCGTCACGTGGGCCGCCCCGCCGGTGAGGTTCCAGATGAGCCAGCTGTCCACCGTGCCGGCGCACAGCTCCCCACGCTCCGCCCGCTCCCGGGCGCCGGGAACGTGGTCCAGCAGCCACCGGATCTTGGTGCCGGAGAAGTAGGCGTCGATCAGCAGGCCCGTCCGCTCCGCCACCAGGGGCCCCAGGCCCTCGGCCTTCAGCGCGTCGCAGAGGGGAGCGGTCCGGCGGCACTGCCACACGATGGCGTTGCAGACCGGCGCTCCGGTGGCCCGGTCCCAGAGAATGGTGGTCTCCCGCTGGTTGGTGATGCCCAGGGCGGCGATCCGCTTGGGGTCGATGTGGGCGGCGCCCACCGCCTCCGCCAGGGCCCGCTTCTCCGTGGCCCAGATTTCCAGCGGGTCGTGCTCCACCCAGCCGGGCTGGGGATAGATCTGGCGGAAGGGGTGCTGGGCCCGGGAGACGATCTCCCCGGCCCGGTTGAACAGAATGGCCCGGGAGCTGGTGGTTCCCTGGTCCAGGGCAGCGATGTATGTTTCCATGAATGCGGCCTCCTCTGGCGTTTGTGGCGGAAGTGTGGTATCATCGACCCAGAAAGCAGGCATCCTACGCCTGATGGCACACAGTATAGCACAGAGAGGATGATTTTTCCATGGTGAGAAACGAATTTACCTTTCCCTCCGCAGACGGGCGGACCGGCATCCACGCGGTGGAGTGGACGCCGGACATGGCGCCCCGGGCGGTGCTGGTGCTCTCCCATGGCGTGTCGGAGCACATCCTGCGGTATGAGCCCCTGGCGGCCTACCTGACGGAGCGGGGCTTTGCCGTGGCGGGCCACGACCACCTGGGACACGGCCTCTCCGTGGCGGCGGGGGCGCCCCGGCTGTACTTCGGACCCAGAGGCAGCTGGGACTGGGTGGTGCAGGACCTCTACACCCGGCGGGAGCTGGCGGGGCGGCGCTTTCCTGGCCTGCCGGTGTTCCTGCTGGGCCACTCCATGGGGTCCTTCCTGGCCCGGACGTATCTGATCCGCTACCCCGGCACCGTGGCCGGGGCCATCCTGATGGGCACGGGGCAGATGCCCCCGGCGCTGGTGGCGGCGGGGCGCGTCCTGGCCGCCCGGGAGGCCCGGAAGGTGGGGGACCGCCATTCCAGCCCCCTGGTGAACAAGCTGGCCTTCGAGGCCTACAACCAGAAATTCGCCCCCAACCGCACGGGATACGACTGGCTCTCCGCCAGCACGGAGAACGTGGACCAGTATCTGGCGGACCCCCTCTGCGGAGGAGACCCCACCATTGGCCTCTTCCGGGAGATGCTGCGGGGCATCGCGGACATCGAGAAAAAAGAGAACCTGAAGCGCATGAACCGGAACACCCCGGTCCTCTTCCTCTCCGGGCAGGACGACCCGGTGGGGGACATGGGCAGGGGTGTCCGGCGAGCGTACCGCAGCTTCCGCCGCTCCGGCGTCCGGGACGTGGAGATCAGGCTCTACCCGGGCCTGCGGCATGAGATCCTCCAGGAGACGGGCCGGGAGAAGGTCTATGCGGACGTGGCGCACTGGCTGGAGGCCCACCTGCCGGAGCGCTGACCGGCCGGACGCAAAAGGGAGCCGGGCATGGGAGTTTCCCCATGCCCGGCTTCTTACGCAGCCCGCAGATTTCCCAGAGACAGCACCGCGGGGTCCCCCGCCTGGCGCAGCAGCTGGAGGGAGACCACCGTGTCGGCGGTGAACACCAGCAGCGCGGCATAGGTGACGGTTGGCGGCACGGCGGCCAGCGCCGGGGCTATCGCCGCCTGGACCACCGGCAGCCCCGCTGCCACCAGCAGGCTCCAGGCCAGGGAGAAGGGCAGGCAGACCCGGCCCCGCAGATTCCACCGGACCTGGGAGTAGTCCCAGAACCGCACCCCCAGCAGACGGTCATAGAGAACGTGCACGGCGTACTCCACCGCCGTGGCCGCTAGACCGCCCCACAGGGCCAGGGACCAGAAGCTGCCGCTCAGCGATTCCGGCAGAGCCAGCACCGCCAGGGCTCCCAGCCCATATACCGGGCACATGGGCAGCAGCAGAAAGCACTTCCGGGCCTGCCGGTCCGCGTGGGTGGCGATGGCGTACCCCCGCTCCAGCAGATAGCCGAGAAAGCTGTATGTCCAAAATGTCCAAAGCCACAGAGACAAGCGTCCCCCTCCTCTCCCTGTCCAGTCTGTCCGGACGGAAGAGATTCATACCTCATTGCACGGCGGAAGATTTTGTGCTACAATGGCCGCAAAGGGGCTGCTGCTATTTGGCTGGGCGGCGGAGGGGGATCTGCCGCCGGCATGCCGCCCCGGAGAGTGGACCGAAGGGGGAGAGGCGGATGGCGGATACCTGGGAGGCGCTGGAACGGGCCTGCGGGCAGTGCCGGAACTGCGCCCTGGCGGAGACCCGGCTCCACGTGGTGTTCGGCGACGGCGCCCGGGACGCGGAGATCCTGCTGGTGGGGGAGGGCCCCGGCCAGCGGGAGGACGAGCAGGGCATCCCCTTTGTGGGGCCGGCGGGGCTGCTGCTGGACGATATGCTGGAGATCATCGGCCTGGACCGGACGAAGGTGTATGTGGCCAACATCGTCAAGTGCCGCCCGCCGAAGAACCGGGACCCGCTGAATGTGGAGCAGGACGCCTGCATCGGCTGGCTCCGGCGCCAGACGGCGCTGCTGCGGCCCAAGCTGATTGTCTGCCTGGGCCGGATCGCCGCCAAGGCCATCATCAAGGAGGACTTCCGAATCACCGCCGAGCATGGCAAGTGGTTCCAGCGGGGCGGCGTCCAGATGACGGCCATCTACCATCCCTCCGCGCTGCTGCGGGATGTGGAGAAGCGGCCGGAGACCTTTGTGGACCTGAAAGCCATTCAGGCCAAGGTGCGGGAGATCTGCACCCACACGGACTGCTGAACCGGGAGGCGCTGCCTCCCGGCTTTTTTGCTTAGTTGTAAACTGAAAATTTTTTTTGGTTGACAATTGCGGAAAGCCTTGCTATACTTCCTCCAGACACAGGAGAGGAGCGATCCGATTTGAAACAGACTTCCATGACCAGGACCCGGCTGCGGACGGTGGACCTGGCATACGCCGCCCTGTTCGCAGTGCTGCTGATGGTGTGCGCCTGGATCACCATTCCCCTGACGGTGCCCTTCACACTCCAGACCTTCGGCGTGTTTGCGGCCCTGGGGACCCTGGGGGGGCGGCGGGGGACGCTGGCCGTCCTGGCATATCTGCTGCTGGGCCTGGTGGGCCTGCCAGTGTTCTCCGGCTTTCAGGGAGGCCCGGGCGTCCTGCTGGGCACCACCGGCGGGTATATTCTGGGCTTTCTGGCCTCGGCCCTGCTGTATTGGGCCATGACCGCCCGGCTGGGCGACCGCCCGGCGGTGACGGCGGCGGCCATGGTGCTGGGCCTGCTGGTGTGCTATGCCTTCGGCACCGCCTGGTTCCTGGTGGCCTATGCCCGGGCGGCGGGGCCCATCGGCCTGTGGGCGGCGCTGGGGATGTGCGTGTTCCCCTTTGTGGTGCCGGACCTGGTGAAGCTGGCCCTGGCGTGGACGCTGTCCCGGCGGCTGGCGGGCCGTCTGCGGTAGAGCGGCACAACCTCCCAAAAAGGTTTGCGTTCCCGGGAAAAATGTGATATGGTGGAACGCGGATTTTGTCAGCCTTTGGAGGGACGGAAATGAGACTGCTGGCGTTTTTCAAGCGGGAGGCGGTGCTGACCGTGGCGGCGCTCTGCGCACTGGCCACCATGGTCCTGGTGCCGCCGGACGCCGCCTATCTGGACTACATCGATCTGCGGGTGCTGTGCCTGCTGCTGTGCCTGATGGCGGTGGTGGCGGGCTTCCAGTCCTGCGGGGCGTTCCAGTGGCTGGCCGGCCGTCTGCTGGCCCGGGGGACCGGGCCCAGGGCCCTGGCGGTGATCCTGGTGCTGTTGCCCTTCTTCTGCTCCATGGCCGTGACCAATGACGTTGCCCTCATCACCTTTGCCCCATTTACATTGCTGCTTCTGGATCAGCTGGACTGCCGGGCCGCGGCGGTGCCGCTGCTGGTACTGCAGACCATTGCCGCAAACCTGGGCAGCATGGCCACGCCGGTGGGCAATCCCCAGAACCTCTATCTTTACGGGGCCTATGGGCTCTCCGCCGGGGACTTTTTCCCGGTGGTGCTGCCCCTGGCGGGGATCAGTCTGGCCTGCCTGACCGCGGCGGCCCTGCCGGTCCTGCCCAGGGATCTCCAGGTCCCCCCGGTGCACCCGCAGCCCCTGCGGCAGCCCGGGAAGCTGGCCCTGTACGGCGTGCTGTTCCTGCTGTGCCTGCTGACGGTGTTCCGCGTTCTGCCCTACGGCCTGCTGACGGTCCTGGTGCTGGGGACGCTGGCCGCGGTGGAGCCCGCCCTGCTGCGGAAGCTGGACGTGAGCCTGCTGTGCACCTTCGTCTGCTTCTTCACGGTATCCGGCAATTTGGGGCGGCTGCCTGCCGTCCACACGTTTCTCCAGGGCCTGCTGGAGCGCAGCACCCTGCTGACCGGCGCGCTCACCAGCCAGATCATCAGCAATGTGCCGGCGGCGGTGCTGCTGTCGGGCTTCACGGACAACTGGCGGGAGCTGCTGCTGGGCGTGGACATCGGCGGCCTGGGAACCCCGGTGGCGTCCCTGGCAAGTTTGATCACGCTCAAGCTGTACCTCCGCTCCCGGGAGGCCCGCCCCGCCCGGTATCTGGCGGTGTTTACCGCTGGGAATGCGGCGCTGCTGGCGGTGCTGCTGGCGGCGGTCTGGCTCACGTCGGTGGGGGCGTAATATCAGACATAAACCGGAGGCACGGCCAAGCCATGCCTCCGGTTTGTGCTTTTACACGTTATCGCAGCAGCTTCTTCCGCTCCCGCCAGTCGGGGAGTACCTGCTCCAGCAGCGCGTAGAAATCCGGCCCGTGGTTTTTCACTTGGATGTGGCACAGCTCATGAACCACCACCAGGTCGATGGCCGCGTCCGGACAGTTCATGAGAAAACAGGAGAAGCACAGACCGTTCTTTCCGCTGCAGCTGCCGTAGCGGGTGCGGGCGGAGGTGATCTTGACGCCGGTGGGAAACAGGCCCATTTTCTCACTGTAATAGGCGATTTTCGGCGGCAGGACCTGCCGTGCCTTTTCCTTCAGGGCGCCGATCTCCGCCTGGGTTGGGGCGGCGGGGGCTAGGGCGGCCCGGCGGCGCTGCTGTTCCAGGTGCCGGGCGATCCAGCCGGCGTGACTGGCCACAAAATCGTCGATGCGGGCCTGGGACAGGCGGCGGGGGGCCCGCACCACCACGCGGCAGTCCCTTGTGATCTCCAGGGCCAGGGTCTTCCGGCCGGAGCGGATGAGTTCATACGTTTCCATGCCGTTACAGTAGCACACCCGGCGGAAAAACGCAAGGGCGGCGGAACGGACAGAATAAGGATAAAACTTCCAAATTGAGAATACTAAAATAAAATAATTGTAAATTAAGATAAAATTATTTTCGGTTTTTCTTGCTTTTTTTGAAATAAGAGGTATACTAATTGCGAAACAAGCGAGAAAAGGAGGAAATAATATGCCAAGAACTTCTCAAAAGACGGTTCCGGCAAAGCCTAAAACCAATACGCGCCTGTCCAAAAAGCCGCCGCTGACGCCGGCGCAGCTGAAACAGGTCGACGCCTGGTGGCGGGCATCCAACTACCTCTCCGCCTGCCAGCTGTATCTGCTGGACAATCCCCTGCTGAAGCGCCCCCTGGCCGCCTCCGACCTGAAGCAGACCATCGTGGGCCACTGGGGCACCGTGCCGGGGCAGAACTTCATCTACACCCACCTGAACCGGGTCATTCAGAAGGACGATCTGGACATGATCTACCTCTCCGGCCCCGGCCACGGCGGCAACGCCATGGTGGCCCAGGACTGGCTGGACGGCACCTATACGGAGGTCTACCCCAACATCACCCAGGACGAGGACGGGATGCGGAAACTGTTCAAGCAGTTCTCCTTCCCCGGCGGCGTGCCCAGCCACGTGGCGCCGGAGACGCCCGGCTCCATCAACGAGGGCGGCGAGCTGGGCTACTCCCTGGCTCACGCCTTCGGCGCTGTGGCGGACAACCCGGATCTCATCGCCGCCTGTGTGGTGGGCGACGGCGAGGCGGAGACCGGCCCCCTGGCCACCTCCTGGCACTCCAACAAATTCCTGAACCCCATCACCGACGGCGCGGTGCTGCCCATCCTGCACCTGAACGGCTTCAAGATCGCCAACCCCACCATCTTCTCCCGGATCTCCCACGAGGAGGTGGAGCAGTTCTTCCGGGGCTGCGGCTGGGAGCCCCGCTTTGTGGAGGGCAGCGAGCCGGAGAAGATGCACCAGCAGATGGCCGCCACCCTGGACTGGGCCATCCGGGAGATCAAGCGCATCCAGCAGCACGCCCGCACCACGGGAGACACCACCCGCCCCCGCTGGCCCATGATCGTGTTCCGCTCCCCCAAGGGCTGGACCGGCCCCAAGGAGGTGGACGGCAACCCCGTGGAGGACTGCTTCCGGGCCCACCAGGTACCCATCTCCATGGGCCCTGACACGGAAAAGCACCTGCCCATCCTGGAGCAGTGGCTCCGCAGCTATCACCCGGAGGAGCTGTTCGACGAGGAGGGACGGCCGGTGGATCTGCTGCGCTCCTTCGCACCCAAGGGGGACCGGCGCATGGGTGCCAACCCCCACGCCAACGGCGGCCTGCTGCTGCGGGACCTGCGGACGCCGGACTTCCGGGACTACGGGGTGGAGGTTCCCGCCCCCGGCGAGGTGGAGGCCCAGGACATGCTGGTGCTGGGCGGCTACGTCCGGGATGTGATGAAGCTGAACCTGGAATCCCGGAATTTCCGCATCTTCGCTCCGGACGAGACGGCCTCCAACCGGCTCCATCCGGTGTTTGAGGTCACCGGCCGCCGCTTCCTGGGGGAGCGGTACGAGAACGAGGACCCGGATGAGCACCTGGACCCGGACGGCCGGGTGATGGACTCCATGCTGTCCGAGCACATGTGCGAGGGCTGGCTGGAGGGCTACCTGCTCACCGGCCGCCACGGCTTCTTCAACAGCTACGAGGCCTTCATCCGCATCGTGGACTCCATGTTCGCCCAGCACGCCAAGTGGCTGAAGACCTGCAATGAGCTGCCCTGGCGGCAGGACATCGCCTCGTTGAACTATATCCTCTCCTCCAACGTGTGGCAGCAGGATCACAACGGCTTCACCCACCAGGACCCCGGCTTTCTGGACCACGTGGCCAACAAGAAGGCGGACGTGGTGCGCATCTATCTGCCCCCGGACGCCAACTGCCTGCTGAGCGTGTTCGACCACTGCATCAAGAGCCGGAACTATGTGAACGTCATGGTGGCCAGCAAGCATCCCCGGCCCCAGTGGCTCACCATGGACCAAGCGGTGAAGCACTGCACCCAGGGCATCGGCATCTGGGACTGGGCCTCCAATGACCAGGGAGAGGAGCCGGACGTGGTCATGGCGTGCTGCGGCGACACGCCCACCCTGGAGACGCTGGCGGCGGTGACGATCCTCCGCAAGGAACTGCCGGAGCTGAAGATCCGGGTGGTGAACGTGGTGGATCTGATGAAGCTCCAGCCCCACACGGAGCATCCCCACGGCCTCACGGACATGGAGTACGACATGCTCTTCACCCAGGACAAGCCCATCATCTTCGCCTACCACGGCTATCCCACGCTGATCCATGAGCTGACCTACCGCCGGCACAACAAGCATCTTCACGTCCGTGGCTACAAGGAGGAGGGCACCATCACCACGCCCTTCGATATGCGGGTCCTCAACGACATCGACCGGTTCCATCTGGTGATCGACGTGGTCCAGCGGCTGCACTCCCTGGGCAACCGGGGGGCCTATCTGGTCCAGCGGATGAACGACAAGCTGGTGGAGCACCGCCAGTATATCAAGGATCACGGCGTGGATCTGCCGGAGATCCGGGAGTGGAAGTGGAACAACGGCAAGGGAATTGAATGAGCCGCTTTTATCAGCGAAGTAGAAGTGCCCCGCCTCTTTCGAGGCGGGGCACTTCTGACGCTGTTTTAGAATTGCGGGGTGAAAATGGTGGTTCCATCTTCTTCCGTGACCACATAGAAGCCGTGACATGTCAGGTCCAGCAGCTGCTGCAGGGCTGCCGGTGAGGCGGCATAATCCTTGACGCTCTCCGGGGCAGTCCAATCCGCGCCGGCATCCAGATTGTAGGCTTCGATCCAATCCGGCAGGGCCTGGTCCACTTCCTCCAGTGTCACAGAGCGGGTCACTGCGGTGCCGTCCGGGGCGGCGTAGGTCCACTGCACCTGCCCCAGGTTGCCGATCAGCGCCAGAAGGGTGGGGGCGGTGGCGTACATTCGTTTGTCAAGGGCGCGTCCGGCACCGGACATGTGGGCGGTGACGTCAGCAAAGTGGATCGTCAGGCCGTAGGGCTCCTGGCTCGTCTGCAGGCTGATGGTGTAGTCGACGATGGGGGGACCGTACCAGGTGTCCACCGCCGCCAGAACCTTCCCCACGGCAGCGGCGTCACCCACGTAGGGGGTCTGGGCCTGATACAGCGTCCAGGCGTCGGCGGAGATCTCCGTGTCCTCCTGCCAGATCAGCCGCCCCTCGCCGACCTCTCCCAGCCAGATCTCTGTCACACCCTTCGAGGAAAAGCTGCGGGTCCCGCCATCGGTGTGGTACAGAAAGGAGGGCAGGACGCTCCGGGCGGTGATGGAGACCACGCCATCCTGGTTTTCCTCTGTCCAGCCGTGGAAGGCAACGCCGGAGTCCGTGGAGACAACAGTTACCTGAAAGCGGCCGTCCCATTGATAGAATGAGGTGACCACCATCCGGTCGGGGTCCAGGGGGGACCCGATGAGGAATGCTTTGGCGGCAAAGCCCGCCGCCAGCACCAGCAAGGTTGACAGCACCGCCAGCATGATCCGCCGCCGGCCCCGGCGCCGGACTTTTTTCAGATAGTCCACCTCCCGGGTGGTTTCCTCGGCCGCCTCTTCGGAAGGAACATCCTCCGCCCCCATGGCAGCCCGCTTGGCGGCACAGGCGGGGCAGGACGCCAGATGGGCCTCCACCGCCATATTGGTCTCCTCCGAGGTCAGTCCTTCCACATAGGTGGGCAGCAGGTCCTCCACAATGGCGCAGGATAATTCAGGAATGTTCTTCATGGTCTGCTCCTCCTTTCCGCAGTGCCTCCTTGCCCCGGTAAAACGTCACCCGGGCCCAGGTCTCCGTCCGTCCCAGCACGTCCCCGATCTCCCGGAAGCTGAGGCCCCCGAAGGCCCGGAGGTACATCACCTCCCGGGTGTTGGGAGGCAGGGCGTGGATCTGCCGCAGCAGGTCCAGGTGGCCCTGCCGGGCCAGGGTGGCCTCCTCAGCGGAGGGGCCCGGCAGGCTGTCCTCCGGCAGGGGCTCCTCCGGTTTTCGCTTCCGAAGGTGCTGGTACCACAGGTGCTTGGCGATCTGGCACAGCCAGACGGACACCTTGCAGGAGCCGTTGAACCGGTCGATGGACCGGACGGCCTGGTAGAAGGTTTCCTGGGTCAGCTCCTCCGCCAGGTCGGCGTCATGGCACTGGGAGAGGAGAAATTTATAGACGGTCCTGGCATGGGCCTGGTAGATCTGTTCCATATCCTCCATGGGGATTCTCCCTCCTCTCTGTCAGGTATGTCCGGCTGGCGGGGGATTCGTTACACGGATCGGAGAAAATCTTCCCTGCGGAAGGGGGAGTGCGTCCCATTGGACGCGGAATGACAGCCATGCTGATGGCTGGGCAGATGCACCCCCCATTTCTCTTTTGGTCTTGCCAAAAGAGAAACGGGCCGTGCACGGTCCAAAGAGAAAAAACGCTTCGGCGGGTCGGTCTGCGCTTGCGCAGACCTCCTGCCGCCGGCGGGGGATGGTTGGCAGTCCCTTGCGGCAGTCAGGGACGGAAACGCGCTGCCCTTGGGGAAACCTCCAGCCCGGGGAGGTCTGGGATACATCCTGCGCCGCTTTTCGCTGCCGCTGGCCCGGTGGTTGATGGGGCTTCTGCAACGGGCCGATGAGGGCATCGGCCCCTACGGGAACGCCGAAAGCCATAGTCCTGCCGTAGGGGGGACGCCCTCGTCCGCCTGCTGGTACAAGCCGCCACGACCGCCCCGGTAGCGCGTAGCGAAGCGGAACGCGCGGAAAGAGGAGCAGTTCAAATGCGTCCTTGCACCCCGACGACCTCCGCACCATCCGCCACGGGACGGCAGTTGCAAACTCGCAGAAGACCATAGCGTGCCCGAAGGCAAGGCCAAATCGGAGCAGGCACCGATACGCCGATCCCCGTCAGCACAGAGGCGCGAACGCGCCGGCGTGCGCCAAAAGCGGTCTTTTCTTTTGGACCGTGCACGGCCCGTTTTCTTTTCCACAAGAGGGAAAAGAAAATGGGGGGTGCATCCCCGCTGGGCAAGCCCCCCTGCGGGAGCAGGATCCCCCCGGCCGCCGTCCGGCGGCCCGCATCTCTCCCCAGGGGCCCCATGCCCGCCTCCCCGCCCACCGGGGAGAGAAAAAAGACGGCCGGCCTTCCGGCCAGCCGCCTCGCGGTCTGTGTTTACGCCAAAAATCCCTTGAGGATCCGGTCCTCCGCCTCCTCCTCGGTGAGCCCCAGGGTCTCCAGCTTCAGCAGCTGGTCCCCGGCGATCTTGCCGATGGCTGCCTCGTGGATCAGCTGGGCCTCGGTGTCGTTGGCGGCGATCTCCGGCACGGAGCTGATCTTGGCCTGTCCCATGATGATGGAGTCGCACTGCACATGGCCGAAGCACTTGGCGTTGCCCACCACGCAGGGGCGGAACACCTGGGAGGACTCGTCCTGTGCCACGGACCGGGAGATCACCCGGCCCTTGGCGTCCTCGCCGTTCAGCTCGATGACCATGTCGCTGTCCGCCACCTGGCGGCCGTGGGTCAGCAGCCGCTCCGTGATAACGGCCTCGGCCCCCTTGCCGCAGACGATCTTGGTGTACCGCTTGGTGGAGTCCACGCCCCGGATCTGCACCGTGTCCATCTGGATGGAGGCGCCCTCCTCCAGATACACGATGGTCTGGGGATTCATGACCTTCTCACCCTTGCCGTCGCCCTCGGCGTAGTGCTTTTCCGAGTAGTGGACGTGGGAGTTCTTGCCGATGTGGAAGGTGTGGATGCCGTCGTGGCGGGACTCCTGGTCGCCGCAGTTATGGATGCCGCAGCCGGCCACGATCTCCACATCGCAGTCCTCGCCGATGTAGAAGTCGTTGTACACCGTCTCCTCCACACCGGACTTGGTGATGATGACGGGGATGTGGCAGGTCTCGCCCTTCGTCCCGTCCAGGATCCGGATGTCGATGCCGGCGTGGCCGTCGGTCCGGTCGTCGATCTTGATGTGCTCCGTGGACACCCGGCCGTCACAGCCGCAGTCCTTGCGGATGTTGAAGGCCCCCACGGGCTTGCCGATCAGGTCCGCGATCTTCTCCAGCAGCTCGCGGTCCACCTGTGTGTCCATCATACAGCAGCACCTTCTTTCGTCAGCACCGGGCACCCGGACAGGGTGTCCGCCAGAATCTGGGGCAGGATCTCCTCGGGCGTGCCCCGGTGGCGCAGCTCCCCATCGCCCACCACGATGATCTCGTCCGCCAGGGAGATGATCCGCTCCTGGTGGGAGATGATGATCATGGTGGCGGTGCCGCTGGCGTGGATCTGCTCAAACGTCTCTGTCAGCCGGGCGAAGCTCCACAGGTCGATGCCCGCCTCCGGCTCATCAAAGATCATCAGCTGGCTGCTGCGGGCCAGGATGGTGGCGATCTCGATGCGCTTCACCTCGCCGCCGGAGAGGGAGGCGTCCACCTCCCTGTCCAGATAGTCGTTGGCGCACAGACCCACCTTTGTCAGGTACTGGCAGCACTGGTCCTTGGACAGCTTCTCATTCCCGGAGGCGATGGTCAGCAGGTTGCGGACCGTCAGCCCCTTGAACCGGGGGGGCTGCTGGAAGCCGTAGCTGATGCCCAGACGGGCCCGCTCCGTGATTCCCAGGTCCGTGATATCCTGACCGTTCCACAGGATCTGGCCGCCGGTGGGCTTCACCAGACCCATGATGATCTTGGCCAGGGTGGTCTTGCCGCCGCCGTTGGGACCGGTGAACACCACCAGCCGGTGGTCGTCGATGGTCAGGGAGATGTCGTTTAAGATCCCCAGCTCACTGTCGCCCTCCCGGACGGCGTAGCTGATATGTTTCAATTCCAGCATACAATCGGAACCTCCTTTGCTGGCATCAATCCTCGCAGTTTCCCTATTTTAACAGAAACAACGGGAAAAAGCAATGAAAAAGGGAACTCTCGTCCTATGATATTTTAACCCTGGGACGAATTTCATACGTGTGATTTTTGCAACAGGAACCGTTTTTTCCCAGTCGCATACACTGGGGAGAAAAGGAGGGACCTGGATGGAACAGACCATACATACACCGGAGACCTATGACTTCCGGAAATACGACCAGATCTGGCGGCGGGTGGCCCCCAACCTGGAGCCCTATCCCGACCTGCGGGAGCCGGCAGTGCCCGCGATGGCGCCCCTGGCCTCCGGTGCCGCACCGGCGGCGCCCCAGCCTGCGGCCGTTCCGGCCATGGAGCAGCTGCCCGGCGCGGAGGAGAACCCCTGCTGCATGGGCACCATGGCGCAGGAGGACCTGGGAGTCATCGAGGGCTTCATCGAGGTGGAGCTGTCGGACCGGCGGACCTATCAGGCATTTGTCCGACGGGCGCCGGCCTTTGCCCGGGGGACACTGCGGGATTTGGCGAACGCGTCGGGCGCAGCGGCCCGGCGGCTGATGACGGCCTACTACCTCATCACCGGGAACTGCTACCGCCCGGCGGTGGCCAGCGGGCGGATTCCCATAGATAGCTGGTGCCCCGCCCTGCGGGAGCGGTATCACGTGGAGGCCTGCAACGGCATGAACTACCTGCGGGCAGGGGAGGAGACTACGGACCCCTGTCTGGGGCGGCTGCTGAAGGAGCTGGGTGAGGAATCCTACCGCCAGGCGGACCAGCTGATGGCCCTGCTGGAGCGGGCGCTGTGAGCAGAAAGAGGGGAAGGGCGCCGAAAAAACGCCGTTCCCCTCTTTTCCATGGCCGGAAAATGTGTTATACTAAATTCTAAATTTTGAAATCCAGCGGGAGGAACGGGATGTTTACCGGCTTTACAGACGAGACTGTGGACTTCATGTGGGGCATCCGCTTCAACAACGAGCGGACCTGGTTTGAAGCTCACAAGGAGATTTATCTGACCCACTTCTACCAGCCCATGCGGGAGCTGGGGGACGAGCTCTATGACTACATCGCCGCCAAGCGGCCGGATCTGGGGCTCATCCGCAAGGTGACCCGGATCTACCGGGACGTCCGGCGGCTCCACGGCCGGGGGCCCTACAAGGAGAGCCTGTGGTTCTCTATCGAGCAGCCCTCGGAGGAGTGGACGGCCCACCCCACCTTCTGGTTCGAGCTGATGCCGGAGGGGTGGACCTGCGGCATGGGGTATTATATGCCCAAGCCGCTGACGATGGCCAAGCTGCGGGCCCGGATCGACCGGGACCCCGCCGCCATGGAGAAGCTGATGCGGAAGCTGAACCGCCAGAAGGAGCTTGTCCTGGAGACGGAGGACTACAAGCGCCCCAGGGCCCCTGCCCCTTCCAAACTGTTGGAGCCCTGGTACCGGGCCAGGAGCTTCACCATCTGTCACAATGACAAGCTGACGGATGAGCTGTTCAGCCGGGACATCGTGGACCGCCTGAAACAGGACTTCACCTTCCTGCTGCCCTATTACGACTACTTCGTCACCCTGGAGGGCGACCCGGATCCCCGGGATGCCGCCCCGGTCTGATTTTACAAAAGGAGAGCGATCAAAGATGAAAGCATGTCCCGAGAGAAGCGCGGCCCTGGCGCTGCTGCGCAAGTACAATGCCGAGCCCTTCCACATCCAGCACGCCCTGACGGTGGAGGGCGTCATGCGCTGGTACGCCCAGGAGCTGGGTTACGGCGAGGACGCGGATTTCTGGGCCACCGTGGGCCTGCTCCACGACGTGGACTTTGAGAAGTGGCCGGAGGAGCACTGCAAAAAGGCCCCGGAGCTGCTGGCGGAGATCGGCTGCAGCGACGAATTCATCCACGCCGTATGCAGCCACGGATACGGCCTGTGCTCCGACGTGGAGCCCACGGAAGAGATGGAGAAGGTCCTCTTCGCCGCGGACGAGCTGACGGGCCTCATCGGCGCGGCGGCGCTGATGCGCCCCAGCAAGAGCTGCCAGGACATGGAGGTCAGCTCCCTGAAGAAGAAGTTCAAGGACAAGAAGTTCGCCGCCGGCTGCTCCCGGGACGTCATCAAGACCGGGGCCGAGCGGCTGGGCTGGACGCTGGAGGAGCTGATGGACAAGACCCTCCAGGCCCAGCGGAGCTGTGAGGAGAGCGTGGCGGCCCAGATGGCGGCGCTGTGAGAGGCTCCCGCCAACAACAGGACAGGGACAAAAACGGGCCCCGGCGAAAGCCGGGGCCCGTTCTGCAGCCTTATAGGGCCTTGTCGTAGGCCATGCGCTCCCCACCCTGGAAGAAGATCGTCCCCCGGTGGGAAAAGCCGTTTTTCTCCAGAATGTGCTGCATCCGCTGGTTGGAAGGGTCCGTGTCCACCCGGAGGCTCTGGACGCCATTCTCCCGGCAGAGGGCCTCGATCAGGCGGAAAGCAGTCTCCGTGAGCCCGCGGCCTCGGAATTCGTCGGCAAAGGCCATCCGATGCACCACGGCATAGGGCTCCTCCGTCTGCCAGGCGCCCTGGATCTCCCTGTAGGCGGGCTCACCGTCAAAGTCGATGCACAGACACGCGGCGATGGCACCGTCAAACCGGATGACATAGCCCTTCCGGTTCTGGATATCCTCCCGGATGGTGTTTGTGTTAGGGTAGTCCTCCGTCCATTGAACAAAGCCTTGGGCCCGCTGAAAGGCCCTGCCCTCGTCCAGGATCTCTCCGCGGCGCTGGACGTCGGCCTCCCGGGCAAGCTCCAGTGTGTACATGGCAATGCACTCCTTTTCCGTTGGATGGACAGGCAGAGGGGTTGACGGCCTCTGAAAAAAGAGGTACAATATCTTCGTTGAAACATCCAACATACCAGATTTCTTTTATAATGTACCACAAGTCCAATATCTCGTCAATAGGGGAGGCGGAGAAACTTTTGGAGATCAACGCAGTGGTATCGGAGAACGCCCGGCGGCTCCGGGAGGAGAAGCGGCTGACGCTGGAGGAGGCCGCACGGCTGACGGGGGTGTCCCGCAGCATGCTGGCCCAGATTGAGAAGGGGGACGTGAACCCCACCATCTCCATGGTGTGGAAGATCGCCAACGGCTACCGGGTGTCCTTCACCTCCCTGGTGGAGCCGGTCCGGCAGCGGCCGGTGCTGCTGCGGGCGGCGGCCGCGCCGGCGCTGGAGGAGGACGGGGGGCGGTACCGGAACTATCCGGTGTTCCCCTTTGACGAGGAGCGGGGGTTCGAGACGTACCGCATCGTCATCCAGCCCGGCGGCAGTCTGGAGGCCCAGCCCCACCTGCCGGGGGCGGAGGAGTATGTGACCGTCTTCGCCGGGGAGGCGGAGATCGGCCTGCCGGAGGAGACGTACCGGCTGGAGACCGGCGACTCCATGCGGTTCCCGGCGGACCAGCCCCACAGCTACCGCAACCCGGGGGCGGAGGAGGCCCGGCTGAGCATGCTGATCTGGTACAGAGGATAACAGAAGGCCCGGACCATCAGGTCCGGGCCGTGTGCGTTTCAGGAGGCAGAAGACCGGCTCCGCCGTCCCCACCAGAACCCTAAGGAGAACAGCACCGCCAGCAGCACCAGAGAGATGGCGGTGGCCGCCGTCGTCTCCGGCGTGCCCCAGTCGCTGCCCGCGAAGGGCCACACCAGCCGGAAGGCGGGGGAGAACAGGGGCCCGGCCGGATACTGCCCCAAGCCGGACAGCAGAAGGCTCCGGGCCTCGTCGGTGACAAACCAGAACTGCCACACGTACAGGGCGAAGCTCACCAGGCTGGGCCACTGGGTCAGCAGCAGGCAGGCGGGATATCCCAGCCCGGAGCGGCCACACCGCCGCCCCAGCCACAGGCAGAACACGATGGCCGCCGGGGCCTGGATATAAAAGGCCAGCGTCAGCAGGAACGCCGGGCCGCCGGTCAGGGACACAGCCATCAGATGGTTGCAAAGCCAGCCCCAGAGGCCGGGCACCAGAGAGAGCAGCAGAAGCTTCCAGGTCTTCATGCAGGCACGCTCCTTTCCAAAAAGGGCGCTGTTTCTTGCAAACAGCGCCCTCATGGTTCACTCCATGGAGATGATATAGTAGTACACAGGCTGCCCGCCGGAGAGGACAGCCACCTCCGCCTCCGGGCACAGCTCCTCAAACAGGGCCCCGGCCTTCTGGGCGTCCGCCTCCTGCACATCCTCGCCGAAGTACAGGGAGATGAAGGAGGCCTTTCGCCCGGCGGCGTCCTCCGCCAGCTTGTGGAGCAGCGTGTCCAGAGAGCCGTCCGTGCCGAAGAGCTTGCCCTCCTCCAGGGCCAGATAATCGCCCTCTTTGATGGCGAAGCCGTCAAAGTCGGAGTCCCGGGCGGCGTAGGTGATCTGGGCCGTGGTGACGGAGCTGAGGCAGTCCGTCATGGCGTCGGTGATGCTCTGCGCGTCCGGCGCGTCGAAGTCCACGTTCATCATGGCGGTGATGCCCTGGGGCACGGTCTTGGTGGGGATCACCACCACCTGCTTCTCCGTCAGGGCGGCGCACTGCTGGGCGGCCATGATGATGTTGCCGTTGTTGGGCAGGACGAACACCGTCTCCGCCGGGATCTTGTTCACGCCCTCCAGAATGCTCTCGGTGGAGGGATTCATGGTCTGCCCGCCGGACACCACGCCGTCGGCCCCCAGGTCCCGGAACACGGCGGCCAGGCCGTCCCCGGCGCACACCGCCAGAAAGCCGTAGGGCTTCTCCGGCGCCGCCACGGCGGGCGCTTCTTCCGCGGGGGCGGACTCCAGCTCCGCCTCCACCGCGTCCAGGTCGTCGGTGCTCTGGACGTGCTTGCCCGCGGCCAGGTCGTCCGCCTGGGTCCGCATGTTCTCGATCTTGGCCAGCTCCAGCGTGCCGTACTTCTGGGCCTCGTTCAGGGCGTTGCCGGGGATGTTGGTGTGGACGTGGACCTTGAAGGCCTCGTCGTCCTCGCCGATCACCAGGCTGTCGCCGATGCTGTTGAGATACGTCCGCAGGGGCTCCAGGGAGATGTCGGCCATGGCCTTGCGGACGATGAACACCGTGTCGAAGGCGAAGGTGATGTCCTCCGCCGCCATGGCGGCGAAGTCCGCCTTCTCCTCCTTGGGCTCGCCTGTCTCCGTCTCCGGCATGGGCTCGCCCCGCAGCTCCGCCAGCATGCCGTCCAGGATCAGGAGATAGCCCTTGCCGCCGGCGTCCACCACGCCGGCTTTTTTCAGCACCGGGTTCATCTCCGTGGTCTGGGAGAGGGTGGCGTAGCCCATCCGGATGGCGTCCGCCAGGACCTTCTCCAGGTCCGTCTCTCCGGCGGCGGCCGTGTCCACCGCCTGCTTGGCGGCAAGACGCGAGACGGTGAGCACCGTGCCCTCGGCGGGCTTCATCACGGCCTTGTAGGCGGCGGAGACGCCCTCCTGCATGGCGGCGGCGAAGGCGGCGGCGTCCGCAGTCTCCCGGCCCTTCAGGGCCTTGGACAGGCCCCGGAACAGCAGGGAGAGGATGACGCCGGAGTTGCCCCGGGCCCCCCGCAGCAGGGCGGAGGCGGTGACGGAGGCCGCCTGGTCCACGGTGGCGGGCTCGCTCTTGCGCAGCTCCGTCACGGCGGTGCCGATGGTCATGGACATATTGGTACCCGTGTCTCCGTCAGGCACGGGGAAGACGTTCAGGTCGTTGATGGCCTGCTTCTGGGCCGTGATGACGGCCGCGCCGTGGAGCACCATCCGCTTGAACAGTGCGCCGGTGATTTGTTCGTTCATCTGTCTCGTTCCTCCCTCACAGGGTCATGGAATCCACACACACGTCCACGTCCTTGACGGTGACGCCGGTGTTCCGGGTGACGACATAGCGCACTTCATTCATGATGGAGCGGCAGACCGCGGGGAGATTGACGCCGTTCTCCACGATGATGTGGAGTTCGATGGAGATGGAGTTGTCGTCGTGATAGGTGATGCTGACGCCCTTGCTCATGGCCTCCCGGCGCAGCAGGTGCACCAGGCCGTCCGTCATGGAGCGGTAAGCCATGCCCTTGACGCCGAAGCAGTTGGTGGCCGCCATGCCGGTGATGTTGGAGAAGACGGCGCTGCTGACAGAGATGTCGCCGTGATCAGACTTGAATTGAATCATGAGAACGTCCTTTCTTTCCCAGGAGTTTGGCACGAAGGGCGGCGGGCCGCCTGCTCTGGACAGCCGCTGTCCACAGCCTGTACTTTGAGAATCTTATTATATACGATTCTCCGTGAAAGTACAAGTCTAAAAAAGACCCGGCTCCGGCGCGGAAAGCTATTGAAATCTTCCGCCGCTTGCCGTAAAATAGACAAATCACGGGGTTTTTCGGAAACTGGCGGCCGCAGGCCGCCGACCGGAGGAGAGAGGGGGCGACCCAATGAAAAACAAGGGCCCGCTGTATGTGCTGACCTGCTATGTCATCTGGGGCCTGCTGCCCATCTTCTGGAAGCTGCTGGCCCAGGTGGATTCTCTATATGTGCTGGCCAGCCGCATCGTGTGGTCCATGGTGCTCACCGGGGGCATCCTGCTGCTGCGGCGGGACCGGCTGGCCGGTGTGCGGGCTGCGTTCCGGGACCGGAGAGAGTGGGGGCTGCTGGCCGCCGCGGGCTGCGTGGTCTGCGTCAACTGGGGCGTCTACATCTGGGCGGTGGCCAACGGGCACATGATCGACTCCAGCCTGGCCTACTATATGAATCCCATCCTGGCGATCCTGCTGGGGACGGTCCTGTTCCGGGAGCGGCTGACAAAGCTCCAGTGGCTGGCGGTGGCGGTGACCTTCGCGGGACTGGTGATCACCGTCATCCGCTACCGGCAGATCCCCTGGATCGCCCTGGTGATCGGCGGCAGCTTTGCCGTTTACGGGGCGCTGAAGAAGCGGGTCCGGTCCGACGCGGCGGTCTCCACCTTTGTGGAGACGCTGACCCTGGCGCCCTTTGCCCTGGTGCTGATCTTCTGGATGGAGGCCCACGGCACCGGCGCCGCCGGGGTCCTCTCCGGGTGGCAGTGGCTGCTGCTGCCGGTGTCCGGCGTGGTGACCACTGTGCCGCTGATGTTCTTCGCCGCCGGCATGAAGACCACGCCCATGACCCTCTCCGGCATTCTGATGTATATCAATCCCACCATGCAGCTGCTGCTGTCCGTGGCGCTGTATGGGGAGGCATTCACCGCCACCCACGCCATTTTGTTCGGCTTCGTCTGGACGGGGCTGATCCTGTACCTGATCTCCGGCGCCCGCGAGAGCCGGAGACACCGAGAGGAGGAAACGCCATGCGCGTGATTACCGGCACTGCCCGCGGCCGCCGGCTGAAGGAGCTGGAGGGAATGGAGACCCGCCCCACCACCGACCGGGTGAAGGAGGGGCTCTTCAGCGCTCTGCAGTTCGACATCGAGGGGCGCCGGGTGCTGGACCTGTTCGCCGGCACCGGCCAGCTGGGCATCGAGTGCCTCAGCCGGGGGGCTGCCTCCGCCGTGTTCGTGGACCGGCGGGCCGACGCAGTGAAGCTGATCCGGGAGAATTTGAAGCTGACAGAGCTCCAGGACCGGGCCCGGGTGGTGGCGGGGGACTCCATGGAGTTCCTGCGGTCGCTGCGGGAGCGGTTCGACATCGTGTTTTTGGACCCGCCCTATGCCGCGGGGCTGCTGGAGCCCGCCGTCGCCCATCTGACAGCGTTTGACATTCTCAATCCCCATGGTATAATTGTGGCAGAACACCCGGCGGACCGGAGCCTTCCGGCGCCTGCGGCGCCCTACCGGGTGCACCGCACCTACCGCTACGGCAGGATCGCCCTGACGCTGATCCGCCGGGGCGGAGACCAAGAAAACGAGGAATGACCCCCATGAGAACAGCGATTTGCTCCGGCTCTTTCGACCCCATCACCCTGGGGCATTTGGATATCATCCGGCGGGCGGCCGCCTGCTTTGACCGGGTCTGCGTCTGCGTCAGCCCCAACGCTGAAAAGCGAAACCAGATGTTCACACCGGAGCAGAAGCTCCAGCTGGTGCGGACGGCGGTGGCGGACCTGCCCAATGTGGAGGCGGAGCTGTGGCCGGGCCTGCTGGCGGACTTCGCGGTGCGGCACCACGCCTCCGCCATCGTTCGGGGCGTGCGCAACACCACGGACTTTGATATGGAATATCAGATGGCCCTCATCAACCGGGGGATCCATCCGGAGCTGGAGACGCTGCTGCTGCCCGCCAGCGCGGCGTATCAGCACTTCAGCTCCTCCATGGCCCGGGAGATGATCCGCTATCACCAGCCGCTGGAAAACTATTTACCCGCGTCCATCGTGCCTCTGGTGCGGGAGATGACGGAAAAGAAGGAAGGATGAGTCCCATGGCAAATGATGTGAACCGTTTGATCGATATGCTGTACGAGCGGATCGAGGACGCCAAGTCCCCGGCCCTGAAACCCAACATGAGCATGGTGGACCGGGACGAGCTGCTGGATCTGCTGGACGAGCTGCGGGCCCAGCTGCCGGTGGAGATCAAGCGCGCTCAGGAGCTGCTCTCCGCCCGGGACAAGTTTGTGGAGGACGCCAAGCGGGACGTGGACCGGATGATGCGTCAGGCGGAGCTGGACGCCAAGACCAAGGTGTCCGACAGCGAGGTGCTCTATGCCGCCAAGGAGAAGGCCCGCCAGATGGTCGCCCGGGCGGAGGAGCGCTGCCGCCAGCTGTACCAGGTGACCAACGAGTACGCCGAGGACGCCCTGGCCCGCACGGAGGAGGCGGTGCAGATGGCGCTGGATGAGGTGAAGCAGCAGCGGGTGCGCTTCCGCAGCGCCTCCGCTGCCAAAATGCAGGAGCAGCGGGACAAGCTGGACGGCAGGACCCCGCCCCAGGAGGACAGCGGCGAGGAATGATGCCGCTGGTCAACCGTAATCCTAAAAATTTGTGAAAAACGCCGAAGGATTTGGCGAAACTTTTTCGGAATGCTCTAGATGTTGCGGACAAAATAAAAAAAAGCACCCCATGGCACAAGTTCTTGCGTCATGGGGTGTTTTTTATTTTACGTAAACTTGTCAAAGGTCTGTCGAACATCTGTTTTAAAATGGCGATTTTGGCCGAAAAATGCCATAATTTGGCGTTCTCAGCGGCAGTTTTCCCGGAAAAAACTGCTTGCAATCCCAGCCAATTTCGCTTATACTCAGAGCATGTGGTGGGGAAAAGTGGGTAAAAGTAGAGACTAAGTGCCAGAGAGAACCCATCCAGACCCAAAAATCGCGGGAAAGGGGGGATCAACCGTGGCCAGGCTGTTGGGAAAATCCAACAACAGCATCGACTCCAAGGGCCGTCTGGTGATCCCCTCCGCCATGCGGGAAGCCCTGGGCGACACGTTCTACATCACCATCGGCGCGGAGCACTGCCTGACCATCTACCCCCAGGCCAAGTGGGACCAGATGTCCGAGGAGATGGACGACCTCTCCTATACGGAGGCCCGGGCGCTGACGCTGCTGTACGCCAACGCCGTCCAGTGCGAGCCGGACGCCCAGGGACGGGTGCTGATCCCTGCCAGCCTCCGGGCCCACGCGGGGCTGAAGAAGACCGCCACCATCGTGGGCCTCAACTCCTTCGCCGAAATCTGGGACGAGAAGACCTGGGCGGAGCGGGAGCAGCGGATGTTGGAGAGCGACGATATGGCCGCGGCCATGGATGCCCTGGCCCGCGTGCGGCGCAGCCGCGGGTGAGCGCCGATGGAATACACCCACAAGCCTGTTTTGCTGGACGCCTGCATCCAGGCGCTGAACATCCGCCCCGACGGGATCTATGTGGACGGAACCCTGGGACGAGCCGGCCACTCTCGGGAGATCGCCAGACGGCTGACCACCGGGCGGCTCATCTGCATCGACCGGGACCAGGCCGCCATCGATGCGGCGCAGGACCGTCTGGCCCACTGGCTGGACCGGGTGACACTGGTCCACAGCAACTTTTCAGAATTGAAGGAGGTCCTGTCCCGGTGCGGCGTCAGCGGCGCCGATGGGATGCTCTTTGACCTGGGCGTGTCCTCTCCCCAGCTGGACGACGCCTCCCGGGGCTTCTCCTATATGCAGGACGCCCCGCTGGACATGCGGATGGACACCTCCGCGCCCCTGAGCGCCGCGGACATCGTGAACACCTGGAGCCAGGAGGAGCTGCGGCGCATCCTGTTTGAATACGGCGAGGAGCGGTATGCCCCCGCCATTGCAAGAGCTATTGTCCGGGCGCGGGAGACCGCGCCTGTGAAGACCACCCTGGAGCTGGTGGAGATCATCAAGGGCGCCATGCCCCCCGCGGCTCTGCGGGAGAAGCAGCACCCGGCCAAGCGGAGCTTTCAGGCCATCCGGATCGCCGTCAACGGCGAACTGGAGGCCCTGCCGCCCATGCTGCGGGCGGCGGTGGACGGGCTGAATCCCGGCGGCCGCCTGGCCGTCATCACCTTCCACTCCCTGGAGGACCGGATCGTCAAGCGGACCTTGGCGGAGCTGGCCCGGGGATGCGTCTGCCCGCCGGAGTTTCCGGTGTGCGTGTGCGGCAGGAAGCCCCAGGTGCGGCTGGTGACCCGCAAGCCCATCACGGCGGACGGCGCGGAGCTGGAGGAGAATCCAAGGGCCCGCAGCGCCAAGCTGCGGGTGGCGGAAAAGTGCGGCTTTGACCTTTGACCACGCCGGGACCACCCGGCATCCATGTGTGTGAGAACGGCTCCGCGCCGGTATGGCGGAGCAAAAGGAGGGACCTTCTTTGGCAGCAGCGCGGGAACTGCGGTACAACAGCCGCAGCGCGGTATATGGAGACTTGGCGTACGACCTGGACCGGGAAGTCCGGGAGCGCGCCCTCCGGCACGCCGGAGAGGCTCCCCGGCACCAGCCGGCGGCGGAGGCCGCCCCCAAGGCAAAGCCCCGGGTGCGCAGCCTGTCCAAGGCGCAGGTGCGCCAGCGGCAGAAGGTGTCCGTCCTCTCCGTTCTGGGCGTGGGCGCGGCCATCGGCCTGGCGGTGATGGTGCTGATGGGCTACATCCAGCTGACGATCATCTCCGACGAGGTGGTGTCCCTCCAGAACCAGCTGGAGGAGCTGCAGACGGAGAATGTCACGCTCACCGCCCAGCACGAGCAGATGTTCGACCTGGCCACCGTGAAAGAGGTGGCGGAGGCGGCGGGCATGAGCAAGCCCAGCAGCAGCCAGATCTATTACATCGACCTGTCGGAGGGCGACAGTGCCGTGGTCTATCAGCAGGAGGAGTCCAATCTGCTCAGCCGTTTGCTGACCTCGCTGAACCACGGGATCTACGCCGTGGTGGAATATTTCGAGTGACGGCCGCACTATAATGAAGCGAACGGTGGGGAGTAAGAAGGGGGCCTTCTTACTCCTTGCTTTGGTATTGCGTATGGACGGGGGAAGCAGTCCCGGCGTTCCGAAAGGAGAACAGGCATGACGAACAGACCCAGAAGAAAGAGCGACGCCGCCCGCCGGGCGAACCAGGTGATCCGGGGCAGGACGATGTTCATCATGCTGCTGCTGGGCGTGGCCACCTTTACGGTGCTGTTTTGGAAGCTGTACGATCTGCAGATCAACCGGCACGACGAGCTGAAGGCCGAGGCGGTGAGCCAGCAGACCGACAGCATGGTCATCAGCGCCTCCCGGGGGACGATCTACGACAAAAACGGCGAGATCATGGCCATCTCCTACTCCACGGAGACCGTCTTTGTTGACCCCAAGGCCATTGCATCTTGGGTGGAGAAGCAGGAGCAGGCCATTGAGGAGGCTGCGGAGGCTGCCGCTGAAAACGGGGAATCATACACACCGCCGGCGGTACTGGACCAGGCGTACATCGCCCGGGGCCTCAGCCGCATCCTGGATGTGGAGGAGGAGACCATTCTGGAGCAGTTGGGGCGGACCAACCGGCAGAATGAAGTGATAAAGAAGAAGGTGGACCAGGACGTGGCCGATGAGGTCCGCCGGTTCATCAATGGTGAGATTGACGACGAGGGCAACCAGCTCACCATGGTGAACGAGGACGGCAACACCGTCCTGATCTCCAATCCCAGCAGGCGGCCCACCTCCCTCCAGGGTATCCATCTGACGCCGGACACCAAGCGTCTGTATCCCTTCGGCTCTCTGGCAGGCAATGTGATAGGGTTCGTAAATGCCAACAATGTGGGTGCCTACGGGCTGGAGGCGTCCTATGATGACGTGCTCAGCGGCAGAAACGGCCTGACCGTCACGCCCACCAACGTCAACGGCACGCCCCTGCTGTTCAGCGGCGGTGAACAAATGTTTGAAGCGGAGAACGGCAGCAGCCTGGTGCTGACCCTGGACACCAACGTCCAGTACGCCCTGGAAAAGGGCCTGGAGAGCATGCTGGATAAGTACGACGCGGCCAACGGCGGCACCGGCATCGTCATGGACGTGAACACCGGCGCCATCGTGGCCATGGCCTCCTATCCCAACTATGACCCCGGCGACTTTTCCACCATCTATACCGAGGAGCTTCAGGCGGAGTTGGACGCCGATTTGGCGAAAATCCAGCAGAACCGTGGAACCTATGAAACGGAGGAAAAGTATAACGAGGCTTTGACGAATGCCCGGGCCACCGTCCAGTTCAAGCAGTGGCGGAACAAGTGCTATCAGGACACCTATGAGCCCGGCTCCACCTTCAAGTCCATCACGCTGGCCACGGCCCTGGAGGAGGGCGTGGTGAACATGAACACCACCTTCACCTGCACCGGCTCCATCCACGTGGAGGGCTGGGGAAAGCCCATCAACTGCTCCAAGCGGGCCGGACACGGCACCCAGACCCTGAAGGTGGCCACCGGCAACTCCTGCAACCCGGCCTTCGTCACCATGGGCCTGAAGATCGGCACCGAGGCCTATTACAAGTACCTCAAGTCCTTCGGCCTCATGGAGACCACCGGCATCGACCTGCCCGCTGAGGCGGAGGGCATCTTCGCCAATGAGGACAGCTTCAACTCCAACGTGGTTTCCCTGGCGGCCTACTCCTTCGGCCAGACCTTCAACGTCACGCCCCTGGAGCTGATCCGGGCCCAGGCGGCCACCATCAACGGCGGCTACCTGTACACCCCCTATCTGGTGGAACAGGTGCTGGACGACGAGGGCAACATCCTCAGCCAGCACGAGACCACGGCGGTGCGGCAGGTCATCAGTGAGGAGACCTCCGCCAAGGTGCGGGAGTGCCTGGAGTGGGTGGTGTCCGACGGCGGCGGCCGCAACGGACAGGTGACGGGCTACCGCATCGGCGGCAAGACCGGCACCGGGGATAAGACCGGCACCAAGGACGTGGTGGTGTCTTTCATGTGCTTCGCCCCGGCGGACGACCCGCAGTACATCATGCTGCTGACCATGGACACCCCCAGCCGCACCACCGGCACCGCCGTGTTCGGCGGCACCATGGTGGCCCCGGTGGCCAGCCAGATCATGAGCGAGATCCTGCCTCTGTTGGGCGTTGAGCCGGATTACACCGCCGAGGAGCTGGTGGGCGCCGACACCACGGTCCCCAATCTGGTGGGCCAGACCCGGGAGGCCGCCGAAGAGCGGCTGGCCGACTTGGGCTTCACCTTCCGCACCGTGGGGGACGGGGACACGGTCACCGACCAGACCCCCGCCGGCGGCGCCATCGTGCCCGGAAATGCCTCCATCATCCTCTACCTGGGCCAGGAGAAGCCGGACACCCCCTGCACCGTGCCCAATGTGGTGGGGAAGAGCGCCTCTGAGGCCAACAAGGCCATCACCAACGCCGGACTTATCATGAAGGTCACCGGCACCACCACAGCCAGCTCCGGCAACGTCTACGCCATCACCCAGTCCCTTCCCGCGGGCACGGAGGTGGCGGCGGGCACGGTGGTGACCGTCCAGTTCGGCGACAACTCCGTCCTGGATTGAGAAAGCAGGTTCTGCATGGTTTTCGGCACCTTCCTCCGTATACTTTGCAAATCCCCTTGTTTATAATGAGGGACGGCAAACTGCTGCCAGACTGAACAAAAGGGGTGTGCATACGATGCATTTAAAAACGCTGCTGGCGGGGCTTTCCCTGCGGTCCGCCACCGCGGACATGGAGACGGAGATCACCCGTATCAGCTATGACTCCCGGACCACGGCGCCCGGGGACGTCTTTGTGGCCATGACCGGCTTTGCCGCCGACGGCCACGCCTATATCGGAAAGGCCATGGCGGCGGGGGCCGCCGCGGTGGTGTGCGAGCGGCCGCCGGAGGACAGCTCCGTGCCCTATGTTCTGGTGGAGAACTCCCGCCGGGCCCTGGCGGTGATGGCCGCAAACTACTACGGCCATCCGGCGGACAGCATGACCATGGTGGCCGTCACCGGCACCAACGGCAAGACTACCACCACTTACCTGCTGAAGGCCATCCTGGAACAGGAGCTGGGGGCCAAGGTGGGCCTGATCGGCACCAACCAGGATCTGATCGGCGACGAGGTGGTGCCCACCGAGCGCACCACGCCGGAGTCCCTGGAGCTCCAGGAGCTGTTTGCCCGGATGCGCTCCGCCGGCTGCACCCATGTGGTGATGGAGGCCTCCTCCCACGCTCTGGCGCTGGACCGGGTGTACGGCATCCACTACGCGGTGGGCATCTTCACCAATCTGACCCAGGACCACCTGGATTTCCACAAGACCATGGAGGCTTACTGCGACGCCAAGGCCATCCTGTTCCAGAACTGCGACGTGGGTGTCTGCAACGCCGACGACCCGTGGATGGAGCGGCTGCTGCAAAACGCCACCTGCCGGCGGTACCTCTACGCAGAGCACGCCGCGGCGGACCTGCGGGCGGAGAACATCCTTCTCGCGGCGGACCACATCGCCTTCGACGCGGTGACGAAAGATGGCCGGACGCCCATCAAAGTTGGCATTCCTGGCGGATTTATGGTATATAATACGCTGGATGTGCTGGGCGCGGCCCTGGCCCTGGGCGTTCCCCTGGAAAAGAGTGCCCGGGCGCTGTCCACGGTTCCCCATGTGAAGGGGCGGGTGGAGGTGGTCCCCACGCCGGGAAAGGACTACACGGTCCTGATCGACTACTCCCACACCCCGGACAGCCTGGAGAACATCCTCCGCACCGTGAAGGGCTTTGCCAAGGGCCGCACCGTGGCCCTGTTCGGCTGCGGCGGCGACCGGGACCGGACCAAGCGGCCCATCATGGGCAGCGTGGCGGCGGAGCTGGCGGACTTCGTGGTGGTGACCTCCGACAACCCCCGGACCGAGGACCCGGAGGCCATCATCGCCGACATCCTGCCGGGCCTGGAGGGCAGCGGTACCCCCTACCAGGTGATCTGCGACCGGGTGGAGGCCATCCACTGGGCGATGGACCACGCGCAGCCCGGCGATGTCATCGCCCTGTGCGGCAAGGGCCACGAGACCTACCAGGAAGTGAACCACGAGAAGCACCACATGGACGAACGGGAGATCGTGGCGGACCATCTGACTGGAAAATGACCGCCGGGCGTCCGGCGTCAAGCGGTTTGCCGCGGGCAAACCCTTGAAATCGGCCGAATTCACTTCGGACGATTTGAGTCAAATGCGGGGTGTGAACCACGAGAAGCACCACATGGACGAACGGGAGATCGTGGCGGACCATCTGGCCGGAAAGTGACCGCCGGGCGTCCGGCGTCAAGCGGTTTGCCGCGGGCAAACCCTTGAAATCGGCCGAATTCACTTCGGACGGCCCGCGCGAAATGCGGCTGTCAGCCATGGGCGGCGCCGCATGGACAATGGGATACGGCGGGACATCCGGCGGAGAATCGGCCGCCGGAGAACCGCTGGAATCAGGAACGCACCAAAGGGCCGGGGCTGTGCCCGGCGAAGGAGAGGGAGACGGATATATGACACTTTCTTTGATCGCGGCGGCCGTCAGCTTTGTGCTGACGCTGCTCATCGGCAGATTTCTCATCCCGGAGCTGCGCAAGCTGAAGGCCGGCCAGGAGATCCGGGAGGACGGCCCCACGTGGCACAAGTCCAAGGCCGGCACGCCCACCATGGGCGGCATCATGTTCATCCTGGGCGCGGGGGTCACCGTGTTCATCCTGGGGTGGAGCTTCATGCTGGAGGGGGTGTTCTGGCACCTCTACGTGTATCTCTTCGCCCTGATCTTCGGCCTGATCGGCTTTGTGGACGACTACCGCAAGGTCCGCCAGCACCAGAACGAGGGACTGACGGCCCGGCAGAAGTTCATCCTTCAGCTGGCGGCGGCGGTGGTGTTCCTGGTGCTGATGCGGTACGAGGGTCTGCTGACCAACGACCTGTATATCCCCTTCCTGAACATCAGCTTTACTATCAACTGGATCGTGTATCTGATCTTCGCGGCCTTCGTCATCGTGGGCTGCGTCAACGCCGTGAACCTGACCGACGGCATCGACGGCCTGGCTGCCAGCGTCACCTTTGTGGTGATGGCGTTCTTCACCGTGGCCGGCATCCTCTGGAGCGCCTACGGCATCCAGGCCCTGTTCCCGGCGGCCATGGCGGGGGGACTGGCGGCCTTCTTCGTCTATAACCACCACCCCGCCAAGGTGTTCATGGGAGACACCGGCAGCCTGTTCCTGGGCGGCGCGGTGGCGGCGCTGGCCTTTGTGTTCGATATGCCCCTGGTGCTGATCCCCGTGGGCATCATCTACATCCTGGAGACGCTGTCCGACATCATCCAGGTGGGCTACTTCAAGCTGACCCACGGCAAGCGGTTCTTCAAGATGGCCCCCCTGCACCACCACCTGGAGCTCTCCGGCTGGAGTGAGGCAAAGCTGGTGGCGGTGTTCTCCCTGGTGACGCTGGCCGGCTGCGTTCTGGCCTATCTGGGCGTCCAGGGACGATTCTGAGCACTCTGCGCCGGCCCGCTGCGGAGCGCGGCAAGATCCACAGACCCCGAGAGGAGGGAAGCAGTATGGTACGGCAGAAAAAAGCCCCGGCGGCCCGCCGGCGGCCCATGAGCCGGGAGGAGGCCCTGGCCCGGCAGGAGCGCCAGCAGCGCCGCCGGGAGCTGGAGCAGGAGAGCCGGGAACTGGCCAAGGGCCCCATTGACCTGCCGTTCTTCATCCTGGTGATGCTGCTGACCGGCGTGGGCCTGGTGATGCTGCTGTCCGCCAGCTTTCCCTCCGCCTATTACGAGACGGACGGCCAGAACCCCATGTCCTACTTCATCCGCCAGGGCGTATTCGCCATCATGGGCGTGGCGGCCATGCTCTTCATCGGCAAGATCAACTACCAGCGGTTCCGCGGTCTTGCAAAGCCGCTGCTGTATCTGGCCGTCATTCTGCTGATCCTGGTGATCGTGCCGGGCAACCCCCTGGCCATCACCCGGAACAACGCCACCCGCTGGCTGGGCATCCCGGGCACCTCGCTGCAGTTCCAGCCCTCGGAGATCGCAAAGCTGGCGGTGGTGATCTACTTTGCCGACAGCATCTCCAAGAAAAAGGACCGTATGCAGACGTTCCGCTACGGCATCGCCCCCTATGCGGTGCTGCTGATCGTTCTGGCGGCCCTGGTGGGCATCGAGCCCCACCTCTCCGGCGCCATCCTCATCATGGGCGCCGGCGCGGTGATGATGCTGGTGGGCGGCATCCACTGGAGATGGGTGGGGCTGGCCATGGGCGCAGCCGGGCTGCTGCTGTATCTGGTGCTGGGCGTGATCGGCTACAACGCCTCCCGCATCGAGATGTGGCACAACCCCTGGCTGGATCCCCAGGGAGCCGGCTACCAGCTGCGCCAGAGCCTCATCACCATCGGCTCCGGCGGCCTGTGGGGTGTGGGCCTGGGCAAGAGCCGCCAGAAGTTCCTCTACCTGCCGGAGGAGCACAACGACTTTATCTTCGCCATCGTCTGCGAGGAGCTGGGCCTGATCGGCGCCACCGTCATCATGCTGTTGTTCGCGGCGCTGATCCTCCGGGGCTTCTGGATCGCCCTCCACGCCCGGGACCGGTTCGGCAGCCTGATGGTGGTGGGCATCATGACCCTGGTGGGCCTTCAGACGTTTTTGAACATCGGCGTGGTGACGGGCCTGCTGCCCACCACCGGCATCTCCCTGCCGTTTTTCAGCTACGGCGGCACGGCGCTGTCCATCCAGCTGGCGGAGATGGGGATCGTCCTGTCGGTCTCACGGCAGATGAAGCCCACAAAGGCGGGGTAGTACGATCCAGATAGGAGTTAAGAGATAAAAGATAAGAGATCAAGGCGGAATCTCAAAAATGTCCGGCTATGCCGGACACCAAATCTCTTGTCCCTTAACTTTTATCTCATATCTTTCGATTGGAGTGCAGCAAAGTGGCAGCATCATTGAAGAAGGTGATCTTCACCTGCGGCGGCACGGCCGGGCATGTGAACCCGGCCATCGCGCTGGCCCAGCTGATGCGCGAAAAGGACCCGGAGACGGAATTTTTGTTCGTGGGAGCGGAGCGGGGACTGGAGAAGGACCTGATCCCCAAGGCGGGATACGACTTCCGCACCGTCCACATCTCCAGCTTCCACCGGTCCTTCAAGCCCCGGGAGATCCGGCACAACCTGGTCTCCGTGGGGAATCTCCTTCGGGCCCCTGGAGAGGCCCGGGCCATCCTGCGGCAGTTCCGGCCGGACGTGGTCATCGGCACGGGGGGCTACGCCAGCTTCCCCATGGTGAAGGCCGCCGCCAAGGCGGGGATCCCCACGGCCGTTCACGAGTCCAACATGGTGCCCGGCCTCACCACGGAGATGCTGGAGCCCTTCGCGGACCGGATCATGGTGGGGTTTGAGGCCTGCCGGGAGCACTACCGCCATCCGGAGAAGGTGATCGTCACCGGCACGCCGGTGCGGCGGGACTTCTTCCACCTGACGAAGGCGGAGGCCAAGAAGGCCCTGGGCGTGGACGACGGCCGGCCCCTGCTGGTGTCCTTCTGGGGGTCCCTGGGGGCCTCCGGCATGAACCGGCAGATGGCGGACTTCCTGGTGCTGGAGGCGGCCAAGGAGCCCTTCCACCACATCCACGGCGCCGGAAAGGACGGCTATCCGGTGCTGCTGAAGCTGCTGCGGGAGAAGGGGGTGGACCTGGCGGACCACCCGGCGCTGCAGGTGCGGGAGTACATCTACGACATGGCCGCCGTCATGCGGGCGGCGGATCTGGTGCTCTGCCGGGCGGGAGCCTCCACCATCAGCGAGCTGACGGCGCTGGGGGTCCCGGCGCTGATCGTGCCCTCCCCCTATGTCACCAACAACCACCAGGAAAAAAACGCAAGGGTCCTGGAAAACGCCGGCGGCGCCGCGGTGCTGCTGGAGAAGGACTGCTCCGGTCAGGCGCTGTTCCAGGCGGCCTGCGGCATCCTCCACGACGGAGCGCGCCGGGCCTCCATGGAGCGGGCCATGTCCGCCCTGGGAATCCGGGACGCCACAGAGCGAATTTATCAAACTGTGCTGGAAATCTGCCAGTAACCACGAAACCCCGCCGGCCATAGGATGGACTGTTGAACCATTCTGGATTCGGAGGGGAACGGATATGAGCCAGCTTTTGTCGGTGCGAGGCGGCCGCCGCCTGGAGGGCGAGGTCACGATCCAGGGGGCCAAGAACAGCGTCCTGCCCATCCTGGCGGCCACGCTGTTGGCAAGGGGACAGGTGGCGCTGCTGGGCTGCCCCCGGCTGCGGGATGTGGACGCCTCCATCCGCATCCTGCGGCATCTGGGCTGCGACGCCCACTGGGAGGCGGATGCCCTGGCGGTGGACACCACCGCCCTGCGCCGCTGTGAGATCTCGGATGTACTCATGCGGGAAATGCGCTCCTCCGCCATTTTCCTGGGGGCGATCCTGGCCCGGTGCGGCCAGGCGGATCTGAGCTACCCCGGCGGGTGCGAGCTGGGCCCCCGGCCCATCGACCTCCACCTCTCGGGCCTGCGGGACCTGGGGGCGGAGATCCGGGAGGAGGGCGGCTTCCTCCACTGCCGGGCGGACCGGCTGCGGGGCCGGGAAGTGGTGCTGCGGATGCCCTCCGTGGGGGCCACGGAGAATCTGATGCTGGCCGCCTGCGGGGCGGAGGGCGTCACGGTGATCTCCAACGCCGCCCGGGAGCCGGAGGTGGTGGATCTGCAGAACTTCCTGAACGCCTGCGGGGCCCGGGTGTCCGGGGCGGGGAGCTCCGCCGTGTCCATAGAGGGCGGGCAGGACCTCCACGGCTGTACGTACCGGGTCATGCCGGATCGGATCGCGGCGGCTACTTACCTCTGCGCGGCGGCCTCCGCCGGCGGGGACATCTATCTCCGGGGCGCGGAGGAGCGGCACCTGGCCACGGTCACCGCCGCCCTGCGGGAGGCGGGCTGCGCCGTCACGGCGGACAGCGGGGGCATCCGGGCCCTGTGCCGGGAGCGGCTGCGGGCCGTGGGGCCGGTGCAGACGGCGCCCTATCCCGGCTTTCCAACAGACGCCCAGGCGGTGCTGATGGCAGCCCTGCTGCGCAGCCGGGGCGCCACGGTGTTTGAAGAGAACATCTTTGAAAACCGCTACCGCCATGTGGACGAACTGATCCGCATGGGGGCCAGCATCCGGGTATCCGGCCGGGTGGCGGTGGTCACGGGCGTGGAACGGCTCCACGGGGCGCCGGTGCGGTGCACGGATCTGCGGGGCGGGGCGGCCCTGTGCGTGGCGGCCCTGTCGGCGGAGGGGGAGACCCGGGTCTCCCAGATCTGCCACATCGACCGGGGCTACGAAGACCTGGCCCGGGACCTGCGGGCTCTGGGGGCCGACGCGGAGCGGGTGGAAGACACAGAAAACAGCTAGGAGAAGACGACATGGCCAGACGCAGACATTCCAACCGGCGGCGCAGGAGGGGAAACTTCGGCTTCCTCTATAAGCTGCTGTCCGTGCTGGTGATCTGCGCGGCCGTGGTGACGGCCCTGACGCTGTTCTTCCGGGTGGACACCATCGAGGTCACGGGGACTGAGCGGTACACCGAAAAGGACGTGATCGAGGCCAGCGGCATCCAGCTGGGTGACAACCTCTTTCTGCTGAACAAGTACGAGGCCGCCCGCAGCATCGCGGAGCAGCTGCCCTACATCGATATTGAGGACATCCGCATCCGGCGGGAGCTGCCGGACACCCTGATGATCGATGTGTCGGAGTGCGGCACGCCCCTGGCGGTGATCCAGGACGGCAGCGCCTGGCTGCTGAGCCCCAAGGGCAAGATCGTGGAGCAGCTGCCGGCGTCTCAGGCCGGGGACTATGCGGTGATCGACGGCTGCGAGCTGCTGGCCCCCTCGGTGGGCACGGACATCGCCCTGTCCACGGAGTTCGCCAATCAGCAGACCAGTCTGCTGGCGCTGCTGGCGGCGCTGGACGCCGCGGGCCTGACGGACCGGGTGGACGCCATCCACCTGGACGATCTGTCCCGGCTGACCATGGACTACGCCGGCCGCTTCTCCGTGGAGATGGAGTACAACGCGGACTATGACCGGATGCTGCAGATCCTGGAGGCGGGAATCAGCAAGCTGGAGAGCAACCAGACGGGCAGCATCCGCCTGGACCTGAATCCGCCGATCCTCACGCTGGACTGAGAGGGGCGGATTTGGCAGAAGCCTGCCGAGACAGGGGGGACGGACCGCCGCCCCTCCTTTTTCCGGACAAAAATCTGAGGGAAAAGCCCGATGGACTCTTGACCGGAGGACGAAAGTGTCATACAATAAACTAAATGTTATGAGATACAGGATATTGTGAATCCAAAGGGACGATCCTCCCTTTTTACACAAACGATAGTAGGAGGCACCACTATATGGCATTTGGATTGGAGACCGGTCCCGATACCGTTGTCAATATCAAGGTCATCGGCGTGGGCGGCGGCGGCAACAATGTGGTCAACCGCATGGTCCGCAGCGGCACCAAGGGCGTGGACTTTGTGGCTGTGAACACCGACAAGCAGGCGCTGAATGTCTCCAGCGCCAACTATAAGATCCAGATCGGCGAAAAGCTGACCCACGGCCAGGGCGCCGGCTCCGACCCCGAGGTGGGCCGCAAGAGCGCGGAGGAGAGCCGCAACCAGATCGCCAAGGCGCTGGAGGACACGGACATGGTGTTCATCACCGCCGGTATGGGCGGCGGCACCGGCACCGGCGGCGCCCCCATCGTGGCGGAGATCGCCAAGGAGATGGACATCCTCACCGTGGCGGTGGTCACCAAGCCCTTCGGATTCGAGGGACGGCGGCGGATGCAGCAGGCGGAGGCCGGCATCGCGGAGCTGAAGGACAAGGTGGACTCCCTTGTCATCATCCCCAACGAGCGGCTGAAGCACGCCACGGACCAGAAGATCACCTTCGCCAACGCCTTCGAGATCGCGGACGACGTGCTGCGCCAGGCGGTGCAGTCCATCTCCGACCTGATCCGGGACACCGGCTTCATCAACCTGGACTTCGCCGACGTCACCGCCATCATGAAGAACGCCGGCATGGCCCACATGGGCGTGGGCCGGGCCGCCGGCAAGGGCAAGGCCGAGGAGGCCGCCAAGATGGCCATTTCCAGCCCCCTGCTGGAGACCTCCATCGAGGGGGCCAAGGGCGTGCTCATCAATGTCACCGGCTCCATGGACATCGGCCTGGAGGAGGTGGAGCAGGCCGCCAGCCTGGTCCAGGCGGCGGTCCATCCCGACGCGCTCACCATCTTCGGCGCCACCTTCGACGAGACGCTGGACGACGAGATCCGGGTCACCGTCATCGCCACCGGCTTTGACAAGGTGCCGGAGCAGCTGCCCAAGGTGCCGCCCATCCAGGCGGGGGCCGCGGGCCAGCAGAGCGCCGCGGCGGAGCCCATGCCCCTGAAGGAAGAGGATGTGCCCAAGCCGGAGGAGCCGGAGGACGACCCCTTCGAGGATATTTTCAAAATTTTCAACAAGCGGGATTGAACGATTTTTTCCAGGACCTGCGGGTATTTGCCTGCGGGTCCTGTTTTTTTGCCGCCGCGGCGGCACAGTCAAAGCCTGCCATGGGGCCGCTTCCGCATTTTGCAAGGCGTGTTTTTCCGCCTGCGGCAGATGATAACCTCGCCGGCAGATCAGCGGATTTGCCGGCCGCGTTTCGGAAAGGGGTGATTTCATGTATGGACCATTTCAAAAAGCGAGACACGCGCTGCGGGGCGGAGCGGCGCTGGTCTTGGCATTGCTGCTGTGCGCGGCCATGCCGGCGCGCGCTGCCGGTGTGACGGCCGGCGGCACGGACCAGGACACCTCCGCCCGGATGCTGGTCCCCGTGGGCCACACGGTGGGCATCAAGCTCTTTGCCCGCGGGGTGATGGTGGTGAAGGCGCCGGAGAGCGGCACGCCCGCGGATGACTGCGGCCTGCAGACCGGCGACATCATCGTCAAATGTGGCGGCGTCTCCGTGACCTCTTCGGAGCAGTTCCAATCCCTGCTCCAGGAGAATGGGGAGACGGCCACCGACCTGCAGGTCCGCCGGGAAGGCGGGAGCGTGACGCTCTCTGTCTCCCCGGAGCAGAACGAGAAGGGCGCCTACTGCATCGGCGCCTGGATTCGGGACAGCATGGCCGGCATCGGCACCATGACGTATTACGACCCGGAAAGCGGCGCCTTCGGCGCTCTGGGGCACGGGATCACGGACGCCGACACGGCGCTCCTGATGCCCTTTGCCTCCGGCTCCATCCTGCCCTCCACCGTGAAGGCGGTGAAGAAGGGCGCCATCGGCGAGGCCGGTGAGCTGCGGGGCGATTTCGACCTGGCCACAGATCTGGGTGATCTGTACGCCAACACCACCAGCGGCGTCTTCGGCACGCTGGACCCCGGCGAATTCACCGAGCGGCTGGGCGATCCCATGCCGGTGGCGGCCGCCGGGGAAGTCCACGCCGGTCCTGCCACCATCCTCTCCAATGTGGAGGGCGATGCCGTTCGGGAATATGATGTGGAAATTTTACAGGTTGTAGAGAACGCGGCGGACGGCCGGGACCTGGTGATCTCCGTGACGGACCCGGAGCTTCTGGCCGCCACAGGCGGCATCGTCCAGGGCATGTCCGGCAGCCCGATCCTGCAGGACGGCAAATTTGCCGGTGCGGTGACCCACGTCCTGCTGAACGATCCAAGCAAAGGGTATGGAATTTTGATGGAAACTATGCTGGCAGCGGGAGATTTCTCAGAAGAACCCGTGGCCTGACATGGTCTTCCAGGCAGACAGCGGCGGCGGGAAGCAATTCGCTTCCCGCCGCCCCGAAATTTTTCGCAATACAGATTTACGGCTCTCCGAGCGGGAGCTCCTGCGCCTGGACGGTGGATTCCGCCTCCGTTTGGAAACTGCGGAACGACGCCATGCTGAGCAGGAGCAGCAGGAGCTGGATCACCACTGCGCCGATCAGCACCCCGGCCACAATTTTCCAAATGCGACGGGCCCGGCGGTTTTTGATGGCCAGCTGTTCGTTGATCCGGCCCAGCTGTTCCGCCACCCGGTCCGCCTCCGCCGCCTGCGGAAGCTCCGGCCCCAGCAGGGCCGCCGGGGTGGTGTCCAGTTCCTCCGCCAGCCGGATTAGCAGCTCCGCGTCCGGCACAGACCGGCCCGGTTCACGCAGTTAAAGATACGGGCTTGGAAAGCTGGTCTATATTGCCGACAAAGCGGTAAAAGATTTCGATTTCCTGGACCCGGTTTCCCTCGCCGTCTTTGACTGCCTCATGGATCAGGATTTTTT
>DWXY01000128.1 GCA_019118935.1 Candidatus Oscillibacter pullicola
CGGAGGTCAGATCCCAGGTGTCCCCATGGCGCAGGAGCGTGGGGCGCCCCGAAAAGCCGCTCTCCCGGGACTGGGTGTACAGGCTCCAGAGGCCGCCGTCGTTGTAGGTGACCTGATAGTTCAGCTCCGCCCGAAGGCGGGGCAGGGGCAGGCTGGCCGCCAGGGCGGCGCGGTATTCCTCCGCCGCCGCGGGCAGGAGGTACGTCTCGCAGTAGCGCAGGAAGGAGCGGCACTGGAGCTGGTAATACCGCCGGATGCGGCGGGAGACTTTGTCCGCCGCCGGAACCGGCTCCGGCAGGGAGACGGAGGCGGAGAGCACCGGGATCTCCTCCACGGTCCACTCCCGCTCCGCGGTCATGGCCTCTGTGTGCAGCTGGGTGAGAGGTTCGTTCATGGGCGCCGCTCCTTCCGCAAAGATGCTGTTCTGCACCAGCCTATGCCCGGCCGGCGGGCGGGGTGACTGGGCACGCTTTAAAGCGTAAAAATTTTCTGCCCGGAGCCCTTTACTTTCACGCGGCAGAGTGTTAAAATACATCCTGGCGGCGAAGCGCCGCAAATCTGTTGGAGCCTCCCAGAAAGGGTACTGGATATGGTAAAGATCGGCAAGAAGGAAAAGAACGGCGAGCTGTACAAGGCGATCCTGCTGCTGAAGGACGAGCAGGAGTGCTATGAGTTCTTTCAGGATCTGTGTACCGTGTCGGAGCTGCGGGCCATGGAGCAGCGGTTCGAGGTAGCCTCCCTGCTGGACGACGGCATGATCTACAACGAGATCCTGGAGCGCACCGGCGCCTCCAGCGCCACCATCAGCCGGGTGAACCGGTCCCTCAGCTACGGCACCGGGGCCTATGAGAAGATTTTCGCCCGGTACAAGAAGCAGGACAAATGAGCAGTTATGACGCCCTGGCCGCCAGCTACGACGCCCTGACGGTGGATGTGGAATACCGCCGGCGGGCAGACTACCTGACGCGGCAGTTCCGCAGAAGCGCCCTCCCGGTGGAGACGGTGCTGGACCTGGCCTGCGGCACCGGCACCATCGCCTGCCTGCTGGCGGAGCGGGGATACCGGGTGATCGCCGTGGACGGGTCCGAGGAGATGCTGACCCAGGCGGCCCGGAAGGCGGCGGCGCTGGAGCAGCCGCCGGTGTTCCTGCACCAGTCCATGCCCCGCCTGCGCCTGGGCATGGAGGTGGACGCGGCGGTCTCCACCCTGGACGCGCTGAACTACCTCACCCGGACGGCGGACCTGCGGGAGACGCTGCGGCGGGTATACCGCTGGCTGCGGCCCGGCGGGCTGTTCCTGTTCGACGTGAACACCCCCTACAAGCTCCGGCGGATGGACGGGCAGGTCTATCTGGATGAGACAGAGGACAGCTGCTGCGTCTGGCGGACCTTCTACGCCCCCGGCCGGAAGATCTGCACCTATCAGGTGGACCTGTTCCGGCTGAACGCCAACGGGACCTGGGACCGGGCCTTTGAGGAGCACCGGGAGCGGGCCTGGGAGCGGGAGGAGCTGGAGGCGTATCTGGCGGAGGCGGGCTTCGGCTCCGTCACCGTCACCGGCGACCTCACCAGCCGTCCGCCGGTGCCGGAGGAGGACCGCTGGATTTTCCGGTGTCAAAAGCCGGTCAGACCAAGATAAAACAGGAGTTTGTACAATGAGTGATCAGTTGATCCGGGCCATCTCCAAGGATGGCCATATCAAGGCCACGGCAGTTTCCACCCGGGCGCTCACAGAGCGCGCCCGGCAGATCCACAGGACCCTGCCCGTGGCCACGGCTGCGCTGGGCCGGACGCTGGCTGCGGCCTCCATGATGGGCAACGCCCTGAAGGAGGATGGAGCCAGCGTGACGCTGCAGATCAAGGGCGGAGGCCCGCTGGGAACGCTGCTGGCGGTGTCCGACAACCAGGGCAACGTCCGGGGAACGGTGGACAATCCTGCTGTGGACCTGCCCCTGCGGCCCGACGGCAAGCTGGATGTGGGGACCGCTGTGGGCCATGAGGGTACGTTGACGGTGATCCGGGACCTGAACATGAAGGAGCCCTATGTGGGCAGCGTAGGCCTGCTGGGCGGCGAGATCGCGGAGGACCTGGCGGCCTATTTCGTGGAGTCCGAGCAGATCCCCACGGCCTGCGGCCTGGGGGTGCTGGTGGACCGGGACCAGAGCGTGCTGGCCGCCGGCGGGTATCTGATCCAGCTGCTGCCCGGCGCCGGCGAGGATGTCATCGCCAAGGTGGAGGGCAGCCTGATGGCCGCAGGGCCGGTGACGGGACTTTTGCGGAGCGATCCGGACCCGGAGGCCATGCTGCGGCGCGCCCTGTCGGATTTCGACCTGGAAATCCTGGAGAAGAGCCCCATCGAGTACCGCTGCTACTGCAGCCGGGACCGGATGGAGCGGGCCCTCATCAGCCTGGGGCCGGAGGAGCTTCAGGCCATGATCGACGAGCAGGGCAGCGCGGACCTCACCTGCCGCTTCTGCGACAACGTGCAGCACTTCTCCAAAGCGGACCTGGAGGCCATGGTCCGGGGGCTTCAGAAAAAAATGTAAAAAAATTAAATTTCCAGTTGACAGACCGGGTGTCTTTGAGTATAATAACTTTTGCCGTCTGACACGAGCGGCAATCGGGGAGCATAGCTCAGCTGGTTAGAGCACCTGCCTTACAAGCAGGGGGTCACTGGTTCGAGTCCAGTTGTTCCCACCAAAGTTATATATGGCCCGGTAGTTCAGTTGGTTAGAACGCTAGCCTGTCAC
>DWXY01000129.1 GCA_019118935.1 Candidatus Oscillibacter pullicola
TGGGCCACGGTGCCGTTGACATAGTAAAACATGGTGTTGTTCGCTCCTAACGGGTGGGATTGCGCACCTCATACCGGCCGCTGCCCGGCCTGGCGGCGTCGGGGCTCTGGAGCCGGGAGGTGAACGAGCGGGCGTGGCACAGGGCGATGGCCACCGCGTCGGCGGCGTCGTCCGGCTTGGGGACGGCCTTCAGGTTCAGCAGGCGGCGGGTCATATCCATGACCTGCCGCTTCTCCGCCTTGCCGTAGCCCACCACCGCCTGCTTCACCTGGCTGGGGGTGTACTCGTAGATGGGCACGCCCCGGCGCTCGGCGGAGAGCAGGATCACGCCCCTGGCCTGGGCCACGCCGATGCCCGTGGTGATGTTGTTGTTGAAGAACAGCTCCTCCACCGCCATGGCCTGGGGCTTGAACTGCTCCAGCAGCAGCTCCATGTCATCGGCAATCCGGAGCAGCCGGGCGGGCAGAGGCTCCCCCGCCGGGGTGGTGATGGCGCCGCACTGCACCAGCCGCTGCCGGCCGCGGTCTGCCTCCACCAGGCCGAAGCCCACGATGGCGAAGCCGGGGTCGATTCCTAAAATCAGCATGGTATGCGTTCCCTTTCTCAGTCCATACAGAAAATATTGTACCACGGCGGCCACGGCGGCGCAAGATGGAAAACAGGCCGGAACACACTGTGCTCCGGCCTGTCGCTTACGCCCTGGGATGGGCTTTGTTGTAGACATTTTTCAGCTTCTGGTTCACCAGCTGGGCGTAGATCTGGGTGGAGGAGATATCCGCGTGGCCCAGCATCTCCTGGATGGAGTGGAGATCCGCCCCGTTCTCCAGCAGGTGGGCGGCGAAGGAGTGGCGCAGGGTGTGGGGTGTGATGTCCTTCTCGATCCCCGCTTTCTCCTGGTAGAACTTGATGAGCTTCCAGAAGCCCTGGCGGCTCATGCGCTCTCCGTTCATGTTCACAAACAGGGCAGTCTCCTCCGGGGACTCCACCAGCTGGGGGCGCACCTGATGCAGGTACTCGTTCAGGGCCCGCACGGCGGTGGAGTACAGGGGGATGATCCGCTCCTTCCCCTTGCTGACGCACCGGAGCACTCCGGCGGACAGGTTCAGGTCGTCCACGTCCAGGGCGATGAGCTCGCTGACCCGGATGCCGGTGGCGTACAGCAGCTCCAGCATGGCCCGGTCCCGGCAGCCCTTCAGATCGGTGCTGTCGGGCTGCTCCAGGAACAGCTCCACCTCTTTGCCGGTGAGAATCTGGGGCAGCTTGCGCTCCACCTTGGCGGCCACCACCCCCTTGGCCGGGTTGTGGTCCACGATCCCCAGGGCGATGAGGCAGCTGTAGAAGGACTTGATGGAGGCGATGGAACGGGTCACCGTGGCCGCCGACTTCCCCTTCCGGGTGAGAGAGGCGGCGTAGCGCTCCACGTCCTGGGTCAGCACCTCCTCCAGCTCCGTGTCCTGGCTGGACATGGCCGCCTCAAACTGGCGCATGTCCCGCAGGTAGGAGCTGACCGTATTGGCCGACGCCCTCTTTTCAGTTTTCAAATACTCCTCAAACAGGTCCAATAGCTCCGACACGCAGACAACTCCTTCTCCCAAACGGAGGCATTTACAACACAAACTGGGCGGCGGCCTTCAGCAGCACCGGGGCCGCCATACACTCCAACGTCACACACACAACAAGGCCCAGCCCATACAGCGCCAGCTTCCCCCAGTAGGCGGAGCCCTGAGGCAGCGGCGCCCGGCCGTCCCCCAGCACCCGGCACAGCAGGGCATACGCCCCCTCCAGGCACTGGCATCCCGCCAGAAACAGCACCGGAGCCCACAGGAGGGCCGGCAGACCAAACAAGAAAAACGCGCTCGCCAATCCCACCGGACCGAAGATCCGGCAGAAGGCGGCCACGGAAAAGGAGAATAGAAATCCGCGCGCCAAAAAAAGGACCGGAATCCCGGCCACCCCCAGCGCGGTGACCCCCAGGATGCACAGCCCGATCAAAAAGCGCCCCTGCTCCCACAGCATGGGCCAGAACCGGGCCTGGATCTCCCCGGCCTGGGCGGCGGAGAGATAGTCCCGCAGAAAGGACTCCAGCTCCTGGGCAGCCTGGCCGGCGATCAGGCTGACCATCAGACTGCCCAGCACTCCGCCCAGAACAAAGGAACATCCCAGGGCGGTCAGGGGGCCCAGCTGGCGCAGAGCGGGCCCCAGATGTACACCGTTGCGTCGGTTCATGGCTGTCACCTCATGTCCAGCCTATGAGCCCGCTCCGAAAAATAGAAGCGAAGTCCGCGGCGTTCCCGGCGGGGGCATTTGCAGCCTTGCTCCGGTCCCGGCGCGTCCTGTGCAGGCGGCTTATGTTAAAACTATAACGCACCGGCGGCGTTCCCGCAAGTCTTTTCCCGCATTTTCTAAAAATTTTTCCATTCTGTCAAATTTTTATGTAAATCGCGTTATGTCTACTTATGAAACCAAAGAAACCGCGCCGCCCTTGCGACGGCGCGGTTTTGCAGGCTATGTTGTGGTTTTTGAAAAATCAGGACCCAAAATCTCGATTATTCCGCTTTTTGGCAGTCCTCGCACTGATTACAGTTTGTATAATTACCGTCTGTATTGGGGGCCTCCCCCATACCGGCGGCGATGGCCTTCAGGGCGATGGCGCACTCCAGGCGCTTGCGCTCCATTTCGCAGGCCACCTCGTTGGACAGACTTATGTCACCGTTGACCAGCAGGTTGGAGGCGGAGCAGCCGCCGCTGCAGTAGAACCGGGCCCAGCACTCCCGGCAGGCGGGGCGGGTGTAGATGTTCTGGTTGGCGAACTTGCCGGAGATGTCCATGTTTAAGGAGCCGTCGAACACGTTGCCCATGCGGTACTCCTCCTTCCCCACGAACTGGTGGCAGGGGAAGATGTCCCCGTCGGGGGTGACGGCCACGTACTCGCACCCGGCGCCGCAGCCCCGCAGCCGCTTGATGACACAGGGGCCCTGGGCCAGGTCCACGTTGAAGTGGAAGAAG
>DWXY01000130.1 GCA_019118935.1 Candidatus Oscillibacter pullicola
CGCCTGCGGCCACGACGCCCACACCGCCATGGTCCTGACCCTGGCGGAGTACGCGGCGGAGCATCTGGCGGAGCTGCCCCGGAACGTGCTCTTTCTCTTCCAGCCATCGGAGGAGACCACCGGCGGCGCCGGCAAGCTGTGCGAGAGCGGTGTGCTGGAGCGCTACCGGGTCCGCCGGATCTTCGGCCTGCACCTGTGGCCGGGCCTGGAGGCCGGCGTCATCGCCTCCCGCCCCGGCCCGCTGATGGCCCGGTCCAACGAGGTCACGATCACGGTGGAGGGCCGCAGCGTCCACATGTCCCGGGCGGATGAGGGGCTGGATGCCCTGACGGCGGGCATCTCCTACCTCCAGCGGGCCTATGACATGATGGAGCAGCTGCCCCCAGACCAGCCCCGGGTGCTGCGGTTCGGCAAAATGGTCTCCGGCACGGTCCGGAACGCCATCAGCGGCCGCACCGTGCTGGAGGGGAGCCTGCGCACCTACCGGGAGGACACCTTCCGCTTCTGCCGCCAGCAGCTGAAGGACATCGGCCGGTCCGTGGCAGCGGAGACCGGCTGCACCGTGGACGTCCATCTCAGCGAGGGGTATCCCGCCGTGTGGAACCACGAGGAGCTCTATCAGAGGATCGCCGCCCAGCTGGGCGAGGACGCGCCGCTGCTGCTGGAAAAGCCAGTGCTGGCGGCGGAGGACTTCTCCTTCTATCAGCAGTATGTGCCGGGGCTGTTCTTCTTCCTGGGCACCGGGGACACGCCCCAGCTTCACGCCCCGGACTTCGCCTTTGATGACGAAGCCGTCCTGCCCCACGGTTTGGAATTTCTGAAAAAGCTGCTGATGCTGCCGTGAGGACACGCAAGATCATAAGCAAAAGGCCGCCGGAGGGGAATCCCCTCCGGCGGCCCTGTTTTCTCTTTCCGCCCGCGGTCAGTCCGTTGTCTCCGCCTCATAGCGGACATAGGCCATATAGGTGGTTCCGGTCTCCTCATCCCAGCAGCTCTGATAGACATAGATCTGCCCCGGCCGGTCCGGATCGGCATAGTAGGGGCAAAGCTCCCCGGTGTCCGGCAGCTCCGTCTCTCCAGCGTAGGAGAAACCCTCCGGGCAGGTCTCCGGATGGCGGCTCACGCCGCCTGCCTGCACATACACCGTGCCATCCACTGTGACAGTGAGCGCCCCTGTCTCCGGCGCGGAATCATCTGTGCCGTCCGCTGCACCGTTCGCCGCTCCGCCGGACTCGCCGACCTCCGCTGTGTCCTCCGTGGCGGCAGAGGCACCGTCGCTTCCGGTGGCCCCGCTCCCCATGTCCAGCTGTGACAGGAAGAACGTGGAGCCCACGATCATCAGCGCCAGGCAGGCCGCCACCGCGCCGGTCCAGGGGAATTCCCGCCGCTTCCGGTACGAGGCGGCCGGCGGCGCGGCCTCCCGGATGAACGCATCCCGGATGTCTCCCACAGCATCCAGCAGCTGTTCCCTCGTCATAGGGTGAATCCCTCCCTCTCCAAGTGTTCCCGCAGGTCCTGCCGCAGGCGGAACAGCGCCGCGGAGACCGTGCCCCGCCGCCTGCCGCTCCAGGCGGCCAACTCCTCCACGGAGCAGAGATACCAGTACCGCCGGACAAACAGCACCCGCTTCTCCTGGGGCAGGGCCTCCAAAAAGCGGTTCAGGCTCTCCGCCAGGGCGGCGGCCTCCACCTCCTGCTCCACGCCGCCGGAGGCGGGCAGGCAGTCCCCCAGCTCCGTCAGCGCCAGCTCCGCCTGTCCCTGCCACCGCTTCTGGGCCCGCAGGGCCCGCCAGCGGTCCAGGGACAGGTTCCGGGTGATTTTCCCCAGGAACGTATCCAGCCTGCCGGGGCGGCTGGGCGGCATGGCCTCCCAGGCCCGCAGCCAGGTGTCTCCCACGCACTCCTCCGCATCCTCCCGCAGGGCCAGGATACGGAAGGCGATCTGATAGCAGTAGCCGCCGTACTTGGCGCTGCTCTCCGCAATGGCCGCCTCGTCCCGCTCCCAGTACAGCTCCACGATCCGGGCATCCTCCAACGCCGCCCCTCCTCTCCACTTCTCTACACGCAGTTTCCGCACCGAGCTTACATGTTGTTTTGATTTTACCATAATCTTTTCGGAATCGGAATGGTGTTCTGACGGGAACCCTTGATTTGTTCACACTTTTCCTGTATCATGGGTCTCAATTCGGCCCATCTGAAAAAGGAGGAATTGGGTTTTCATGCCATTTTCATTTAACTTTGGAGGCTTCGACCCCAGCGCTTTCGGCGGTTTCAGCGGCGGGGACGCCTCCCAGCCCCAGCGGCCCAGGCGGGAGCGGAAGCCCCGCAAGGCCATCGGCAACGCCTTCACCCGGACGCTCATCAATCTGGGCGTGACGCTGCTGTTCGGCCTGGGGTACTTTTACTTCGAGCTGCCCGCCCTGAACTTCCACGCGGAGGAGTTCTATGTCTTCGCGTTCCTGCTGTGCGCGGTGTACTGCGTGTGCGCCGTGCTCACCTCCGGCTTTCAGGGGGAGGGCGTGAAGGGGTACTTCGGCTTTGTGAAGAAGCAGTGCACCGTCCCCTTCCTGGTCCTGGCGGCTCTGATCGCCGCCATCGTCATCGGCGGCCTCACCTCCTGGGTGGTGATCCGGGCCGGAAGCTACAGCAAGCTGCTGGATGTCCAGACTGGAGACTTCGCCGCGGAGGTGGAGGAGATCAGCTACGACCAGATCCCCATGCTGGACGAGGACTCCGCCGCAAGGCTCGGCAGCCGGGTGCTGGGCGAGCTCAGCGACATGGTCTCCCAGTTTGAGATCCTGCCCTCCTACACCCAGATCAACTACCAGGGCCGGCCCGTGCGGGTGACCTCCCTGGCATACGGGGACCTGATCAAGTGGTTCACCAACCGGTCCGACGGCCTGCCCGCCTACCTCATCATCGACATGGTGACCCAGGAGGCGGAGGTGGTCCGCCTGGACGAGGGCATGAAGTACACCACTGCCGAGCACTTCGGCCGGAACCTGTACCGCCATCTGCGCTTCCACTTCCCCACCTATATGTTTGCCGACCCGGTGTTTGAGATCAACGAGGAGGGAGATCCCTACTGGGTCTGCCCCCGGATGGTGAAGACCATCGGCCTCTTCGGCGGCACGGACATCCAGGGCGCTGTGCTGGTGGACGCCGTCACCGGCGAGAGCACCTACTATGAGGAGGTCCCCAGCTGGGTGGACCATGTGTACGACGCCGAGATGATCATGGAGCAGTACGACTACTACGGCATGTACAAGAACGGCTTCCTCAACTCCATCTTCGGCCAGCGGGATGTGACCCTGACCACGGACGGGTACAACTATATCGCCATCGGCGACGACGTGTATATGTACACCGGCGTCACCTCCGTCACCTCGGACCAGTCCAACATCGGCTTCATCCTCTCCAACCAGCGGACCAAGGAGACCCGGTTCTACTCCGTCTCCGGCGCCACGGAGCAGTCCGCCCGGGAATCCGCCCAGAGCCAGGTCCAGCAGATGAGCTATATCGCCACCTTCCCCCTGCTGCTGAACATCGCGGATCAGCCCACCTATTTCATGGCCCTGAAGGGCGCCGACGGCCTGGTGAAGATGTACGCCATGGTGAACGTCCAGCAGTACAACATCGTGGAGACCGGCGGCACCGTGGCGGAGTGCGAGGCCAACTACCGCCGGACCCTGGCGGACAACGGCCTGATCTCCGACGGCGAGGCGGAGGCCGCCCCCTCCGACCAGGAGGAGGTCAGCGGTGCCATTGCTGAGATCCGCACCGCCGTGCTGGACGGCAATTCCTACTACTTCCTGCGGCTGGAGGGACAGGACACCTTCTACGCCGTCAACGCCGCGGAGAACCCCCTGGCGGTGATCCTGAACGCCGGGGATCAGGTGACCATCGTCTACACCGCAGGGGAGGGCGGCGGCATTCTCTCCGGCACCTCCGTCACCCGGGCCGGGGAGACCCCCGTGACCTTCACCCCGGAGGAGGCGCCCGCTGATGCCCCCGCCGAAACGGGCCAGCCGGCGGAAGATGCCGCCTCCGCCGACCAGCCTGTCTGAAACCGCAGTCTCCCAGCAGGCCCCGCCGCAGTCCGCGGCGGGGCCGCTTTCTTTTCGGCGCCTCCCTTTTTGTGGAAACTGCCGTTGACATCCCTTTTTCATCCGGATATACTGATTTTCATGAACAAAAAGGAGCGTGAAAATCCATGGACCTGACTCTGAACAACGCCGTTATGGGCGTGGAGCTGTCCGGCATCCGGCAGTTCACCTATCTGGTGCGGGATACCCCCGGCGCCTGCGCCTTGACCATCGGCGAGCCGGATCTGAACACCCCCGACGTCATCAAGGAGGCCGCCAAGGCCGCTCTGGACGCCAACGACACCCACTATCCCCCCGGCAACGGCTATCCCTACGCGCTGGAGGCCATCTCCAAATTCGAGGCCGAGGCCCATGGCCTCCACTACGCCCCCAGTGAGATCATCCTGACCGTGGGCGCCACGGAGGCGCTGTTCGCCTCCTTCTCCACCATCCTGAACCCCGGGGACGAGGTCATCATCCCCACCCCCGCCTTCGGCCTGTATGAGGCCCTGGTCCAGCTGCAGGGCGGCGTGCCCGTCTCCCTGCCCACAGAGCACAACCACTTCCAGATCGTGCCGGAGGAGCTGAAGGCCGCCATCACGCCCAAGACCAAGGCCATCATCCTGACCTCTCCCAACAACCCCACCGGCTGCGTCTACACCAAGGAAACCCTGGACGCCGTCCACGCCATTCTCCGGGACAAGCCCATCTTCGTCCTGTGCGACGATGTGTACCGCACTCTGACCTACTGTGAGGACTACCACAGTTTTGCCGAGTATCAGGACATGCGGGACCGGATCATTGTGGTCCAGAGCTTCTCCAAGCCCTACGCCATGACCGGCTGGCGTCTGGGCTACTGCATGGCGGACGCCAAGCTGATGGACCGGATCCAGGTGTTCCACCAGTACTGCGTCACCTCCGTGCCCTCCTTCGTCCAGCGGGCCTGCGTCACGGCCCTGGAGACCGACACCAGCGAGGTGGTGGAGATCTTCCGGAAGCGGCGGGATTATGTCTACCAGCGCCTTATCGACATGGGACTGGACGTGGAGAAGCCCGAGGGCGCCTTCTACATGTTCGTGGACATCCGCAAGTTCGGCATGGACTCCAACACCTTCTGCACCCGGATGCTGAAGGAGGGCCTGGTGGGTGTCATCCCCGGCATCCACTTCGGCACCGAGGGCTTCATGCGCCTGAGCTACTGCTACTCCGACGCAGACCTGAAAGAGGGCCTGGACCGGATCGAGAAGTTCATCAAGAGCCTGTAAAACGAAGAGAAACGCTGTGCCGCACGGCACAGCGTTTCTTTATACCCGATGCTTTCGGGTCAAGCAGTCTGCCAGAGCAGTCCCCAAAAAGGATCCGGCCACCAGGTTCCAGGCAGTGATCAGCATTACCATCAGGGCGCGCTTTGGCCCGCCGTCAAATAGAGTATCCTCCAGCACTTCTTGAAATCCCAGAAGTTCTATATGAAACGTCAACAAAGCAGTTGCAGCCCCTGACAGCCGCAGAGCCACCACATCCCCAGCAGCATAACCGCCGCTACATTTCCCAGCACCAGTGTCCGGCAGGCCGGCAGCCCGGTCCGTCAAAATCTCCGGCTGTTCCCTGTGGCTGTCCGGCGAGGCCGTCTGTCCCTTCGAGTTCCCAGCAGACTCTGCTGCGTCAGTGCCCTCCTTCAGCAAAATGTCGGTGGTGACGCCGAAAATTCCGCTGATGGACACAATGTATTTGACCTCCGGCACCGTCTTGTTCAATTCCCATTTACTGATGGCCTGGCGGCTGACGTTCAGCCGCTCCGCCAGCTCCTCCTGGCTCATCCCGGCATGGCTTCGCAGCATCTGAAGCTTTTCTCCCAGGGTCACTTGCCCCACCTCCGTATTCTGGCTGCAATCAGGATACCGCTTTTCCGATGAAAAGGCCAGCACCGGCGGGTGGAACTTCCGCAACCGCCGGTTGCGGGGCTCTCGTCCTGGCGGTTTGCCCCGACAGCAGTCAGCGCGGGAGTGTTCTCCCGCGCCGCCGTGCATCACTTCTGCCGGTTGGTCAGTTCCTTCCGGATGGCCTTGGCCAGGATCTCCTGGCCCTCCGGCGTGCGGAGGGTGTCCAGCACCGCCGTCCGCAGGGCCTCCTGGAATTTCTTGCTGGTGAGGAACGCGTCAAACATGGTGCCGCCCTCTCCGCCGGAGGACGCCGCCGGTTTCACCGCCCGCTTAGGGGCCGGAGCCGGGGCGGGCTCGTCCAGAAACGCCCCGTCCATCCAATCGGACATCTGGGTGGTGTCGTTGGTCTCTCCCCGGAGATAGAAGAGGGACACGCCGAAGTAGGACGCCAGCTTGTTCTGCTGGTCCTGGGTGGGGGTCTGGCGGCCCGTCTCGAACTTCTCGATGGCCGTGCGGGGGAAGCCCAGGGCGGCGGCCAGGGCAGGCCGGCTCAGACCCTTGGCGGTCCGCAGCTCCTCAATGCGCTGTGCCAAAGTTACCATAGAAAATCTGCCTCCTTGCTGAACCTCTATTGTACCCGCTCCCCGCCAGCCTGTCAATGCGGCGGGGCTTTTCTTTTGGCCGGGGCTGTGATATGATAGCGGTTCAGAGAAGGAGTTGATCCCATGGAGCAGGAGCACAAGCGCCGCCCCCGGTACAGGGGCACCCACCCCCGCACCTTTCAGGAGAAGTACAAGGAGCACGACCCGGAGAGATACCGCTCCGACGTGGAGAAGATCATTGAGAGCGGCAAGACCCCGGCGGGGATGCACATCCCCATTCTGGTGGACGAGATTTTGGACGTCCTCCAGATCCAGCCGGGCCAGGTCGGCTACGACGCTACCCTGGGCTACGGCGGCCACACCCGTCGGATGCTGGAGCGGCTCCAGGGCCGGGGGCACCTGTACGCCACGGACGTGGACACCGTGGAGATGGAGAAGACCCGGGCCCGGCTGGCGGCGGCAGGCTACGGGCCGGAGATCCTCACCATCCAGCACAGGAATTTCGCCGATGTGGACCAGGTGGCCCCCAGCGTCCTCTTCGACTTCGTTCTGGCGGACCTGGGAGTGTCCTCCATGCAGATCGACGACCCGGCCCGGGGCTTCACCTTCAAGCAGGACGGCCCCCTGGACCTGCGGCTGGACCCCACCTCCGGCGTCACGGCGGCGGAGCGGCTGCGGCAGCTGGACCAGGAGGAGCTGGAGGACCTGCTGGTGGAGAATTCCGACGAGCCCTACGCCGACCGCATCGCCAGGGCCGTCTGCCAGGTGTTCCGCCGGGGCAGCACCGTGGACACCACCCGGCAGCTGTACGCCCTCATCGAGGGGGCGCTGTCCTTCCTTCCCGCCGGGGAGCGGAAGGAGGCGGTGAAGAAGTCCTGCCAGCGGACGTTCCAGGCATTGCGGATCGACGTGAACAGCGAGTTCGAGGTGCTGTACGCCTTTCTGGACAAGCTGCCCCACGTGCTGAAGCCCGGCGGGCGGGCTGCCATCCTCACCTTCCACTCCGGGGAGGACCGTCTGGTGAAGCAGGCCTTCCGCCAGCAGTACCGGGACGGGCTGTACAGCGGCATCGCCCAGGAGGTCACCCGGCCCTCTCCCCAGGAGTGCCGCCGGAATCCCAGGGCCCACTCCACCAAGCTGCGGTGGGCCGTCCGGGCGGAGTGACCGATCTTATCTTAAATAAAAGGAGTTGACAGCCATGCTGCGGGACGAGACCATCCAGCGGGTGATCCAGTTCCGGGACGACCGGGACTGGCGGCAGTTCCACACCCCCAAGGACCTGGCCATTTCCCTGTCCCTGGAGGCGGCGGAGCTGCTGGAGGTGTTCCAGTGGAGCGGCACGGACCTGGAGTGCCGGGACAAGCTGGACCGGATCCGGGAGGAGCTGGCGGACGTGCTGAGCTACTGCGTCCTGATGGCCGACGTGTGCGGCCTGGATCTGGATGAAATCCTGAACGCCAAAGTGGATAAAAACGCGGCCAAGTACCCGGTGGAAAAGGCCCGGGGCAGCGCCGCCAAATACACGGAGCTGACCTGACAGCCTCTGGAATCGCCCCGCTCCGCGGGGCGATTTTTTCGCGGCGGAGGCTTTTCTCCGGAACGCACAAATTTCCCCGCCGAATTTTGGAAGACACTATGGTAAATGCAACTTTCAATCCCATATTTAGTGTGGTATGATAACAATGCTCACTAGATATATTGAAATTGAGATTGATTCTACAAGAGAGGCGGAGAGTCCATGAAAGTCATGAAGCGGAACGGCACGGAGGTCATCTTCGACATCACGAAGATCATCGCCGCCATCACCAAGGCCAACAACACCATCGAGGAGGACGCCCGGATGACCCCGGTGCAGATCCAGCGGATCGCGGAGTCTGTGGAGCTCAGCTGCCAGAAGATGAACCGCTCCCCCTCTGTGGAGGAAATCCAGGACCTGGTGGAGTCCCAGATCATGGCCCACGGGGCCTATGAGGTGGCCAAGAACTATATCACCTACCGCTATGTCCGCTCTCTGGTCCGCAAGAGCAACACCACCGACGAGAAGATCCTCAGCCTCATCGAGTGCTGCAACGAGGAGGCCAAGCAGGAGAACTCCAACAAGAACCCGGTGGTGAACTCCACCCAGCGGGACTACATGGCCGGCGAGGTCTCCAGGGACCTGAGCGAGCGGCTGCTGCTGCCCGCCGACATCGTGGAGGCCCACCGGGAGGGCATCATCCACTTCCATGACTCCGACTACTACGCCCAGCACATGCACAACTGCGACCTGGTGAACCTGGAGGACATGCTGCAAAACGGCACCGTCATCACGGACACCCTGATCGAGCGGCCCCACAGCTTCTCCACCGCCTGCAACATCGCCACTCAGATCATCGCCCAGGTGGCCTCCAACCAGTACGGCGGCCAGTCCATCTCCCTGGCTCATCTGGCCCCCTTCGTGGACGTGAGCCGGAAGAAGATCCGGGGGATCGTGGAGCAGGAGATGGAGACCCTGGGCATCCAGCCCTCTCAGGAGAAGATCGAGGAGCTGGTGGAGACCCGCCTGCGGGACGAGGTCCGCCGGGGCGTCCAGACCATCCAGTATCAGGTGCTGACCCTGCTGACCACCAACGGACAGGCCCCCTTCGTGACGGTGTTCATGTACCTGGGGGAAGCCAAGAACGAGCAGGAGAAGAAGGACCTGGCCCTCATCATCGAAGAGACGCTGGAACAGCGCTACCAGGGCGTGAAGAACGAGAAGGGTGTGTGGATCACCCCCGCCTTCCCCAAGCTGATCTATGTGCTGGAGGAGGACAACATCCACGAGGACTCTCCCTATTACTATCTTACCAAGCTGGCGGCCAAATGCACCGCCCGTCGGATGGTGCCCGACTACATCTCCGCCAAGAAGATGCTGGAGCTGAAGGGCGACGTGTACACCTGCATGGGCTGCCGCTCCTTCCTGACGCCGGACCGCTTCACGGACGCCGGCATCGGCAACATCGCAAACGCCGGCAACTACGAGCCCGGCAAGCACAAGTATTACGGCCGCTTCAACCAGGGCGTGGTGACCATCAACCTCCCCGACGTGGCCCTTAGCTCCGGCGGCGACCTGGACAAGTTCTGGAAGATCTTTGACGAGCGGCTGGAGCTGTGCCACCGGGCGCTCATGTGCCGCCACAACCGGCTGAAGGGCACCCTCTCCGACGTGGCCCCCATCCTGTGGCAGTACGGCGCCTGCGCCCGGCTGAAAAAGGGCGAGACCATCGACAAGCTGCTCTACCACGGCTACTCCACCATCTCCCTGGGCTATGCCGGCCTCTACGAGTGCGTGAAGTACATGACCGGCAAGAGCCACACAGACCCCTCCGCCACCCCCTTCGCCCTGCAGGTGATGCAGCACATGAACGACGCCTGCAAGAAGTGGAAGGCGGAGAGCGACATCGACTTCTCCCTGTACGGCACGCCCCTGGAGTCCACCACCTACAAGTTCGCCAAGAGCCTCCAGCGCCGGTTCGGCATCATTGAGGGCGTCACCGACAAGAGCTACATCACCAACAGCTATCACGTCCACGTGACGGAGGACATCAACGCCTTTGACAAGCTGAAGTTCGAGGCCCAGTTCCAGGCCCTGTCCCCCGGCGGCGCCATCAGCTATGTGGAGGTGCCGGACATGCAGAACAACCTGGAGGCGGTGCTCCAGGTGATGAAGTTCATCTACGACAACATCATCTATGCCGAGCTGAACACCAAGTCCGACTACTGCCAGGTCTGCGGCTGGGACGGCGAGATCCAGATCGTGGAGGAAAACGGCAAGCTGATCTGGAAGTGCCCCCAGTGCGGCAACACGGACCAGGACAAGATGAACGTGGCCCGCCGGACCTGCGGCTACATCGGGACCCAGTTCTGGAACCAGGGCCGGACCCAGGAGATCCGGGACCGGGTGCTGCATCTGTAAATGCTCTAGGGGGGACTGCGTCCCCCCTAGATACGCAAGGGCCGCGCCGCTGCGCGGCACAGCCCTTGCGATACCCCCCTCGCCCGCTCACGGAGCGGGCGGCTGCCCGCCAGTGCGGGCAGACAGTGGTGTGCCGTGCAGGCGCATGTCCTGCCCGGCACGGATGGATTTCGTTCAAAAGGCTTTGCCTTTTGAACGAGGGAGATCGCGGCCTGCCGCGCGCACTCGCTGCGCTCGCACACTTGCAGGCCGAGAAGTGTTTTTCCCGAGGCGCAGGCCCCCGGGAAAACCGATCGGATTTTGTTACGTGTCTGCGGACACGTAATTGGGAGGACCACCATGTACTACGGCGAGATCAAAAACTGCGACATCGCCAACGGCGAGGGGGTGCGGGTCACCCTGTTCGTCTCCGGCTGTACCAACCGCTGCAAGGGCTGCTTCCAGCCCCAGACCTGGGACTTCTGCTACGGCCGGCCCTTTACCGCCGAGACGGAGGACTATCTGCTCTCCCTGCTCTCCCCCGGCTACATCAACGGCCTGACGCTGCTGGGGGGCGAGCCCTTCGAGCCGGAGAACCAGCGGGCGCTGCTCCCCTTCCTCCGCCGGGTGCGGCAGATGTATCCGGACAAGACCATCTGGGGGTTTTCCGGCTTCACCTACGAGGAGCTGACCACCGACGGAACCCATCCCCGCTGCGAGGTGACGGACGAGATGCTCTCTCTGCTGGACGTGCTGGTGGACGGCCGGTTCGTGGAGGATCTGAAGGACCTGACCCTCCGGTTCCGGGGCAGCTCCAATCAGCGGCTCATCGACCTGAACGCCAGCCGGGCGGCGGGGCATCTCTGCTTCCTGCCGGACCGGTCCCGAAGCCGGGTCTGAAATGCGCAAAATGTCCCGCCGGCAGAGCCGGCGGGACCCTTTCTTTTTGCCGCAGAGATCTCCCGTCAAATTCGCAGGAGAGGCAGCAGACAAATTTGTGTACATTTCTTATTGACATTTCCTAGTTCGCTAACTAAAATAATGCTCTGTTGAGTTGGAAAGAGGTGTTCCCATGCAACATGAGCGATATGTAGGGTTTGAGATCAAGGCCCTGTCCAATCTTCTGCGGCGGCGGTTGATGAGCGCGGCGGAGCATCCCCAAGGGATGCTGACAGAGATCGAAGGCGTTCTGATCGGCTATCTCTGCCACAATAAGGAGCAGAAGATCTATCAGAAGGACCTGGAGCAGGTCTTCTGCATCCGCAGCTCCACGGCCTCCCGGCTGTTGAAGCGGCTGGAGGACGAAGGACTGGTCCTGCGGTCCATGGGCGAAAAAGACGCCCGGATGAAGCGCATCACCGCGACGGCGCGGGCCCACGCGCTGAATGACGAGGCGGAGCGGCGCATCGCCGCCACGGAGGCGGTCCTCACCCGAGGGCTCTCTCCGGAGGAGATCGACCAGTTCCTGGCCACTGCCGAGAAGCTCAAGCGCAATCTGCTGCGGGAACCCGCCGCCCGGGGACCGGAGGGATCCGTTTCCAGCGGCGGACTGGAATGACACAAGGAGGTATGTATATGAAGAAAAAACGCAGTCTGGCCAGCTGTATCCAGGAATTCTGGCCAGCCACGATCCTGACGCCCATCTTCGTCATCGGCGAAGTGGCGTTTGACGTCTTGATCCCCCTGATGACCGGCCGCCTGCTGGACGAGGGCGTCCGGGCGGGCAGCATGGACCATATCATCCGCTACGGCCTCACCGTGGTGGGCATGGCCATTCTGGCGCTGATCTGCGGCGGCCTGTCCGGCCGGTTCGGCGCCAAGGCCTCTACGGGCTTTGCCCGGAACCTGCGGCGGGAGATGTACAAGAACGTCCAGCAGTTCTCCTTCTCCAACATCGATAAATTCTCCACCAGCGGCATCATCACCCGCCTGACCACGGACGTGACCAACGTCCAGATGGCCTTCATGATGATCATCCGCATCGCGGTCCGGTCCCCTATCATGCTGATCTGCGCCTGGGTCCTCACCCTGCGCATCAACCCCAAGCTGGCGCTGATCTTCCTGGTCATCATCCCGATCCTGGGCATCGGCCTGGTGCTCATCATGACCAAGGCCCATCCCATCTTTGAGCGGGTCTTCAAGCGCTACGACCACCTGAACAACGTGGTGCAGGAGAATCTGCTGGGCATCCGGGTGGTAAAGTCCTTCGTCCGGGAGGACCACGAGAATGAGAAATTCGGCAAGGTCTCCCAGGAGATCTATATGGACTTCTCCAAGGCGGAGCGGATCCTGGCGTTCAACATGCCCCTGATGCAGATCTGCGTGTACGCCTGCATGATCGCCGTGTCCTGGCTCGGCGCCAACCTGATCGTGGGCGGCAGCATGACCACCGGCGAACTGACCAGCATGTTCAGCTACATCATGATGATGCTGATGAGCCTGATGATGCTCTCCATGGTGCTGACCATGATCATCATGGCCCGGGCCTCTGCGGAGCGGATCACGGAGATCCTCAATGAGGAGAGCGACCTGAAGAACAACGACCATCCCATCGAGGAGGTCAAGGACGGCTCCGTGGTGTTTGAGAACGTCAGCTTCTCCTACGCCAAGGACCCCAACAAGGAGTGCCTGAAGAACGTGAACCTCACGGTGAAATCCGGTGAGACCGTGGGCATTCTGGGCGGCACCGGTACTTCCAAGTCCACCCTGGTCCAGCTGATTCCCCGGCTGTACGACGCCACCGAAGGCCGCGTCCTGGTGGGCGGCGTGGACGTCCGGGACTACGACATGGACGCCCTGCGGGATCAGGTGGCCATGGTGCTGCAGAAGAACGTGCTGTTCTCCGGCACCATCAAGGACAATCTCCGCTGGGGCAAGAAGGACGCCACCGACGAGGAGATGATCCGGATGTGCAAGCTGGCCCAGGCGGACTCCTTTATTCAGGAATTCCCCGACAAGTACGACACCTATATCGAGCAGGGCGGCTCCAACGTCTCCGGCGGCCAGAAGCAGCGGCTGTGCATTGCCCGCGCCCTGCTGAAGCACCCCAAGATCCTGATCCTGGACGACTCCACCTCCGCTGTGGACACCAAGACCGACGCTCTGATCCGCAAGGCCTTCCTGAAGGAGATCCCGGACACCACCAAGTTCATCATCGCCCAGCGGGTGTCCTCCATTGAGGACGCCGACAAGATCCTGGTGATGGACGGCGGACAGATCGTGGCCATGGGCACCCACGAGGAATTGCTGAAATCCTGTGACATTTACCGTGAAACCTATGAGTCCCAGGTGAAGGGAGGCAGCGACGATGAGCAGTAAGCAGATCAACAACGGCAGCAAAATGCCCGGCCAGCGCCGTCATATCATCGGCCGGCTGATGGGCTATATCAAGCGGGAGTACAAGGTCCGCTTTACCCTGGTCCTGGTGTGCATCCTGGTCAGCGCCATCGCCAACGTGGCGGGCTCGCTGTTCCTGGGCCGCCTGATCGACGACTATATCACCCCCCTGCTGGGGGCGGCGAACCCGGATTTCTCCGGTCTGGTGCGGGCCCTGGTGATGATGGGCTGCCTGTTCCTGGTGGGCGCCCTGTGCGCTTACGCCTACAACCGGAACATGATTGTGGTGTCCCAGGGCGTCCAGAAGACCATCCGGGACGACCTGTTTGGCCACATGCAGACGTTGCCCATCAAGTATTTCGACACCCACGCCCACGGCGACGTGATGAGCGTCTACACCAACGACGTGGACACCCTGCGGCAGATGTTCGCCCAGAGCATCCCCCAGGTGGTCAACTCCTCTATGACCATTCTGGTCACCTTTCTGGGCATGCTGTTTACCAACGCCCTGCTGACCGTGGTGGTCCTGGTGTGCGTCTGCTTTGCCCTGGTGGTGACCCGCTTCCTGGCGGGGCGCAGCAGCCGCTACTTCCTCCGCCAGCAGAGCACCCTGGGCGCCCTGAACGGTTATATCGAGGAGATGATCAACGGCCAGAAGGTGGTCAAGGTCTTCTGCCACGAGCAGGAGTCCCAGGAGGGCTTCGACGCCGTCAACGACGACATGTTCCACAGCGCGGACAAGGCCCACACCTACGCCAGCATCCTGATGCCCATCATGGTGAACATCGGCAATTTGCAGTATGTGATCGTGGGCATGGTGGGCGGCGCCCTGGCCCTGAGCGGCGTGGACACCACCATCACCCTGGGCGTCATCGCCTCCTTCCTGCAGCTGTCCAAGAGCTTCTCCAATCCCATCAACCAGATCTCCCAGCAGTTCAACTCCATCATCATGGCCCTGGCGGGCGCGGAGCGGATCTTCGCCCTGATGGATGAACCCTCTGAGGAGGACCACGGCACCGTGACGCTGGTGAACGTGGCCTACGACAAGGAAGGCCACCAGCTGGAGGAGTCCGAGAAGCGCACCAACCTCTGGGCCTGGAAGGTCCCCCACAGCACCGACATGGTGATGGTCCCCGTGCGGAAGGAGGAGGACGGCTCCTATACGGAGCTGAAGGCCCCCGAGGCCGGCAGGGACGAGGCCTGGGCCTGGAAATACCAGGAGGACGGCAAGACCTTCTATCGTCCCATCCTGGGGCCGGTCCGGAACGCGGAGGGCGAGGACTACTACCTCATCAAGCTCTCCGGCGACGTGCGGTTCGACCATGTGGACTTCGCCTATGAGGAGGGCAAGACCATCCTCCACGACATCAGCCTCTTCGCCAAGCCCGGTCAGAAGCTGGCCTTCGTGGGCGCCACCGGCGCCGGCAAGACCACCATCACCAACCTGATCAACCGGTTCTATGACATCGCCGACGGCAAGATCCGCTACGACGGCATCTCCATCAACAACATCCGCAAGCCGGACCTGCGGCGGTCCCTGGGCATCGTGCTGCAGGACACCAACCTCTTCACCGGCACTGTCCGGGAGAACATCCGCTACGGCAATCTGGACGCCACGGATGAAGAGGTGGAGGCGGCCGCCGCCCTGGCCAACGCCGACGACTTCATCCGCCGCCTGCCCCAGGGGTACGACACCATGCTCACCGGCAACGGCGCCAACCTGTCCCAGGGCCAGCGGCAGCTGCTGGCCATCGCCCGGGCGGCCGTGGCCGACCCGCCGGTGATGATCCTGGATGAGGCCACCAGCTCCATCGACACCCGGACGGAGGCCATCGTCCAGCAGGGCATGGACTCCCTGATGTACGGCCGGACGGTGTTCGTCATCGCCCACCGGCTCTCCACCGTCCGCAACTCCAACGCCATCATGGTGCTGGACCACGGCCGGATCGTGGAGCGGGGCGACCACGACGATCTGATTCGCCAGCACGGGCTGTACTATCAGCTGTACACCGGCGCCTTCGAGCTGGAATAAGCGAAAATCAAAAACCACCGGAGCATTTGCTCCGGTGGTTTTTTCCTGTTCAGCGGCCCGCTCACGATCCCAGCATCTCCCGCACCAGCGCCTGGAAGGCCCGGCCCAGCTCCTTGGAATCCGCTCCCTCCAGCGCCTCCGCCCGGGCCATGATCCGCCGCAGGGTGTCCAGGTCCTGCTGCAGGAACAGCTCGCAGAGATACCGCTTCATCCGGCCGTTGTTGTACCGCTCCAGGGCCAGCGTCAGCAGGTCCGCCTTTTCCTCATACTCCGCCAGCCAGGCGGGCAGGCCCTCCGCCGCCACGGCCCGGCAGGTTCGCTCCTTCACGCGGCCCGTATCCAGGTCCCGGAAGTCCCCCATCTTCCCCAGCTTCGGGCAAGGGAACTCCCCGCACTGTCCGCAGTGGTCCAGGCCCTTTTCCCGGACACAGCGGTGGACCTTGCAGGGCACGGTGTAGTACCCGTCGCAGGAGCAGCCCGGGCACCGGCTGCTTCCCTCTGTCCGGCAGCGGGTGCAGAGGGCGCAGGGCATCCCGCAGTATCCGTAGGCATAGCGGCTCACAGGTCCTCCTTCCCTTCCGGACCGGAAGCCTCCGCCCCGTCCATCTCCCGGTCGATCAGCGCCAAAGCGATCCGGAATGCCCGGATGCGCCGTAACGTCAGCGTGTGGGACGACGTGCCCGGCCGCAGCTTCTCCAGCGCCTTCTCGCACTTGCGCAGGGTGGAGTCGATGGACCGCCGGGCCTCCGCCAGCTCTTCCCGTGTGTACCTCATCGCTTGCTCTCCGCAAAGTCCCAGGCCTCCCGCAGCCAGCCCATCAGCTCTTCGTCGATCTGGTCCTCCTCCGTCACCAGGACGTGGTGGGTCCAGCGGCCGGGATACGGCTCCGAGGCCGCCGCCACCCGGGGCGAGTCCAGCCGGTACGGCAGTCCAACGGTCACCATCAGGCACATCTTCGGCCAGTCCTTCCGCCGCCGCACCGGCAGGGATGCCGCGGCGAACAGATGCCGGCCGTAAAAGCTGATCTGGCTTTTCTGCACCTTGACGGTTCCCTCCGGAAATGCCCCGTCCATCCGCCGGAACAGCGCCTCATACAGCGCCAGCTCCTCCGGATGGCCGTCGAAGAACATCCCCGCATCCGCTGTGTAGTGCTCCGGTACGCGCATGGTGATCCACCTCTCCTCTCCGGGCGCCCGCGGCGCCTTCCCCAATCTCCATCAGCGCCGGTCACAGGCCGTTGACCACCCGTTCCGGACGCTTGCCGTCCATCAGCTTTTCCAGACCCGCAAACACCATCCGGGCGGCCTCCCGGAACGCCGCATGGCTGATCCCGCCCTGGTGGGGGCAGAGGATCAGCCGGTCCGGGCACTCCGCCGCCAGCCGCACCAGCGGGTGCTCCGCCGTCACAGGCTCCGGGTCATAGGCGTCCAGCGCCGCCCCCGCCAGACGGCCGGAGCGGATGGCCTCGCACAGGGCCGCATCGTCGATCACCGCGCCCCGGGCGGTGTTCACCAGATAGCTCCCCGGCCGCATCCGGCCGAAGAACGCCCGGTCCAGCAGGTGGGTGCTCTCCGGCGTGGCGGGCAGGTGGAGGCTGATGATGTCGCAGGTCTCCGCCAGCTCGTACAGGGGCAGATACCGGGCACCGCACGCCGCCTCCACAGCCGGATCCCGCCGGTGCCGGGCGTAGTAAAACACCTCGCTGCCGTTGGCCAGCAACCGCTGCGCCGTGGCCTGGCCGATGGCCCCGAAGCCCACCAGCCCCACCCGGCAGGTGGACAGATCTTCCGGCACATGGGCCGCCAGCTCGTTCACCGCCTCGTGCTGCCGCCCGGCCCGCACCATCCGGTCGCCCCACAGCGTCCGGTGCAGCAGCATGCTCATCAGCGTCACCGCCAGCTCCGCCACGGGGCCTGCGTTGCACCCGGCGCAGTTGCACACGTAAATGCCCCGCTCCCGGGCCGCCGCCAGGTCAATCCGGTCGTAGCCCACCCCGTCGCTGTGGATCAGCTTGAGATGCGGCATCCGGGCGATCAGTTCCCCCGTCACCGGCGTCACGGATGCAGCTACCAGGGCGTCCGCGTCGCCGCCAGCCGCCAGCCACCGCTCCTCCGGTCCCTCCCGGTCCGTGAACACCAGCTCCATCCGCCCCGCGGCAGGGAGCTCCGGAAGATACCGGTCATAGCGCGCAGTGGGCTCCAGGATCAAAACCTTCATGTGTCCTCTGTCTCCTCTCTGCTCTGGCCCACCGCCTCCACATCTGCGGCGGTGATCCGCGTCAGGTCCTCCCGGGTGACGGCCGCCTGCCCCGCCAGACGGCCCGCCTGCCGGACCAGGATCTGCTCAAACAGGTTCCGCACGCCCCGGGCGTTGCCGAAGGAGGCCGCATCCGCCATCCGCCTTTCCAGCAGGGAGCGCAGCGGCGCCTCCGCCTCCGGCGCCAGGATGTAGCACCCTTTTTCACACTGCATCCGGAAGATGGCCAGCAGCTCCTCCTCCGTATAGTCCGCGAAGTGGAGGAAGCGGTTGAACCGGGACTCCAGTCCCGGATTGGAGTGGATGAACTCGTCCATCAGCCCGTCGTAGCCCGCGACGATCACCACCAGGTCGTCCCGGTGGTCCTCCATGACCTTCAGCAGCGTGTCGATGGCCTCCCGGCCGAAGTCGTTGGCCCCGCCGCCGTTGAGGGCGTAGGCCTCGTCGATGAACAGCACACCGCCCAGGGCGGAGTCGATGACCTTCCGGGTCTTGATGGCTGTCTGGCCCACATAGCCTGCCACCAGCCCGCTGCGGTCCACCTCCACCAGCTGCCCCTTGGACAAGATGCCCAGGCTGTGGTAGACCCGGGCCATCAGCCGGGCGATGGTGGTCTTTCCCGTGCCGGGATTGCCGGAAAACACCATGTGGAGACTCATGTCCGCCGTGGGCAGGCCGTGCTGCCGGCGCAGCTGCTCCACCGCCGCCAGGTTGATGAGGTCCTTCACCTCCCGCTTCACCGCAGTGAGGCCCACGTAGCTGTCCAACTCCTTCTGAAGGTCCTCGATGTCCTCCTTGGGCGGAGCTTTGGCGGTGTCTTCCTGTTTCTGTTCTGCCGCCTCTGGCGCCTTTTTCTCCCCGCCGTCTGCCGGCGGGTTTTTTTCTTTCTCCGGTGCCGGAGCCGCGGGCACAGGCTTCTCCGTCGCCGGAGTGCCCCAGAAATCCGTGCCCATGCGGCTGAGGTTGTGCTCCGTCATGGAGCGGATCACCTCCAGCTGCCGCAGGATGATCTCGTCCTTTTTGCTCTGATCCCGCTTGTCCATCTGCTCACGCCTCCCACAGTCTTGTATGTGCCAGCGCCCGGAACAGGCAGGCGGCGATCAGCCCCGTCAGCGCCCCGGTGAAGAGGGACACCCCCAGCAGCACCGGCAGGTAGTACAGCGGCGCCGTGTTGCCCAGCGTCAGCACGGCCGCGGCCACCTGGCCGCAGTTGTGGGCCGCCGCCCCGCCCACGGACACCCCGTAGACGGAGAGCCGCTTCAGCCGGGAGAGGGCGATCATTACCCCCATGGCCGTCACGCCCCCCAGCAGGGAGAAGATCAGCGCGTTCATGTTTCCCGCAAACACCGCCCCCAGCAGGCACCGGGCCAGCAGGATCAGCAGCGCCTGCCCCGGTCCCAGGGCGTACAGGGCGAACAGCGTCACGATGTTGGCCAGTCCCAGCTTGATCCCCGGAATGGGGATGGCCAGGGACAGGGGGAAGAAGTTCTCCAGATAGCTGAGGGCCAGCGCCATGGCCGTCAGCACCGCGCACAGCGTCAGCTGTCTCGTCGTCAGTTTCATGGCGCCTCCTTATCCGATCACCAGATCCACGCCGCCGTCCGCCGCCGCGCCGCCCTCCAGCTGCACGACGATCCGGGCGGGCAGGCACACGATGCTCTGCCCCCCGCGGGTGATCTCCCCCGTGTGGACGCAGTCCTGGGTGGGGCAGTCGGACACCGTCACCTGGGCGGACCCTGGCCCAAAGGCCACCCGGAGGGTGTAGCCGTTGGACGTATAGGTCCGCTCCTCCGGTCCGGACAGGTCCGCCAACACCACCCGGTCCACCGGCTCGCCGTCCGCGGACACCACCGCCGTCAGCGGACCGGCTTTCTCTCCCCCGGTCCAGAACAGGGCGCCGCAGACCACCGCCAGCGCCAGCACAACGGCCGCCGCCAGCGCGTCCCAGCCGTTGGGCCGCAGCTTAGGAGACGACTTCATACGCATACCCCGCCGAATCGTCCGGCCGGAACCGGTCCGCGATGCCCGCAGTCGCCAGCAGCCGGCCGTCCTCTGTCACCAGAATCAGGTCAAAGTCATAGACGCCGCTGCGCCAGAGCTCCAGCGCCCGGTCCTCCCCCATGACGAACAGGGCCGTGGAGAGGGCGTCGCACATCGTGCCGTTGCCCGCGGTCCCATCCGCCACCACGGTGACGGAGGTGAGTCCGCTCTCCGCCGGGCGGCCGGTGGCGGGATCGATGATATGGTGATAGACCTGTCCGTTTTCCTCAAAATACCGCTGATAGCCGCCGGAGGTGACGGCAAAGGCGTCCGACGCCTCCAGGATCCCCGCCAGGGACCCCGCGGGCCGGGCCGGGTCCTGAATGCCGATCTGCCAGGGCTCCCCCTCCAGATTCCCGCCGCAGACCCAGGTGTTCCCGCCCAGGTCCACGATGCCGTGGGTGATGCCGTGCTCCTGGTAGATCGCGGCCATCCGGTCGCTGGCATACCCCTTGGCAATGGCTCCCAGGTCGATCCGGGTGCCCTGGTCCAGCGAGACAGCGGTCCCCTCCTCCAGGTGGACATGCTCCGCCCCCACGCAGGCCAGCAGCGCCGCCAGTTCGGCGTCCTCCGGCACCCGGTAGACGTCCTCCGTAAAGCCCCAGGCGGAGGACACCGGCGCCAGGGTGATGTCAAAAGCCCCGTCTGTGGCGGCGCTGAAATCCAGGGCCCGGGCGATCAGGTCGTGGAGCTCCTCCCCCACATCCACCGGCGTGCCCGCCGCCGCGCTGTTCAGCCGGGACACCGCGCTGTCCTCCCGGGTGCGGGAGAGCGCCTCGTCCAGGCGGTAGATCTCGTCTTCCGCCGCGGCAAGCGCCGCCTCCGTCTCCCCGCCGCAGGCCTGCAGGCCCATCACCGTGTCCATGGCAAAGACCTGCACGCTCTGCATCTCCTGCGCCGCAGCACCGCCGCAGGCAGTCAGACTTCCCGCCAGCAGCAGCGACGCCAGCAGCGCGCCCAAACGTTTCATAAGCAAATTCCTCTTGTCATCAGTATTTTTCGCAAAAAATCTCATAATAGAGGAGTATACCACGCCCCCGGGCAAATCTCAACCGGCAATCCTGGCTCCTGTTGGAAAAAAGGGAAAACTCTGGCTCCTTCCCCTTGCAAAGGCGCGAAATATCTGCTATACTATCATAGTATGCCAGCGGAAGCGCATATTTTCCCGCGGCTATTTTCGGAACAAACACCCTGGAGGTTGTCCTATATGTCCAAAAATCCTGTCAGTAAATCCAAGCCGGTGAAGCGGAACGAGCCCATGCACAACGCGCTCAAGTTTTTTCTGGCCGGCTGTGTGGCGGAGATCTATCTGCTGGTCATCCGCCGCTTCTATGTGAACGGCACCGCCAATGAGCTTCTCGCATGCGACGCCGCGCTGCCCTATCTGATGGCCGCGGGTGCGGCAGTGGCTGTGATCGGCCTGGTCCTGGGCATCGTCTGGCGGCAGCAGGCCAAGCGCCGCTGGATCGGCTGGTCGGTGTTTGCCGCCGGCGTTTTCCTGGGCGGCTCCGCCTGGATGATCCGCACCTTCTACGACTCCGCCCTCACCTTCCTGTGCGTGGTGGTGCCGGTGGCCATGCTGCTGGGCATTCTGTGGAACCTGTACGACCGGGAATGCTCCTGGTCCCTGACCATCCTGGGCGCCTCCCTGATCGCCCTGTGGGTCTGCCGGCGGGTGCTGGACAGCATCTTCCTGGGTACCTATGTGCGGATCGCCGCGGTGATCTATATCGTGGTGCTGATCGTAGCGGCCTTCCTCACCAACAAGGCGGACAAGAACGGCGGCAAGCTGGGCGGCCTTCAGGTGTTGACTGCCGGTGCGGATCCCATGCCCATCTATGCGGCCTGCGGCCTGTCCGTCGTGGCGCTGGCCGTCGCCCTGTTCAGCAGCACCATCGCCTATTACGCCATGTGGGCCCTGGCCATAGTGGTCTTTGCCCTGGCGGTGTACTACACGGTCAAGCAGCTCTGAGAAACCCGCAGCCCCCCTTCGGAATGTCCGGAGGGGGGCCGTTTTATTTTCTCTCCGGCCAATGGCTGGCAGGCGCCGCAATGGAAGAAACGCAAATCCCCCTGCGGCCGAAAGAAGTCCCCTCACCGCCGGCAGGGAACTGTATCCATTCCTTTTCCCAGTCTTCGGCGCGGCCCGTGCAGCGCTGCAAAGCAGCGAAAGCGGCCCGTCAGGCCAAACCGCTCTTTTATGGGGAGGAGTTGTCTCACTGCCCCGAACGGCCCGACGTCTAAAATGCGATCCTCCTCGATCGCCGCCTGCCTGCGGAGGCCCCTGATGTGACCAGCAAGCCCAAGATCTCCAGGGAACTGCAACACATGGATCGATCCACCGTGCAGAGATTCTTTGACGGAGTCCGGGCTGGACGCTGATGTGAGAGGCCGCGGTTCCTACGTCAAAACAGTTCCCAAAACATTCGGCAAGAATTCAGAATATGTTAATAA
>DWXY01000131.1 GCA_019118935.1 Candidatus Oscillibacter pullicola
GGCGGCCCAGGTGGTGTCCCTGGCCCTGCGGAGCCTGGCCCTGACCGGGCGGGACTTTGTGCTGGAGATCAGCCACATGGGCTTCGTCACCGACCTCTTTGACGCGGTGGGCGCTCAAGAGGCCGTGCGGCCCAGGCTCCTCACCTGCATCCGGGACAAGAACATCCACGAGCTGCGCAAGACCGCCGAGGCCGCGGGCCTGTCCCGCCAGGGGACGGACGCCCTCTGTCGCCTGGGGACCCTGGCGGGGCCCTGGCAGGAGGTCCTTGCCGCCGCGGAGGTGCTGGCCCTGAACGCCTCCATGGGGGCGGCGCTGGAGGAGCTGCGGATCCTGTGCCGGGCGCTGGAGGACCAGGGGCAGACGGACCACTGGAAGCTGGACTTCTCCCTGGTGAACGATATGGAGTATTACAACGGCCTGGTGCTCCAGGGGTATCTGGCGGGAGCGCCCCGGGCAGTGCTCCGGGGCGGGCAGTACGACCCCCTGGTGGAGCAGTTCCGCCCCGGCGCCCGGGCCATCGGCTTTGCGCTGTACTTAGACGAGCTGGACCGGCTGTCCGGCGCAGCGGCGGAGGAGCCGGCGGGCCCCGTGATGCTGAACGTGGCATTGCCCAAGGGCCGCCTGGGAGACAAGGTCTACGACCTGCTGGCGGGCGTGGGCTACGGCTGCCCGGAGAACTATGCCGACACCCGGAAGCTGGTGGTGGAGAACCGGAAGGCGGGCATCCGCTACTTCCTGGTAAAGCCCAGCGACGTGGCCATCTACGTGGAGCACGGCGCGGCGGACATCGGCATCGTGGGTAAGGACATTCTGGCGGAGTCCGGCGCGGATGTGTATGAGCTGCTGGACACGGGCCTGGGCAAGTGCCGGATGTGCGTGGCCGGGCCCAAGGACTTTGCCGAGGACCAGAGCCGGTCCCTGCGGGTGGCCACGAAATTCGTCAACATCGCCAAGCGGTACTACGCCGCCCAGGGGCGGGACATCGACATCATCCAGCTGAACGGCTCCATCGAGCTGGCCCCCATCCTGGGACTCAGCGATGTGATCGTGGACATCGTGGAGACCGGCACCACCCTGCGGGAGAACGATTTGAAGGTGCTGACGGAGTTCATGCCCATCTCGGCCCGCTTCATCGCAAACCGGGCCAGCTACCAGTTCAAGCACCGGGAGATCGAAACACTCCTTGAAAAGCTGACGGAGGTGACGGAGTCGTGATTCCCATTTGCGAGGCGGACCGCCTGGAGGACCTGCCCCTCTTTGACCGGGGCCCCCAGGCGGAGGCGGACGTGGGCGCGGCGGTGGACGCCGTGCTGGAGGCCGTCCGCATCCGGGGCGACGAAGCCCTGCGGGAATACACCCGCCGGTTTGACGGCGCGGACCTCTCCTCCTTTGAAGTGACCGAAGCGGAGCTGGAGGCCGCCTGGGAGGCCGTGGACGAGGACTTCCGAGAGACCCTCCGGCAGGCGGCGGCCAATATCCGCCGCTTCCATGAGGCCCAGGTCCACCGGGACTTCTGCCTGACAGACCAGCCCGGCGTGGTGCTGGGCCAGCGGTACACCCCCATCGAGAGGGTGGGCGTCTGCGTCCCCGGCAGCCCGGTGGCCTTCCCCTCCACCATTTTGATGAACGTCATCCCCGCCAAGATCGCCGGGGTGAAAGAGATTGTGGTGGTGACGCCGCCGGACGCAAGCGGCGCCATCAGCCGGTCGGCTCTGGCGGCGGCGAAGGTCGCCGGGGCGGACCGGGTGTTCAAGCTGGGCGGCGCCCAGGCGGTGGCGGCCCTGGCCTACGGCACGGAAAGCGTGCCGAAGGTGGACAAGATCGTGGGCCCCGGCGGCGTCTTTGTGGCCGCCGCCAAACGGCGGGTGTTCGGCCAGGTGGCCATCGACATGATCGCGGGCCCCAGCGAGATCCTGGTGGTGGCAGATGGGAAGAGCGACCCCCCCTGGGTGGCGGCGGACCTGCTGAGCCAGGCGGAGCACGACACCCACGCCGCCGCCGTGCTGGTGACGGACAGCCGCCCTTTGGCGGAGGCGGTACAGCGGGAGATCGAAACCCAGCTGGCGGACCTGCCCCGGCGGGACATTGCTCAAAAGTCCCTGGAGGCCAACGGCAAGATCCTGGTGACGAAGGACCTGGCGGCGGCGGTGGAGGCCGCCAACCGCATCGCCCCGGAGCACCTGGAGCTGTGCGTGGACGATCCCTTCGCCCTGCTGCCCCTGGTGAAAAACGCCGGCAGCGTCTTTCTGGGCCGCCACACGCCGGAGGCGCTGGGGGACTACTTCGCAGGTCCCAACCACACCCTGCCCACCAGCGGCACGGCCCGGTTTTCCAGTCCCCTCAGCGTGGACGACTTTGTGAAAAAGACCCAGTTCATCTACTACACCCGGGAGGCGATGACCGACGCCGCCCCCCGGATCGCGGACTTCGCGGAGCGGGAGGGCCTCCACGGCCACGCCCGGTCCGCCCTGTCCCGCACGGAAGAGAAAGGAGAGTGACCCCATGAGCCGCTGGATCTCCCAGGAGGCGGAACGGCTTGCCCCCTATACCCCCGGCGAGCAGCCCCAGGATCAGCAGTATGTGAAGCTGAACACCAACGAGAGCCCCTTCCCCCCGTCCCCCAAGGTCCTCAAGGCCATCAACCGGGCGGAGATTTTGAAGCTGAACCTGTACTCCGACCCCACCTGCGCCGCCTTGACGGAGGCCATTGCCAAGCGCTATGAGCTGAAGCCGGAGAACGTGCTGGCGGGCAACGGCTCCGACGAGGTGCTGGCCTTTGCCTTCCGGGCCTTCTGCGGCGCGGGGAAGCCTGTGGCCTACGCCGACATCACCTACGGGTTCTACAAGTCCCAGGCGGCCCTGTTCGATCTGGACGTGAAGGTGATCCCCCTGCGGGAGGACTTCACCCTGAACGTGGATGACTACATGGACTTCCCCGGCACCATCGTCATCGCCAACCCCAACGCCCCCACCGGCATCGCCGTGCCCCGGGACGACATCCAGCGGCTGCTGGAGGCGGACCCGGACCGGGTGGTGATCGTGGACGAGGCGTATGTGGACTTCGGCGCCGAGAGCTGTGTGCCCATGATCTACCGCTATGACAACCTGCTGGTGACCCAGACCATGTCCAAGAGCCGGTCCCTGGCCGGCGGCCGGGTGGGCTATGCATTGGGCAGCCCGGCGCTGATCGAGGATCTGAACCGGGTGAAGTACAGCTTCCACCCCTACAACGTGAACCGGCTCTCCATGGCGGCGGGGGCCGCCGCCGTGGCGGACGAGGCGTATTTCGCCGCCTGCACCGCAGCCATCCGGCAGACCCGGGCCTGGACCGTGGGGGAGCTGGAGAACCTGGGCTTCATCGTCCTGCCCTCCCAGGCCAACTTCGTCTTTGCCCGGCACGAGAAAATGCCCGGTGAGACCCTGTACCGGAAGCTGAAGGAGAACGGCGTCCTGGTCCGCTGGTTCGACGCGGACCGCATCCGGGACTACGTCCGCATCACCATCGGCTCCATGGAGCAGATGGAGACCCTGGTGGAGGAGCTGACGGCCCTCCTGGAAGAGCTGTAAGGAGGCGGAGAGATGCGTACTGCTGATATCAGGCGGGACACCCGGGAGACGCAGATTCAGCTCTCCCTGAACCTGGACGGCACCGGCAGGGCGGACATCGCCACCGGTGTGGGGTTCCTGGACCACATGCTGGAGCTGTTTGCCCGCCACGGGGACTTTGATCTGACCGTCCGCTGCCAGGGGGACACCCAGGTGGACGGCCACCACAGCGTGGAGGACATCGGCATCTGCCTGGGCCGGGCATTTACAGAGGCCCTGGGGGACAAGCGGGGCATCACCCGCTACGGCCAGTTCCTGCTGCCCATGGACGAGACGCTGGTGCTGGTGGCCTGCGACCTCTCCGGCCGGGACTACTTGGGCTGGTCCGTGGACCTGTCCGCCCAGCGGGTGGGGGACTTCGACACAGAGCTGGGCAAGGAGTTCTTCCTGGCCTTCGTCCGGGCGTGCCCCATGTCCCTCCACATCCGCCAGATGGCCGGGGAGAACACCCACCACATTCTGGAGGCCGTGTTCAAGGGCGCGGGCCGGGCCTTGAAAATGGCTGTGGCCCCGGACGAAAAACACCGGGATGAAATTCCAAGCACGAAGGGTGTGCTGTAAATGATCGCGATTGTAGACTACGGCGTGGGGAACTTGTTCTCCCTGCTCTCCAGCCTGAAGGCCCTGGGCCTGGAGGCGGAGGTCACCGGCGACGCCGGCCGCCTCCGGGCGGCGGACCGGATCATCCTGCCCGGCGTGGGCGCCTTTGGGGACGCCCGCGCCAAGCTGGATGCCACCGGCCTGGTGCCGGTGATTCAGGAAGAGGCGGAGAAGAAGCCGCTGCTTGGCATCTGCCTGGGGATGCAGCTGCTGTTTGACAAGAGCTTTGAGTATGGGGAGCACCCTGGCCTGGGGCTGGTGCCCGGCCAGGTGGTGGACCTCCGCCGGGACCTGACGGACAAGACGCTGAAGGTCCCCCACATGGGCTGGAACAGTTTGCAGATTTTAAAAGACGACCCCCTGTTCCGCCACGTCCGGGACGGGGAGTACGTGTACTACGTCCACAGCTTCTATGCCCGGGACTGCGCCGCCAGCACTCTGGCCGCATCCCAGTATGGCAATGTGGCCGTCACCGGCGTGGTGCGCCGGGGAAACGTCTACGGCACCCAGTTCCATCCGGAGAAATCCGGAGACACGGGACTGCGGCTGCTGCGGGCTTTCGCGGAACTGTAAGGAGGGTTGAGTATGCGACCTATGAGACGACAGGACAGGGCCGTCACGGACCCGGAGAAGATCCAGGCGGTCATCGACGCGTGTGAAGTCTGCCGCCTGGGCTTTCAGGACGGCAGAGGCGTCTACGTGGTGCCGGTGAACTTCGGCCACACGGTGGAGGGCGGCCGCCACATCTTTTACTTCCACGGCGCCGCGGAGGGCCGGAAGGTGGACCTGGTCCGCCGAAACGGCTGGGCCGGGTTCGAGCTGGACACCGGCTACCGGCTCCAGGTGGCGGAGGCGGCCTGCGGCTACACCGCCGCGTTTCAAAGCGTCATCGGCGAGGGCCCCATCCGCGTGGTAGAGACGGCGGAAGAGAAGCGGCGGGGCCTTACCGCCATCATGCGCCAGGCTACCTGCCGCGGGGACTGGACCTTCCCGGACGCGGCGGTGGACGCCGTGTGCGTCCTGCGGCTGGACGCGGAGGAGCTCTCCTGCAAGGAGCATTTATAATTGGGAGGAGACAACATGAAGCGGATCCGGACAGGATTTGCCTGGATCCTGTCCGGCATTCTGCTGGGATTGGGCGGATTTCAAGATTCCCGGCTCCCAGTTTTCGATCCGCCCCATGATTTTGGAGTCCGGCAGGTCTGCTCTGCGGACTCATCGGCCCGGCGCTGATACGCCTGGACAGTAAGACCAAAGATTGACAGAGGAGACGTGGCCTATGCAGATTTTCCCCGCCATCGACCTGCGGGGCGGACAGGTGGTCCGCCTGTACCAGGGAGACTATGACAAAGAGACGGTCTACGCCCAGGACCCCTGCGCCGTGGCCCGGAACTTTGTCGCCGCCGGTGCCAGATACCTCCACGTGGTGGACCTGGACGGCGCCAAGGACGGCACCCTGGCCAACTTTGACACCATCGCCGCCATTGCCGGGCAGGGCGGTCTCTACATCGAGGTAGGCGGCGGGATCCGGGACGAGGACCGTATCCGCCGGTACTTGGATCTGGGCGTGGGCCGGTGCATCCTGGGCACCATCGCGGTGAAGGACTTCGCCTTCACGGAGCGGATGGCCCAAACATACGGCGACCGGATCGCTGTGGGGGTGGACGCCCGGGACGGCTATGTGGCCGTCAGCGGCTGGAAGGAGCTGTCCGCGGAAAGGGGCGTGGACTTCTGCCGCCGCCTCCGGGACGCGGGCGTCCAGACTGTCATCTACACCGACATCAGCCGGGACGGGGCGGAACAGGGCACCAACCTGGCGCTCTACCGGGAGCTGGCAGAGATCGAGGGCCTGGACATCACCGCCTCCGGCGGCGTCAGCAGTCTGGAGGAGCTGCGGGAGCTCCAGAAGATCGGGACCAAAGCCGCCATTCTGGGCAAGGCCCTGTACACGGGCCGTCTGGATTTGAAAACGGTCATCCGGGAGGTGGGCGCATGTTAGCCAAGCGGATCATCCCCTGCCTGGACGTGAAGGACGGCCGGGTGGTGAAGGGGACCAACTTTGAGGGCCTGCGGGACATGGCGGACCCGGTGGAGATGGCCCGGTTCTACAACGAATCCGGGGCGGACGAGCTGGTGTTCTATGACATCACCGCCTCTGCGGAGGGCCGGAACCTGTTTACGGACATCCTGCGGCAGGTAGCCAGCGAGATTTTCATTCCCCTGACGGTGGGGGGCGGCATCCGGACCCTGGAGGACTTTGACCGCGTTTTGAAATGCGGCGCCGACAAGGTGTCCGTCAACTCCGGCGCCATCGCGGACCCCGCCATCATCGGCGCGGCGGCCAAGAAGTACGGCGACCAGTGCGTGGTGCTCAGCATGGACGTGAAGCGGGTGGACGGGCAGTTCCGCCTCTTCGCCAAGGGCGGCCGGGAGGACACCGGCATCGACGCCATGGAGTGGGCCGTCCGGGGCGTGGCCGACGGCGCCGGGGAGATCGTGCTGAACTCCATCGACACCGACGGCGTCAAGCAGGGCTTTGACCTGGAGATGCTGGACGCCCTGGCGGCGCGGGTGAGCGTGCCCATCATCGCCAGCGGCGGCGCGGGGAAGATGGAGGACTTTGCCCAGCTCTTCACCCACCCCGGCATCGACGCCGGGCTGGCGGCGTCTATTTTCCACACCCGGCAGGTGGAGATCCGGGAGCTGAAGCGGTACCTGCGCACCCGGGGCGTGGAGATGCGGATCTGACAGAACGCCCGGTCCCGGACGGGAAGCGGAGTCCCAGCCACCCACGGGCGGCATACCCAAGAAAAGGAGACAGCACCATGGATTTGAAATTTGACGCAAACGGCCTGATCCCGGCCATTGTCCAGGACCACTACACCAAGGAGGTCCTGACCCTGGCCTACATGAACGCGGAGAGCCTGGCCATCACCATTGACGAGGGCCGGACCTGCTTCTTCTCCCGCAGCCGCCAGCAGCTCTGGCGCAAGGGGGAGACCTCCGGCAACGTCCAGCATGTGGTGTCCATCACCGCGGACTGTGACAAGGACGCCCTGGTGGTGGAGGTGGTGAAGGACGGCCCCGCCTGCCACACCGGCGCGGAGAGCTGCTTCTTCCGGCCGGTCTACCTCTCCGAGGAGCTGAAGGCTTTCAGCTATGAGGGCCTGTACCGTCTGATCCAGGGGCGGAAGACCGATCCCAAGGAGGGCAGCTACACCACCTATCTCTTTGAAAAGGGCCTGGACAAGATCCTGAAGAAGGTGGGCGAGGAGTGCACCGAGGTCATCATCGGCGGCCGCAAGGAGGACAGGGAGGAGACCATCTACGAGATCGCCGACCTGACCTACCACGTGATGGTGCTGATGGTCCAGATGGGCATCACTCTGGAGGACGTGACGGCGGAGCTGGAGAAGCGCCATGTCATCGACCACAAGGTGAAGCAGGAGCGAATGCAATGAGACTGACACCGGAATGCTGCTCCGTCCACACCCACTCCGTCCTCTGCGACGGGAAGGGAACCCTGGCGGAGATGGCCGCGGCCGCGTATGCGGCGGGGGTCCGCTTCTTCGGCGCCTCCGGCCACAGCCACACGGAGATCCCCCACGACGCGGGCAACGTCCTGCCGGCCGATCCGGCGGAATACCGGGAGCAGGTGCTGCGCCTCCGGGCGGAATACGCCGGCCGGATGGAGGTCCTGCTGGGCATCGAGCAGGACAGCCGGTCCGCACAGCCGGTTCCGGACTGGGCGGACTACTGGATCGGCTCTGTCCATAACCTGTATGATCCCCGGACAGGGAAGTACCACGGCCTGGATTGGAACCGGGAGCGGCTGACCGCCTGCCGGGACGAGATGTTCGGCGGCGATATGCTGGCCCTGACAGAGGGCTACTACCGGGATGTGGCCGCCATGGCGGACCGAAGGCCCACCATCCTGGGCCACATTGACCTGGTGACCAAGCTGAACCGGGGAAACGCCCTGTTTGACGAGGACGATCCCCGCTGCCGCACGGCGGCGCTGGAGGCCCTGCACCACACGGACCCGGATGCCACGCTGCTGGAGGTCAACACCGGCGCCATCTCCCGGGGCTACCGGGACACGCCCTATCCGGCAATGTTCCTTCTGCGGGAGTGGCGGAGCATGGGAGGACAGATCATCCTCACCGCCGACGCCCACAGCCCGGAAACGGTCGTGTACGGCTACGGCCAGGCGGCGGAGCTGGCAAGGGCGGCGGGCTTCCGGGAATGTGTTCTGCTGACCGGGAGGGGATGGGAGCCCTGCCCCCTGTGAAATGACGGGAAACTTTCATAAAAAAGGCGCGGTGGAAACCGCGCCTTTCGGTTTGAATGCCACTTGTAGCGGTGCGGAGAAATTGATAAAATAAAAACAATCGTACGGAAGAACAAAGGAGACGGGCCATGTACCATACAGTGATCTTTGACCTGGACGGCACCCTGCTGGACACGATTCAGGACCTGACCAATGCCGGAAACTGGGTCTGCCGCCGGAACGGCTGGCCGGAGCACTCCGCAGAGGAGTTCAAGACCATGGTGGGCCATGGGATCCCCAATCTGGTGCGGCGGTTTTCTCCGGAGAAGAGCCGCAGCCCCCTGCTGCTGGCCAACACCCTTGCCCAGTTTTCCGCCTATTACGGCGCCCACAATATGGACGAGACCCGGCCCTATGACGGCATCCCGGCGCTGCTGGAGCGGCTGGGGAAACAGGGGGTGACCCTGGCGGTCTACTCCAACAAGGCGGACGGCTTCTGCCGGGAGATCGTGGAGCACTACTTTCCCGGCGTCTTCCGCCTGGTGCGGGGACAAGTCAAGGGAGTGCCGGTGAAGCCGGACCCGGCGGGCATCCACGCCCTGCTGGCCGACCTGGCAGTACGCCCGGAGGAGACGCTGTTTGTGGGAGACAGCGGCGTGGATATGCAAACGGCCCACAACGGCGGCCTGACGGCCTGCGGCGTCACCTGGGGATTCCGGAGCCGGCGGGAGCTGGAGGACGCCGGGGCGGATCATCTGGCGGACACGCCGGAGGCCCTGGGGGACTATATCCTGGCATGAGAAGAGGCGGAGCCGCGGCTCCGCCCCTGTTTTTTATTGGACCGTGACGGTGTATGTCTCCGGCAGCGCGGCGGCAAACAGCTGCTCCACGCTGGAGACGGCCTTGGCGCAGGCCTCCTCCAGAAGCCCGCGGGACAGGGCCTTTTCCTCCATGGCCGCCTTCTGGTCCGATTGGAAGGAGGTGAAATCCTCCACTGTGAAGGGGTTGAAGATGGAGGTCTTCTCGTCGAACACCTCCATGCTGTCCTCATCGATCTCGTGGGAGAGGATCTCCGCCTCCGGCAGCGTGATGGTGACCGTGGTGCCGCTGACGGACACTTCCGCCCCCTCCAGGTCCACCCCGGCCTTGACGGTGCCGTCGTAGGTGAGGATGAAGGACTTGGTGGTGAAGGGGATTTTCACCCCGTAGAAGTCGCTGCTGCTCTCGAACTGGGCCATGTTGGTGTAGGCGTAAGTGACCGTGGCCAGCTCCCGGATCTCCGACAGCTGATTCTGCAGGACGACAGTGTCTATTTCCGCCGCCTCAGACCGGCCGGCGGACCACCGCCCGCCCAGAAAGCAGACACCGCCCACCAGGGCGCAGAGAAGGATGCCCAGCCACAGGTACCGGGCCGTCCTCAGGGGGTGGAGGGGTTCTTTCACAGTGCTCATAGCGGCTCCTTTTCCACGAAATGTATGCTTTGCCTTATTGTACCATGTTCCGGGGAAAAGGCAAGGACCTTCCCAAGCCCTTTTGGAAAAAAGACAGGGCCGCAGCTGTTGCCGCGGCCCTGCGTGTTTTCTGCGCGCCGTCTTCCCGTTCAAGCAGGCGAAGCGCTTCTCTGTCCGTTTTTACGCTGCACGGTCGCTGACGGCATTTTTATGGTCCGTCAGAAGCCCGTCGGAATCGTGGACCCGGGCATTGCGCAGCATTTGTCCGTAGGATACGCCGGGACGGCTGTTCTGCTTGGTGACGGCATCCTCCACGGTGGTGTCGCCGCCGGTGAGGGCGCTGTCACCTCTGTCGGTCGCGTTCTGATCATTCTTGTGATCGCCGGTCCCGTTGTCCTTGTTGGTATTATTATTGTTGTTGTTGTCGGGGTCCAGGATGTCCTCGCCGGCGTCCATGATGTCTTCGCCGGCGTTCTGGATATCCTCGCCGACCGTGTTTTGGCCGTTGTTGTCATGGTTGGTGTCTTTGTCGTTGCCGCCGCAGGCGGTCAGGGCAAACACCACCAGGACAGAGGCCAGCAAGAGCGTAAACTGTCTTTTCATGGGTTGACCTCCCTTTGCGCGGGCGTTTGTTTCGCGATACCCAGGTGTTATTGTCTCCGCGGCGTCTGGATTTAGCAGCGGAAGTTTCCGCCAGCGCCGGACAGTCGAACGCTGTCTGAATTTTGAAAAAAGTGCTTGCATTTTCCAGCGGAATATGATATATAAATAATAGTAATCATTATTATTTAAGGAAGAGAGCCCATGCCGCAGCGTTTTTCCCAGCAGCGGGAGCGGATCTACCAGGCTGTGCTGGAGAGCCGCGCCCATCCCACGGCGGAGATGGTCTACCAGCAGCTGAAGCCGGAGATGCCCCGGCTGAGCCTGGGGACCGTGTACCGCAACCTCCAGCAGATGGCCCGGGAGGGCAGGTTGACCGAGCTGGACGGCCCTGTGACCCGCTTTGACGCGGTGACCCGGCCCCATACCCATTTCCGCTGCCGCGCCTGCGGGGCCGTGCTGGATCTGGAGACCGTGCCCTATGACGAGACACTGGACCGGCTGGCTGCGGCCCAGGGCTGCGTGGTCACGGGCCACACCCTGATATTCACCGGACACTGCCCGCGCTGTGCGGGGCAGGAGGGCCGGCATGAGTATAGACCAGAGGAAAAAAGAGACAATTGCAAAATTTGAAAGGAGTCAGACACATGGAACTGAAGGGCAGCAAGACGGAAGCCAATCTGTGGATCGCGTTCGCCGGGGAGTCCCAGGCCCGGAACAAGTACGACTATTTTGCCAGCAAGGCCAAGAAAGAGGGCTACGAGCAGATCGCGGCCATCTTCCAGGAGACCGCTCTGAATGAGAAGGAGCACGCCAAGCTGTGGTTCAAGGCCCTGGACGGCATCGGCAGCACCGAGGAGAACCTGGTGGCCGCCGCCGCGGGCGAGAACGAGGAATGGACCAAGATGTACGCCGAGATGGCGAAGACCGCCGAGGAGGAGGGCTTCCTGGCGCTGGCCGCCCAGTTCGAGGGCGTGGCCAAGATCGAGAAGACCCACGAGGAGCGGTACTTAAAGCTGCTGGACAACCTGAAGAAGGGCGAGGTCTTCAAGAAGGGCGAGAAGGTCATGTGGTTCTGCCGTAACTGCGGCCACGTGGAGATCGCCGAGAGCGCGCCGGCGGTGTGCCCGGTGTGCAAGCACCCCCAGGCCTACTTCCAGGTGAAGGCGGAGAACTATTGATCCCACTGTCCACAGGGGACCTCCCAAAAGGAGGTCCCCTGTCTGCGTCTCCGGCTGGTCCTTGTGGAAATAGATAAAAAAGAGGGCGCGATTGCCGAAAAATTGTGAAAGATAGGCTAAAAGACGAAAAGACCGTGTACGGTTTCCTGGAAATTTTAAAATGTTTGTGAAAAACGCCGTTGACTGTCCGCCCAAAACCGGGTATGATGTTATCAGAAAAATCATCGGTTATCATGTGGAGCTGTTGGAACAGACTTGGTTGACTTGGTATAGAAAAGGAGAGCTGGATCATGTATACACAGGAGATCACCGTAAATAATGAGGTAGGTCTGCACGCAAGACCGGCCACGTTCTTTATCCAGAAAGCAAATGAGTTCAAGAGCGGCATCTGGGTTGAGAAGGAGGACCGCCGCGTCAACGCCAAGAGCCTGTTGGGCGTTCTGTCCCTGGGCATCGTGAAGGGCACCACCATTACGTTGATCGCCGACGGCGCCGATGAGAAAGAGGCTGTCGAGGCGCTGGTGGAACTGGTCAAGGACAACTTCGGCGAGTAACACATTCGATACAGAAATCACGACACGGCCCTGCGGCGCGCAAGGCCGTGTATCTTTTATGCGAGGAGGCGGCGGGCGTGACAAAGGAAGAGCTGCGGGAGAAGGCCAACGACCTGCCCCTGGCGCCGGGCGTCTATCTGATGATGGACAAAACGGGCAAGGTCATCTATGTGGGCAAGGCCAAGAAGCTGAAAAACCGGGTCAGCCAGTATTTTCAGGACAGCGCCTCCCACACCGCCAAGACGCGGAACATGGTGTCCCAGGTGGACCGGTTCGACACCATCTTCGTCACCAGCGAGTTCGAGGCCCTGGTGCTGGAGAACTCCCTCATCAAGCGGCACATGCCCCGCTACAACATCCTGCTGAAGGACGACAAGGGGTACCCCTTCGTCCGCCTGTCCAAAGAGGCGTATCCCCGCTTCTCCTTGGTGAACAAGATGGCCAATGACTCCGCCCGGTACTTCGGTCCCTTCGGCGGGCGGTTCGAGACCCGCCAGGCCCTGGATGCGGTGTGCGTGGCCCTGCGGCTGCCCACCTGTAACCGCAAATTCCCCCGGGACATCGGGGCGGAGCGGCCCTGTCTGAACTTCCACATGGGCCGGTGCGACGGGTTCTGCCGGCCAGAGATGACGGCGGAAGAGTACAACCGCCGGATCGAGCAGGCAGTACAGCTGCTGGAGGGAAAGTCCAAGCAGCTGATCCGGGACATGACCGCCGAGATGGAGGCGGAGGCGGAGGCCCTCCACTTCGAGCAGGCAGCGCTGCTCCGGGACCGGATCAACGCCATCGGCGCCCTGGGGAAGAAGCAGACGGTGATCGCGGGCCTCTGCGCGGACACGGACATCTGGGGGCTGTACCGGGGATCCGGCAAGAGCTGTTACGCAATCCTCCACATGGAGGAGGGAAATCTGGCCGGCCGGGAGACGGAGCTGTTCTCCGCCCCCAACGAGGAGTCGGAGGCGGAGATGCTTTCCGCCCTGACGGCCCAGTACTATCTGCCCCGGGCCATCCTGCCCCACGAGATCCTGCTGCCCATGGAGACGGAGGACTGCGAAGAGCTGTCGGAGGTCCTGACGAAGCGGGCGGGCCACAAGGTATGGGTCCACGTGCCCCAGCGGGGGGAGAAGGCAGAGCTGCGGGCCATGGCCCAGCGGAACGCCCAGGAGGAGGCGGAGCGGGCCACGACTGTGGAGGAGCGGACCGCCTATACCCTGGAGCTGCTGGGGAAGATGCTGAATCTGCCGGAGCCTCCCAGGCGGATGGAGTCCTTTGATATCTCCAACACCGGCAAGAGCGACATCGTGGCCTCCATGGTGGTGTACAGCGGCACCCGGCCGTTGAAATCGGCCTACCGCCGGTTCCGCATCCAGTCCCTGGAGGGGCACCCGGACGACTACGCCTCCATGCAGGAGGTGCTGCGCCGCCGGCTGGCGCGGGCGGCGGACGGGGACGAGAAGTTCCTGCCTCTGCCGGACGTGTTTCTGATCGACGGCGGTGAGACCCACGCCCGGGCGGCCCAGACGGTGGCCCGGGAGTTCGGGGTGGACGTGCCCATCTTCGGCATGGTGAAGGACGACCGCCACCGCACTCGGGCCCTGGTGACGCCGGAGGGCCGGGAGATCGGCATCGTCACCCAGCAGGCGGTGTTCTCCCTCATCGGCCAGATCCAGGAGGAGACACACCGCTTCGCCATCACCTACCACCACGAGAGCCACAGCAAAAGCGCCACCCGCTCCGCCCTGGATGACATCCCCGGCGTGGGCCCCAAGCGCCGGGCGGAGCTGCGGAAGCACTTCGGCACCATCAAGGCCATCCGGGAGGCGGACGTGGAGACCCTGGCCGCCGTGGTGCCCCGGTCCGCCGCCCAGGCGGTGTGGGAGCACTTCCACCCGAAAAACGAGAATGCTTGAAAGCCAGCGGCACAGCCGCTGGCTTTTTTTGCGGAAGCTGAAGAAAAGGGCGCGGCCATTTCGTTTGATGAATAAATCACGAGGAAAGGAATGGCATTTTCATGAAGAAGCGAAGCTGCGTTTTGATCCTGGCCTGCTGCCTTCTGCTGGCGGCCTGCGGCCGCCTGGAGGACATTCCGCAGGATCTGCCGGCGCTTCCGGAGCCGGACCGGAAGGGGGCTGCTGAGGCCCTGTCAGGGCCGCAGTTTGAGACCCTGACGGTCTCCGATGGCCCCATCGCGGCGGAGTTCTCCCTGACCACCCGGCAGGAGCAGGCGGCTTTTCTCTATGTCACCGTGGAGGAAGACTGCACGGCCACGGTGAACTGCACCTATGCCTCCGACCAGCCGGTGACGCTGCAGAAAGGGGAGAACATGTTCTGCATCACCGGCGGCGGGGATTCCTGCCGGATGCGGGTGGAGATGCTGGACGCGGCGGGAGTCTCCTATGCCGGGGCCTTTCCGGAGGGGGAGGAGCTGGAACCTCTGGCGTGAAAGGATACACAGAGCGGGCGAGATTCCCATGGGAATCCCGCCCGCATGTTTTGGCGGCACCAAAGGCAACCGCTGGCTAAGCCGGGGGAAAAATAGCTTGAAGCGAGGAGAAAAGTAAAAAAGAAAAAACTCCCTGATAAGGTAGAAGTGGTTTGCCGACCACACAACTACGATAACAGGGAGGTCTTCATCGTGAAAGACAAAGACATAAGTAGTTTAGAGCATACAAGCTGGAGGTGTCAATATCACATCGTATTTGCACCCAAATATCGAAGGATGGAGATATATAGTCAGATAAAACAAGATATAGGAGTAATATTAAGAAAACTGTGTCAGCAAAAGGGTATAGAGATTATAGAAGCCAGAGCGTGCCCAGACCATATACATATGTTGATAAGTATCCCACCCAAGTACAGCGTATCACAGATTATGGGGTATTTGAAAGGGAAAAGTAGTCTGATGATATTTGATCGGCATGCAAATTTGAAGTATAAGTATGGGAATCGGCACTTTTGGGCCAGAGGATATTATGTGGATACAGTGGGACGGAATAAAAAGCAAATAGCAGAGTATATCCGAAACCAACTGGCATCGGATCAAATAGCAGACCAGATAGGCCTGAAAGAGTTTGTTGACCCGTTCACGGGTCGCGGGAACAAGAAGGCGTAGAAGAAACCCCTTAAGGGGTAGCCCGAGAAAGAAATGCAGTCGGCAAACCTTTCGGGGCCCCTTAAGGGGTTTCATCCGTATCAGGCCCTTATAGGGCCTACTCAAGCCTCCAGCTTTGCCGGAGATTTTGACTGAAAAATGGTCCGAAGCTTACAGCTTCTGGAGCCGGGCAGCACGCTTGTTGCCGTACCAGACAACGATGATGACATAGGCCGCGGCAGCGCAGACACCGATGATGTAAGCAGGCATCCAAGGAATGTGGAAGCCGATCTGCGCGTTGGCGATGTAAGTCACCGTGACGAAGGTGTACCAGGCGGCGGGGATCAGGGGGACCCACACCCACTTGGCCTTCTTGTTCTCGAACATCCACACGGAGATGCCCAGGAAGGCGAACAGGGACAGAGTCTGGTTGGACCAGGCGAAGTAACGCCACAGGGTGTTGAAGCCGCTGGGGCTGCTCTTCGCGAAGACCAGGATCACAGCCACCAGCGCGAAGATGATGGCGGACAGGCCCAGGCGCTTGGCCTTGGAGCTCTGGTCGATGTGCAGAGACTCAGAGATGGACAGGCGCAGGGAACGCAGCGCGGTATCGCCGGAGGTGATGGGCAGAACGATGACGCCCACCAGAGCAATGATACCGCCGACAGAACCCAGAATGTTCTTGCAGATGACGCCGATGGTGCCGGTGGCCAGAGAGGCGTTGACCTCCTGCAGACCCAGGTTGTACACGCCCATGGCGGCGGCAGCCCAGATCATGGCGATGAAGCCCTCCAGGACCATCATGTTGTAGAAGGTCATGCGGCCCTGCTTCTCACTCTTCATGGTGCGGGAGATGATAGCGGTCTGCGTGGAGTGGAAGCCGGAGAGGATGCCGCAGGCCACGGTGATGAAGAAGATGGGGATGAAGTGGTTGGCGTCAAAGTACTGGCCATAGCTGAAAGCCGCCTGCTCGCCGGTGGCCGCGTCCACGGCCCACGCGTCGAACGCGATGCCGTGCCAGTCGTCCCACAGGTTCAGCAGGGGATAGCCCTTGACAAACAGGCCGATGAACACACCCACGGCGGAGAACAGCAGGATGGCGCCGAAGATGGGATAGATGCGGCCGATGATGGCGTCGATGGGGAACACGGTGGCGATCAGATAGTAGACGAAGATGACACCGTAGATGATCCAGGTGGTGGGATCATTCACCGCGCCGGAGAAGCCGAACACCTGGGTGGCGGCGATGTCGCCGGGGGTGTAGATGAACACCGCGCCGACCAGCAGCAGCAGCACGCTCAGGAAGATGTTGTAGACGGTGAAGACACCCTTGTTGGAATATCTGCGGACCATGTCGGGCATCTGGGTGCCGCCGTCGCGGAGGCAGATCATGCCGGAGAAATAGTCGTGCATAGCACCGCCGATCACGTTGCCGATGGGGATGGTGATGAACGCGATGGGCCCGAACAGGATGCCCTGAATGGGTCCGATGATGGGGCCGGTGCCCGCGATGTTCAGCAGGTTGATCAGGCTGTTCTTCCATTCCCGCATGGGAACGTAGTCCACGCCGTCCTGCTTGGAATACGCAGGCGTCTCCCGGTCATCGGGGCCGAAGACCTTTTCGCAGAACTTGCCATAGATGGCGGCGCCTACGAACAGGATCACCAGGCCGATGAGAAAGGTTGCCATAGAAAACACACACTCCTTTATGCCCGGTTTCCCGGACAGATTCTGGCTTTATCATAGCACTTGAGAAAGGAGTTGTAAATAATTTATTCACATTCATAAAGATTTTGTTAATATCACAGAGAAAACCATTA
>DWXY01000015.1 GCA_019118935.1 Candidatus Oscillibacter pullicola
GTTCATCAGCGTGCTCTTTCCCGCGCCGTTCTCCCCCAGCAGGGCATGTACCTCGCCCTTGCGGACGGACAGGTTGATGTCCCTGTTGGCGTAGAAGTCGCCGAAGCGTTTGCTGACGTGCTCCATTCTCAGTAACTCATCCAAAGTTTCAGCCCCCTCCTTACATACGGTGCTTCCCCATGCGGGCAAGCATCAGCTCCTTTTTCTCCTGCAGCGTGCAGACCATGGGCTCCGCCCAGGAATACTGCTGCATGAACACCCCCTGAAACTGGCAGATGGCGTCCTCGTCGCCGCTCATGAACGCCTGAAAATCCGAGTCCGCCAGGTCCATCCGCACCCGCAGGCTCCCCCGGCTGCGCAGGAACATCTCCTCCGCGCCGTAGTCCCGCAGGGTGTCCGCCAGCTCCTTGATGGTGCGGCGGTAGCCGGTGCCGTCGGCGTTCTCTCCCCACAGGTTTTCCACGATCTCGTGAATGGACACCGGACGCCCGTCCCGATACACGCACAGGGCCATCAGCTCCTTGGCCTTGCCAGAGCGGAACCGCACCGGCTCGCCGTCCACCAGCATGTCGAAGGCCCCGAAGGTGTGGAAGTGGATGCGCTTGCGCTGGCGGCGGCGCAGCAGCTTGGCCCGCTCCATCACGTCGGCGATGTCCTCCCGGTCAAAGGGCTTGAAGATGATGTAGTCCGCCTTCATCTTCAGCGCCTCCACCGCAAACTTCGGGTGGGCCGTGGCGAAGACGATGATGATGTCGCTCCGCAGGCGCCGCAGGGCCTGGGCCAGCTGGATGCCGTCCATCCCCGGCATGTCGATGTCCAGCAGGGCAAAATCCACCACATGGCCGGCGGCGTACTCGACGGCCGCGTTGGGATCGGTGAATTTCCCCACAATTTCAAAATCAGGCATGTCCGCACATTTGAGCTCGAAGAGCTGCAGATCCAGCAGCATGTCGTCCACCAGAATGGTTTTCAATCGCGGTCACCCCTGTCTTATGTTTCTATTGTACCAGATGGAGCGTACGGAAACCGTACGCTTTCAGGTCAATTTTGAAAGATTTTCCATGTTTTTCCCCTGCTTTCCATAGGTCAGGACAGCCTGCGTGCCCACGCCCACGGTGCTGGTGATCCGCAGCTCGCTGCCGGGGAAGCGGGCCATGCGCCGCCGCACGTTCTCCAGCCCGATGGAGCCCTTCTCCCGGACAGCCTCCAGGCCGAAGCCCACGCCGTCATCCGTCACCGTGACCTGCCAGTGGTCCGGCAGCTCCTCCAGCTTCAAAGAGACGGTCCCGCCGCCCACCTTGGGCTTGATGCCGTGGAGAATGGCGTTCTCCACAATGGGCTGGATGGTCAGCAGGGGGATGGGAAAGTCCACGTCCGGAATCTCGTAGACCATGTGCAGCCGGTCCCCCAGCTGCTGCTGGTTGATGTCCGCGTAGGCCCGGACCGCCCGGATCTCCTCCCGGAAGGAGCCGATCCCGCCGTCGGCAGTGACGGAGTCCAGCGTGAACCGCAGGTAACGGGCGAAGTCCCCGGCCATTTTGTAGGCCGCCTCCGGCTTCAGGACGATCAGGGCCTGCAGGGCGTTGAGGGTGTGGTAGAAGAAGTGGGAACGGATCTGGTTCAGCAGCATGTTGCCCTGTTCTCGCTCCAGCTGCTCCTGCAGCTGCTGGATGGCCCGCTGGGATTTTTCCAGCTGCATCTGCCGCAGCCGGCCTGCGTAGTAGACGCCCGCCGCGGCCAGCAGCGCCACCAGCAGGCTCACCGCCACCCCCAGCCACAGGCTGACCTGGAGATACCAGGGCCGCAGGGGCGCCAGGGAGACGGTCCAGACAGAGTTGAACAGCTCCTGCGCGTGGTCCACGGTCCGCACGCCCTCCGGCAGCGGGTCCGCTGTCTCTAAAATCACCTGTTTCTGCCCGTCGTCCGGATTGATGCGCCAAATTTGGCAGGCGAAGCCCTGTGCATTCACCCGCTCTACGGAGCTTCCGGACAGGGCGGCCGGAAAGTCCAGTGTCACGGAGACGATGCCCCAGAAATACCGCTGGCCCTGCTCGTCCGTCAGAAAGACCGGCAGCCGCCCGGCGATGCCCAGGCCGCCCTGGATCAGCTGGAAGGGGCCGGCGATATACAGCGCCTCTTTTTCGATAGCGGCCTGGGCCTCCAGATTGCCGGCCCCGTCCCCGTACATGTTCAGCCCGACAACGCCCTCGTTTCCCTCCAGGGGAAAGACGCCGTCCACGATCCCGTCCGGCGCGAAGAGGACGTTCCGCACATAGTCCTCCCGCAGCAGGACATGGGCGACCCTGCCGAAGTCCGAATAGTCCCCGCCGGTCTGGATGAGATAGGCCTCCAGGACGCGGGTCTTGCTCATCTCGGAGAGCATGAACTCATACATCTCCGCCCCGATGGCGCTGGCGATATAGCCCATGCGGTCCCGCTCCTGGTGCTGGCGGCTCCACTCCGTGCAGCCCACCAGCACCAGTCCGGCCAGCAGGGCCAGTACAAAGGCCCGGCCAGCGTGAATCAGGGGCGTCCGCTTTGCGGTCCGCGCCATGGCGATCCCTCCCTTTTTTTGGTACTTGCCTTTTTTAAAAGAATACGTCAAATCCGCCCGCAATGCAAGCGGAGGGCCGGAGACTGTCCGCCGGTGTCCTGCCGCACAAAATCTATTGGATACATAGACCGCTTGCCGGAAGGTAAAATAGAGGGGAAAAATCGTACAGGAGGCGGTATGGAGTGCAAGACTATACCATTACAGGAGAACAGCTCCGGGCGTTCGGGCAGCGCCTGGCGTGGGAGGAAAAGAGCCCCGGCACCATTGAGAAATACCTGCGGGATGCGGCGGCTTTCACCGCCTGGCTGGACGGCCGGGCGGCGTCCAAGGAGGCGGCGGGGGCCTGGAAAGCCGCCTTGCTGGAGGCGAAGCTGGCGCCGGCCACCATCAACGTGAAGCTGGCGGCGCTCAACCGGTTCTTTGTGTTCCTGGGCTGGCCGGCGTTTCGGGTGAAGCCCCTGCGCATCCAGCGGCAGCTGTTCCGGGATGACAGCCGGGAGCTGACAAGGCCGGAGTACCTCCGCCTGCTGGAGACCGCCCGCACCCAGGGGCGGGAACGGCTGGCGCTGCTGCTGGAAACCATCTGCGGCACCGGAATCCGGGTGTCCGAGGTGCGCTATGTCACCGTGGAGGCCGTGCACCGGGGGAGGGCCGAAATCTCCTTGAAGGGCAAGATCCGGACCATCCTGCTGCCGGGCAAGCTCTGCCGCAAGCTGCTCAAATACGCCCGGAAACAAAAAATCGCTTCCGGCGAGATTTTTCTCACCAGAAACGAAAAAAGCATCTCCCGCCGGCAGATCTGGGCAGAGATGAAAGCGCTGTGCGACAAGGCGGGCGTGGCGCCCAGCAAGGTGTTTCCCCACAACCTGCGGCACCTGTTCGCCAGGACGTTCTACCGTGTCTGCCGGGACGTGGCCAGGCTGGCGGACGTTCTGGGCCACTCCAGCATCGAGACAACCCGGATCTACCTGATCTCCACGGGCGCCGAGCACGCGGGGACTCTGGCGCGGCTGGGACTGATCTGTTAGAAATGGAACGGAATCACCATTCCGATGCGAGTGGCCGCAAAAAAACGGTCTATCGTACATAATCGATTTTAATAATAACCAGATTTTAGCACAAAGCACCGCCAGCCGCAAGGGGCTTTTGCTGATTTGGGCAGCACAAAACGGCCGGAAAAGCGTCGAATTTTGTCCGGCTGCTGTTTTGCGCCATTTTTGAGTCCGCGCAGGCTGCGCGGGCTTTTTTGCGCGCATTTGCCCCTGGTTTGCAGGCCTTGCTTCAGCCCCTTACAGGAGGAAATGGTGATTCTGTTGACAGGAGGCGGGGAGATGAGGAGTCCAGAGGCGCTGAAGCCGCGGGAGACGCACCGCACACCAGACTGGCCCGGCGCCGAACTCAGCCTGGAGACCATCCGGGCCTATCTGGCGGACCTGTCCGGCAGGGGACGCCGCGAGAGCACGGTGCAGATGTACAGCGCCAAGCTGCGGGCACTCTATGACTACCTGCCCCCGGACAAACAGATCTTCCGGGGAACGCTGGCTGCCTGGCGGGCATTCCTGCTGGAGGCAGGGTATTCCCCCAGCACTGTGAATACCCACCTGTCCGCCGCCAACGGGCTGATGGAGTACATGGGACGGCGGGACCTGCAGCTGGTTGGGCAGCTGGAGGCGGACAAGGGCCACCGGCCGGAACTGAGCCGGGTGGAGTATCTGCGGCTGCTGCAGGCTGCCCGGACACTGGAAAAGGAGCGGACCTACCTGCTGGTGAAGGTGTTCGCCCTGGTGGGCATCCGGGTGGGAGAGCTGCCCCAGGTGACCGTTGAGCGGGTGCGGGCCGGGCGCCTGCCGGTCCGCACCGACGGAGAGCGGCGGTACATCCCGTTACCCGCCTGCCTGCGGGGGGAGCTGCTGGACTACATCCGGCGGCAGGGCCTGACGGCGGGGCCGGTGTTCCGCACCCGGAACGGAAAAGGCATGGGCCGGACCCAGGTGACGGAGGAGATTCAGACTCTGTGCCATGACGCCCGGGTGGAGGAGGAAAAGGGAACGCCCCGGTGCCTGCGGAAGCTGTATCTGGCCACCCGGGCGGAGGTGGAGCGCGGCGTGCGCCTGCTGGCGGAGCAGTCCTACGAGCGGATGCTGGACACGGAGCAGCTGGCCGCCGGGTGGGCGGAGGGAACCTGCAATTCCATCCAGAAGGATGTTTACATATAAAATCACTGAAATGCAAAAAGGAGGAGAAGCGATGAAGAAACGGATCTTGTCAGCATTTCTGGTCCTTTGCATGATGCTGACAATGATTCCCACTGCTGCCCTGGCGGCAGAAGACCCTGGAGGCGGCAGCGGGAGCGACCGGGTCCACACAGAGAGCAACGACGGCGTCGTGGTGGACAAGACGGTCAACTATGACGGGGACGGCAATTATTCCCTGACCCTGGAGGCCTATGTCACCAACGAGGTGACCAAGGGAAGCAAGACCACACCGCTGGATATTGTGCTGGTGCTGGACTTGTCTGGGTCGATGGATCAGAACATCACCTCGTATACATACGAGGCGACATCTAAGCGGAACTGGTCCTATAACGATACAGACCGCCAGTCACAGTACTATTATTCTGACGGGAAATCTTACTATGCAGTCCAGCGGGAGAGAAGCGAGTGGTATTGGGATAGGGACGAGTTTGACTGGGTCCGGGATTATTCGCTCTACTACGTGGACGATAGTGGTAGCCGTCATTACCTTGGTAATGAGACCAGGAGCCAGAATGCCGTAATTCTGGAAGACACTGTCCTCTACACACGCAGAAGCGGCGGCTCAATTTCCAAGATTGCGGCCATGAAGAATGCT
>DWXY01000132.1 GCA_019118935.1 Candidatus Oscillibacter pullicola
AAGGAGGCGCCCATGCCGTTCATCACCATGATATTGCCCAGGGATACCGGGTCATTGATGCCGAAGGCATAGCGCAGCAGGAAGAACCAGATGGTGATGTCCAGCATGCCCAGACCCACCACGGTGAAGCCCATGACGGAGCCGGAGGAGAACGCCACCCGCAGGCCCTTGTTCAGGCTCTCGGAGGCTGCCTGGGCCGTCCGGGCGTTGGAGTTGGTGGCGATCTTCATGCCGATGAAGCCCGCCAGCATGGACCAGATTCCGCCGGTGAGGAACGCGAAGGGGGTGAACTGCGAGAGCATCTTCCCGCCGGAGCCGAAAGCAATGATCAGCAGGATGATGAACACCACCAGAAACACCTTGAACACCGTGGTGTACTGGTGCTTCAGATAGGCGTTGGCGCCCTCACGGATGGAGGCGGCGATCTTCCGCATCTTCTCGTTTCCCTCCGAGAAGGACATCACGCGGCTGCGCTGCAGCCACGCGAAGAGCAGTGCGATGGCCGCCCCGACAAATCCGATCCAGAAAAGGTCTTCCATGTTTCTCCGCTCCTTTGCAGTTGTATTTGTATACGGTACGTATATTTTAACATAGCGCGGAAATTTTTCAAGAAAATATTAGGTAATTTTGCGTGCAGGCAGCTACGTTTTTGCGTTTTCCACAAAGTTCCTGTTTTTTGCCTTCCGCTTTTCATTCATTTGGGCAGATTGCCTGTTTACAGGGTGCCCGTCCTGAAATCCGGCGGATTTTTTTGTGAAAAATGCCCTCAAACCGCAGTTTGAGGGCCGTATGCAACAATATGGTTCTGATTTTGAGCCGCAGCACATCCAGCTCTGCTCAATAGATCAAGTGGAAATCGGTGAAGACCCAGCGGTCCTCCACAAATTCATAGGGGAATGCATAGGACTCCACCCCCGTCACGGTGGAGCCGCCGTCCGCCAGCAGATCCACCTCCACTATGACGGAGTATCCCGCCTGGCCGTACGGCTTGATCTGGATGTCCGCCTGTCCCTTGGTCTCGTCCCGCTCCCGGCTGGTGGGCAGAACGTACAGGGCCCCGTCCACATCCTGATACAGGGGATGGGCTCCGCCGGAGGCCAGCAGCGCATCCACCAGCTCCTCTGAAAACAGGCCCCGCAGATAGGCCCGCAGGTCCGCCAGATTTTCCATGCCCGGGTACTCCACCGGATGGTAAAGCCAGCCGTCTATGGTCTGCGTCTTCTCCCCGCAGGGCAGCGTCTCCAGGCTGAACCAGCCGTACGCCTCCTCCGCCCGGAAGTAGGCCGCCTGGATCTCCTCGTCCGTCAGGGGACGGGCCTGACCCTCCAGTCTGGCGGCGGACAGACCGCCCTCCGCATCCGGCGCCGAGGCCTCCGCAAAAACGGAAGGCGCTTCTCCCGCCGCAGCCTCGTCCGCGGCGGGCCCGCCGCACCCGGCCAGCGCCCACAGCGCCAGTGCCAGAAACAGCACGCTCCACCTCTTCATAGCTCCCTCTCTCCTTCTCCCAAACGGGCCGCCGGCACCGCGGGGCCCACAGCCGCAAGGCTCTCCTCTCTGGTATCAGCGTATCACAGTTTGCAGAAAAATGCCATTCATTTTTTTACTTTTTTCCGTTTTTTCGACAGTTTTTTTCAAAAAGCCGCAAAAATGCCGCCCGGAACATTCCAGGCGGCAGAGGGGATCGGTCTCCCCGGGGAACTGCGTATCGTCAGCGGAGCGAAACACGTCCGCGGAAACTGTCAAGCGCCGGGCCGAAAAAAGAAAAATCCACGCCTTCGGCGTGGCTCTCCATCGGATTCCGTTCTCACCGCTCGCTGTGCTTCCAGCCGGCGTCCGTAAAGATCAGATCGTCCACATCATCGAGATCCCGCCAATTCCAATTCATCATGCTGCTCCCTCCTTTCTCTCTGAGGATTACAGAATCCAGTATAGCAGGGCGGGCGGCTGTCTGCAAGGGCAGGAATGAACAGTTTACATAAAATTTCTGTAAAGTTTTTGTGCAGGATTCTTCTCCCAGCGGGCCGAAACCGTACGGAAACCACCCGCCATTTCCGCCTTCTTTGTGTATTTTTCCTCTCGTCACGTCCATACTATTTATGGTATAATAGCCGCGAAGCGGCTATTATACCGGCCGGACACCTGCTCCGCGCCTGCGGAGGCGCCCTTTTGCAGCGCCCACGCTTCCCATTCGGATCTGCTTTTTCCACGTCTCGGACGTGCTGCGTTCCGCGGCGGAGGAGGCCGCGTTCACCATGCCCAAGCATCCCAAGCGCCGCACCCGGCGGAACCTGGCCGTGCTGGCCCTGTCCGCCCTGTGCCTGACCGGATTTCTCTACTGGGACAACACCGCCCTGCAGGTGGCCCGGTTTGACCCCGTCTTTTCCGATCTGCCCGCCGGCTTTGACGGCTGCCGGATCGTGATTCTCAGCGACCTCCACGGCGCCTCGTTCGGCGCGCACAACGCGGACCTGCTGGCGGCTGTGGCCGCGGAGCAGCCGGAGTACATCTTTTTCCTGGGGGATCTGGAGGACAAGTACCGGGGGCCGGAGGACGGCTACCCGGCGGAGACCGCCCGGGGACTCTCTGCCATTGCCCCCACCTACTACGTCACCGGCAACCACGAGTGGGCCGTGGGCGGGGTGCCGGCGCTGAAGGAAATCCTCACCGCCAACGGCGTCACGGTGCTGTCCAACCAATTCGTGCCCCTGGAGCGGAACGGGGACACCATTGTCCTGGCGGGAATCGACGACCCCAACGGCTACGCCGACCAGAAGACGCCGGAGGAGCTGGCCGCCGAGGTCTACGCCGCCTGCGGCGACCCCTTCTGGATCCTGCTGGCCCACCGGAACAACCGGTTTGCGCGCCAGTACAGCCTGCTGGGGGCGGATCTGGTGTGCTCCGGCCATGCCCACGGCGGCATCGTCCGCCTGCCCGGAACGGACGGGCTGTTCTCCCACGACCTGGACCTGTTCCCCTCCTACACCGCCGGGCTGTATGAAGAAAACGGCTCCGTGCTGTTCGTCACCCGGGGCCTGGGGAATTCCGGCCCCTCCTTCCGGGTGTTCAACCGCCCGGAAATCGCCGTGCTGACGCTGCGCCGGGCGGAGGGCTAGTCCCGGCGGCAGGCTTCCGAGAGCCGCAGGCCCAGGGCAAGGCCCTGGCAAAAGCAGAACAGCCCATAGCCCCGGACCGGGTCTTCCCGCAGATACTCCGGCCACTGGCCCGGCTCCGGACCGGGGACCCAGGCGAGAAACAGTTCTTCCATGATATCGGGGATATGATACGAGTTATCCATCAAAGCCGCCTCCCATGAAGAATGGGTAAATCTATATTTGCACATTCGAATGTATCTTTTATTACCGTATCACACATTCGAATGTATGTCAAGAGGAGGCCCAATATGTTTGCCGATAAAATTCGAGTCCTTCGCAAAGAGAAAAAGCTGACCCAGGCAGAAGTCGCCAAGGAGGTCGGTCTGTCCGCCCGGGGCTACCAGGATCTGGAGCTGGGCGCCAAGCCGGGCTTTGATAATCTGCTCCACATCGCGGACTTCTACGATGTGTCCGTGGACTGGCTGATGGGCCGCACGGACAATCCCCACGCACACCGATGAAAGGATTACCCCCTCATGACCGAATTCCTCGCCGGACAATTTGATATCGCCGTGATCGGCGCGGGCCACGCCGGGATCGAGGCGGCGCTGGCCGCCGCCCGGCTGGGGATGGAGACCATCGTCTTCACCATCAACCTGGATGCGGTGGGCAACATGCCCTGCAACCCCGCCATCGGCGGCACCGGCAAGGGCCATCTGGTCCGGGAGCTGGACGCCCTGGGGGGCGAGATGGCGAGGGCCGCCGACGCGTGCTGCATCCAGTACCGGCTGCTGAACAAGGGAAAGGGCCCCGCCGTCTGGTCCCTCCGGGCCCAGGCGGACCGGCGGCGTTATCAGGAATACATGAAGCACGCCCTGGAGCGGCAGGAGCATCTGACGGTCCGCCAGGGCGAGGTGGTGGAGGTCCGCACGGAGAACGGCGCGGTTTCCGCCGTGGTGCTGGCCACCGGGGCGGTGTTCTCCGTGAAGGCCGTGATCCTGGCCACCGGCACGTATCTGGCGGGCCGCACCATCGTGGGCGAGTGCGTGGAGGAATCCGGCCCCGACGGGATGCACGCCGCCGGACGGCTGACGGACTCCCTGCTGAAGCTGGGCCTGCCCCTGCGGCGGTTCAAGACCGGCACCCCGCCCCGGGTCAACGCCAGGAGCGTGGACTTTGACGAGATGGAGCTCCAGCCCGGCGACGCCCTGCCGGTCCCCTTTTCATACAGCACCCAATCCCCGCCGGAGAACCGGGCGGTCTGCTGGCTCACCTGGACCACGGAGGAGACGCTCCGGATCGTCCGGGAGAACCTGGACCGGGCGCCCATGTACTCCGGCGTCATCGAGGGGGTGGGCCCCCGCTACTGCCCCTCCTTTGAGACCAAGGTGGTCCGGTTCCCGGACAAGCTCCGCCACCAGCTGTTTGTGGAGCCCATGGGCCTCAACACCGAAGAACTGTACATCCAGGGCTTCTCCTCCTCCATGCCGGAAGAGGTGCAGATCCGGATGCTCCACAGCGTGCCGGGCCTGCGCCATGCCGTGATGACCCGGCCTGCCTACGCCATCGAATACGACTGCATCGACCCCCTGGCCCTGCGGCCCACCCTGGAGTGCAAGGCTGTGCCGGGCCTGTACGGCGCCGGGCAGTTCAACGGCTCCTCCGGGTACGAGGAGGCGGCGGTCCAGGGCTTCGTAGCCGGGGTGAACGCCGTGCGGAAGCTGCGGGGCGAGCGCGATTTCATCCTCTCCCGGTCGGAGAGCTACATCGGCACCCTCATCGACGATCTCGTCACCAAGGGCACCAACGAGCCCTACCGGATGATGACCTCCCGCAGCGAGTACCGCCTGCTCCTCCGGCAGGACAACGCCGACCAGCGGCTGACCCGCCGGGGGTACGACATCGGCCTGGTGCCGGAGGAGCGGCTGCGGGCCGTGGAGGCAAAGTACGACGCCGTGGCCCGGGAGATCGCCCGGCTGACCCACACCGGCGTCTCCCCCTCCCCCGCCATGGCCGCGTTCCTGGCGGAAAAGGGCACGGCGGATGCTCCGGACGGCTGTCCCCTGGTCGCCCTGCTGCGGCGGCCCCAGCTCACCTACGCGGCCCTGGCCCCCTTTGACCCGGACCGGCCGGACCTGCCGGCGGACGTGGCGGAGCAGGTAGAGATCAGCGTGAAGTACGAGGGGTACATCCAGCGCCAGCAGAAACAGGTGGAGGACTTCCGGAAGATGGAGCGGCGCCGCCTGCCGCCGGATCTGGACTATTCCTCCATCCAGGGGCTGCGGCTGGAGGCCCGGGAGAAACTGAACGCCGTCCGCCCGGCAGACCTGGGACAGGCCTCCCGGATCTCCGGCGTCAGCCCTGCCGACGTGACGGCGCTGATGATCTATCTGGAGCGGTAGTGCGGCGCCTGCCCCTGCTCCACTCCCAGGGCCAGGCCCAGCTGGAGCCCTCTGGCAAAGGCCGCGGTACACCATTGGAGACGCAGGCCCGCCACCTGGTCGAACAGGCCGAGGCGGATGTCCTCCGGCGCGGCGGCCAGCACCTCCTCCAGCACATGGTCCTGGAAGAGCGGCTCCTGGTACAGCGCCGCCTCTGCGTACTCGTCATAGAGCCATTCGTAAATTTCTCCCACAAGCGCCCTCTTTTCACGATATTATATATCGTGTTTATTGTAACACGAGATCTTGTATCAGTCAATAGAAAGGGACCCCCTATGGATGTGATTCTGCCTATTTTTTCCCAGCGCCTGAAGCATCTGCGCAGGGACCGCAAGATCACGCAGAAGGCGATGGCCGAGCTGCTTGGAAAAACCGAGCGCCATTATCAGGCAATCGAGGCCGGATGCATCAACGTCCCCGCCACACAGCTGATCTTTTTGGCCGGATATTTTCAAACAAGCGTGGACTACCTGCTGGGCCTCTCGAACCAGCGGTGACCCGCTCTCCCAGAACTTAGAAAAAGCACCATGCCCCGCCGCATGGAAGGAAAGGAAGCTCCCGCCCATGATCATCGACCTGACCCACACCATCACGCCGGAGATGCCCATGTATCCCGGCTCCGCCGCCCCCTCCATCAAGCCCACCGGCTCCCTGACCCGGGACGGGTTCCGGGAGACCCAGCTGACCATCGCCTCCCACACCGGCACCCACATGGACGCCCCGTCCCACATGCTTCCCCGGGGCTCCACTCTGGAGGTGCTGCCCGCCTCCCAGTTCTGCGGCCGGGCCGTGGTGCTGGACGTGTCGGACCTGCCGCCCCGGAGCATCATCACCGCCGACTACCTCCGGGAGCAGAACGGGACCATCCGCTCGGCGGATTTCGTGCTGTTCTACACCGGCTGGGAGCGGAAGTGGGGCACCGACGCCTATTATGACGACGATTTCCCCGTGCCGGACCAGGAGGCGGCCAAATACCTGGTGTCCTGCGGCCTCAAGGGCGTGGGGACCGACGCCCTCAGCGTGGACACCCTGCGGGACCAGCAGTTCCTGGCCCACAAAACCCTGCTGGACGGCGGTCTGGTGATCCTGGAGAGCCTGTGCCTGAAAAAGGTCGTGGGCCGCACCGACCTGATGCTCTTCGCACTGCCCCTGAAATTTGAGAACGCCGACGGCGCGCCGGTGCGCGCCATCGCGGAATTCCGGGACTTCCCGGAGGAAAAGGAGATGGAGGCGCTTTGAGAAAGTTTCTGGCCATCCTGGTGTGCAAGCTGGGCCGCGCCGTGGGCAAGCTGGTGGGCAAGGGCAGCTCCATGCCCGGCAAATTCGCCCTGAAGATCTGCCCTGATATTCTCGCCCGGGTCCAGCTGCCCGGACACATCATCGCCGTCACCGGCTCCAACGGCAAGACCTCCACCGTGGAGATGATCGCCGCCATCCTGCGGGCCGGGGGCAAAACCGTGGTCTACAATGAAGAGGGCTCCAACCAGATCGAGGGCGTCACCACGCTGGTGCTGACCCACGCGTCTCTCACCGGCCGGGTGCGGGCGGACGTGCTGCTGATCGAGTCCGACGAGCGGTACGCGGCCCAGAGCTTCCGGTACTTCCACCCCACGGAGTTCGTCATCACCAATCTCTACCGGGACCAGCTGACCCGGAACGGCCATCCGGAGTGGGTGTATGACGCCATTCTCCCGGCCCTCCATCCGGAGACGGAGCTGATCCTGAACGCTGACGATCCCCTGTCCAGCTGCTTTGCCCGGGGACGGGACAGGGTGAAGTGGTTCGGCCTGGACCGCTGCCCCTCCGACACCGAGACCCCCACCGGCGTGTACCACGACGGGGCCTGCTGTCCGGTGTGCCATGCCCCCATGGAATATGACTACGTCCACTACAACCACATCGGCGCCTTCCGCTGCACGAAATGCGGCCATCACAAGCCCGCCACGGATTACACCGCCACGGCGCTGGACCTGGGCCGGGGCACCCTCACCATCGACAGCTCCATCACCATCCAGCTGGCCTTCCGCAGCATCTACAACGTCTACAACATCCTGGCGGCCTATGCCGCCTGCCGCTGCGTCGGCGTGGCGGCGGACACCGCCGCCGGGGTCATCAACAACTACATCCTGAAGAACGGACGGATGCAGAAATTCACCCTGGGGGAGCACCGGGGGATGCTGCTGACCAGCAAGCATGAGAACTCCATCGCCTACGACACGAACCTCCGCTACATCCGCGCCGCCCAGGAGCCCTGCACCGTCCTGGTGATCGTGGACGCGGTGAGCCGGAAGTACTTCACCAGCGAGACCAGCTGGCTGTGGGACATCGACTTCGACCAGTTGAACGCCCCCCAGGTGCAGCGGATCATCCTCTCCGGCCGGTACTGCAACGATCTGGCGGAGCGGTTCTCCTTCACGGACATTCCCCGGGAAAAGGTCACGGTCCAGGCGGACATCCCCGCCGCGGCGGCGGAGCTGAAGGCGGACGGCAGTGAAAACGTATACGTGGTCACCTGCTTCTCGGACCGGGACAAGATCCTCTCCCAGGTGGTAAAGGAGGCGTGAGGACATGGAACTGAAGATCATCCACTTTTATCCGGATCTCATGAGCCTTTACGGCAGCTATGCCAATGTGTCCGTCCTGCGGCGGTATCTGGAGGCCCTGGGCTGCGCCGTCACGGTGCAGGCCGCCGTCCCGGGGGAGGGCGCGGACATCACCGGCGCCGACTTTCTCTTCATGGGGGCCGGCACGGAGCGGGCCCAGCGGTTTGCGGCGGAGGACTTCGCCCGGTACGGCGCGGCGGTGAAGGCCGCGGCGGAGGACGGCACCGCCATGCTGTTCGCCGGGACGGCCATGGAGCTCCTGGGCGCCTCCGTCACCGACAAGGACGGGGAGACGTATCCCGGCATCGGCCTGGCCTCCTTCACCACGGTCCAGGGCAAGCGGCGGATCGTGGGAGATGTGTACGGCGTTACAGACCTGTTTCCGGAGGCCGTGGTGGGCTTCATGAACAAGTGCGGCGAGACCCGCGGCGTGGAGACGCCGCTGCTCACCGGGCTCTCCCTGGGCTTCGGCAATGAGGCGGAGAAGGGGCCGGAGGGCTTCCACTGGAAGAACGTGTTCGCCTCCGAGCTCACCGGGCCGGTCCTGGTGAAGAACCCCCGGCTGCTGGAGACCGTGGCGGACGCCATCTGCGCCCGGCGGGGCATTTCCCTGCCGGAGGAGCGGCCCGTCTTCCCCTATGCGGAGGCGGGCTACGCCATCACGGCGGAGCAGCTGAAGCTGCGGGCCGAGGCCCGGCAGTGATTGCAGGCAGAATCCGCCGGGACGGCCGCCCACAGGCGGCCGTCCTGTTTTTTGCAGAGGTCCGCCCGGGCCGTGCGCATCCGGCTCCGGCCGCAGGCTGACGCGGGGGAGCGCGACCATAGGGGACATCACCCGGAAAGCAGACCGGGGAGCGGCTTTCAGCCGCTCCCCGGTCTCATTTTATTCCGTATTGCTTAAAACCTCATTGTGCTTATCCACCACGCTGATCTCCAGATCCCGGTAGTCCGCGGTGTCCGGCTCCTCCGTCACCCGCAGCAGCCAGGGGGCCTCATACTCCGTATCCAGCAGCTGCCCGTCCTGCGTCACCACGCAGTAAGGTGTAAAATTCTCTCCCAGGATGAACCAGTCTCCCGCCCGCTGCTCCATGCCGGTGATCTCGATGGGCACCATGCCCATCTCCATCTCCGTGGGCTTGCAGCGCGCCTTGTCCTTATAGCAGTATCCCTTTCCGTAGAGGGCGTCATATTGCAGCATCCGCAGGTCCGCCCGGTATGTAGGTTCCTCCCGGCAGGTCTGCTGAAAGGCGGTCATCAGCCCGGTGGTGATGCCCAGGCGGCCCAGCACAGCGGCGGAGAGCTGATAGGCCGCCAGGGGCTCGTCCTGCTGTTCCAGACCGAAGTTGTCCCAGATGATGTACTCTGTGCGGTAGAGGCTGCTGCTCTCCATGTTCTCAGCCTCCAGCCCCAGCGCCGGCAGGTGGTCGCCGTAGAGCACCAGTACCGTCCGCTCGTCCCGGGTCTCCAGCTCCCGGATCAGATCCCCCACGAAGGCGTCCATCTCATGGATCTGGTTCACATAGTACTCCAGGGCCCAGCGATACTCCTCATCAGGGCACGTTTCCACCGTGACGGCAGGGTCCTCCAGCACCGGCTCCATGGGGTATTTGCCGTGGCCCTGGACAGAGACCGTGAACACCAGATCCGCCTGGTCCTCCGTCACATCCAGCGCCTGGAGGATCTGGCCCTTCAGCACACCGTCCTTGGCCCAGTTGGTGGGCGTCTTCTCCACCGTGGGCATATACTCCAGGGCGGTGAAATCGTCAAAGCCCAGATTGGGATAGACCTCGTTCCGGCTGTAAAAGGCCGCCCGGTGATTGTGGATGGCATGGGTCGCGTAGCCATTCTCCTTCAGGTCGTAGGCCACGGACTCCACGGTCTGATCCTTCAGGCAGGTCTGGAAGGGGTACTCCCCGGGGCCGAAGAACCGGCTGCTCATACCGGTGAGCACCTCGAACTCCGTATTGGCAGTGCCCGCGCCCACCACCGGCACCGTCAGATAGCCGGAGGAATACCGCTCTTTCAGCGCCGTCCAGTTGGGCACCGGATCCTCCGACAGCTCCAGCCCCTGGATCATGGATGGATCAATGTAGGACTCCAGCTGGATGAAGATCACGTTCACGTCCGTCTGCGGATCGGCGGAGAGCGCCGCCGTCTTCTCCTCCACCGACTGGACAATGTCCGCCACCGCCTTCTGGCTGTAATTGACCGGGCGGCGGATCCCCCGGTTCAGCCAGGTCTGCAGGAAGCAGTAGGAAAAGCCGTAGTCCTCGTAGGCAAAGGCCAGGTTGGCAAACTGGTCCGACAGGTCGCCTGTGAAAAAGGCCAGGGCGCATCCGCCGCCCATCAGGGCGCCGGAGACCACCATCGCCCCGATGCCGGTGAGAATCCGGGTCCGCAGCGGGCAGCTGCTGCGGGGCCCCTTCCAGAACAGCAGCACCAGCCCTGCGGCCACCAGCACCAGCGCCGCGATCAGCAGGATGATGTAGCCGGTGGAGAGATAGTTGGGGACCGTGTCCAGCCCCGTTTCAAACACCGTCAGATCCGCCACGGTGAAGGGCGTCATGCGGTTGAGGAGGATGAACCCGTTCACGCCGCCGCAGATCAGCCACAAGAAGGACACCAGTGCGCACCAGAACGCCCGCCGCCGCAGGAAAAAGGCGGGGCAGAGCGTCACCAGCACGATCAGGAAATTCACCAGAAATGCCAGCGGCTCCTCCGTTATAAAACGCCAAAAGTCGGCGGAGCCCTCCGTGAAGCTCTTGTGATTGAACAGCTCCACCACGATGGTGACCACTAATGCCAGCAGCGGGAGATACAGGAACGCTCTGCGTTCCTGTGGATGCCGTTCGGCATCCGCGGCCGCCCGTGGCAATATCTGTTGCATGGCGACAACCTTCTTTCTTTCCATAGGTTCTTTATTATAGCGTCTTTCCCTCTGCAATTCCATGAATTTTTTGCGAACTTTTTTCTTTTTCTTTTCAAAAATTTGATCTGTTTTTGAAGAATGCTTCCCATCTCCACCGTATTAGAAATCACAATGGGGAGATCCCTCTTGACAGGCGGCCCCTTTTGTATTATTGTACTATTGTAATAATACATCGAGAGGAGCGGATTTCATTTGCATCAGCGATCCAAGTTCATGCAAAAAACCAGCGCCCTGGCGCTGGCGGCGGTCCTGGCACTCGGCATGGGTGTCCAGGCAGCCGGACCGGACGCATCCAAAGTGGACGACCGGCGGGAGGACCTGACCGTCTTCTATGAGACGCTGAAAGACAGCCATCCGGATCTCTTTGCCAACACGCCGGAGGAGACATTCCTGGCCCGCATGGCGGAGCTCACAGACCAGCTGGGCACCGCAAGCGACGTGGAATTTCTCTCCGGCCTGCAGAGTCTGGCCGCGCTTGCGGGCGACTCCCACACCAGCGTCCAGGTGGCGGACAGCGTGGTGGGCCAGCTGAACGCCTATCCCATGGTGCTGTCCTGGCGGGACGGGCACTGGTACCTGACCGCGGTCCCGGCGGAGGAGCGGGACCTGCTGGGCGCGGAGGTCACCGCCATAGGCGGCCGCTCCATGGCAGAGGTGGTGGAGGCCTTCGGCCGTGTGCTCAGCGCAGACAACCCGGTGAAGCTGCGGCGGCAGTACCGGCAGGTGTGCAATGTGGCGGATTACTACGCCTACCTGGGCCTGGCGGAGGCGGGCGAGCCTCTGGACCTCACCCTGGCTGACGGCAAGACCGTCTCCATCGCCCCCATGCCCTACCGCTCCCTGGGAGAGGCGGAGATCGTCCAGCTGGGCGCTGAGGTGCCCCAGCCCGCCACTGCCCACCAGAAGCGCAATTACTGCGCGCTTCCGCTGAGCGGACAGGTCTACTACATCCAGTACAACGTCTGCCAGGAGGACCCGGCGCTGCCCATGGAGGACTTTGCCGCCCAGGTGCAGGCGGACCTGGAGGCCGGAGGGTACCGCCGCGTTCTCGTGGACCTGCGGAACAACGGCGGCGGGTCCGACGGCGTGATCTGGCCCCTGCTGTCCGTCCTGCGGCAGGAGATGGATGATGGGACCCAGGTGGTGGGACTCATTGGAGAGGCCACCTTCTCCTCTGCCATCATCAATGCCGTGGAGCTGCAGGAGATGGGCATCCCGCTGGTGGGAGAGGCTGCCAGCGGCAGCGTGGACCACTTCGGCTCCGTCAGTGGCTTTTCCCTGCCCAACTCCGGCATCCAGATTGGCGTCTCCTCCAAATACATCGACCTGGGCACCCTGCTGGACGCCGACGCCGGACGGGGCGTGGAATCCCTGGAGCCGGACATCGCCGTTCCCCAGACCATGGCGGACACCCTGGCGGGCAGAGACACCGCCGTGGAGTGGCTGCTGTCCCATCCGGAGACGCTGGAACAGCGGGAATACCCGGACGCGCCGCTCACCCGGGGGCGGTTCGTGGGGCTGCTGTATGATGCGGCCGGGTCCCCTGCCGCGGCGGCAGAGGCCGGTTTCCAGGACCTGCTGGGCATCGAGTGGTTCCTGCCGGCAGTGAACTGGGCCGCGGAGACCGGCGTCACCGGCGGCACGGCGGAGGGCGCCTTCGCTGCCGCCCGGCACCTCACCTGGCAGGAGGCCGCCGTCTTCCTGGTCCGCGTTGCGGAGACCCTGGGGCTGGAGCCGGAGACCGTTCGCACCGCGGCCCTGCCCGATGCGCTGGCGGAGGGTGCCTGGGACCGGACCGCTCTGGAGCTGGCCTGGGGATGGGGCCTGCTTCCGGAAGACGCGGGCAGCACCGCCGAGATCACCCGGGCCCAGGGCGCGGCCATGGCGGATGCCCTTGAGGCCCTGCTGTAAACCCGCGGATCGCCTGACCGGAAACAGCCCCCGGACGCTGCGGCGTCCGGGGGCTGTTTCAACCGCTCTGACGGCAGTGTGCCGCCGTTCTCTGCCGGGCTGTCTTCCAGGCGCGCCGTCCCGGCAGAGGAAAGGACCGCGGGATAACTCCCGCGGTCCTTTGATGCGGTATATGCTTACTCGCTGTACATGGCCTTCAGCTTCAGCAAGTGCTGATAGCGGTCCATGGCAGCCTTCTCGTTGCGCTGGAACAGCTCGCCGGCGCGGTCGGGGAACTCGCGGGTCAGACGGCTGTACCGGGCCTCGTTCATCAGGAACTCCTGATAGCCGCCAGCCGGCTCCTTGGAGTCCAGGGTGAACTTGGCGCCCTCAGCGGCGGGATTGAAGCGGAACAGGTTCCAGTAGCCGCACTCCACGGCCTTCTTCATTTCCTTCTGGCAGTTCATCATGCCGCCCTTGATGGAGTGCATCTCGCAGGGAGCGTAGCCGATGATCAGGGACGGGCCGGGATAGGCCTCGGCCTCCTGAATGGCCTTCAGGGTCTGGGCGGGGTTGGCGCCCATGGCCACCTGAGCCACGTAGATATAGCCGTAGCTCATGGCGATCTCCGCCAGGGACTTCTTCTTGATCTCCTTGCCGGCCGCGGCGAACTGCGCCACCTGGCCGATGTTGGAGGCCTTGGAGGCCTGGCCGCCGGTGTTGGAGTACACCTCGGTATCGAAGACGAAGACGTTCACATCGTTGCCGGAGGCCAGGACGTGGTCCAGACCGCCGAAGCCGATGTCGTAAGCCCAGCCGTCGCCGCCGAAGATCCACATGGACTTCTTGGACAGGAACTCCTTGTCCGCCAGGATCTCAGAGGCCAAGGTGCAGGCGGGGCAATCGCAGTGGGCAGCGCCAGCCGCCTTCAGGGCCTCGCCGTGGGCCACAACGTCAGCGGCTTTGTCGCCGAAGACCGCCTTGCCAGCATCACTGGAGGCAAATGCGATCAGCCCGTCCACGGGCATAATGCACTCTTCCAGAGCGGCAATGTAAGCCTTGGAGGCCTCGCCGTTGGTGGCGCCGTCCTCCATGGTATCCAGCCACTTCTGAGCAGCTTCCTTCAGACCTGCGTTGGCGTTGGAGGCAATCAGCTCCCGGGTCAGGTCTGCCAGACGGCTGCGGGTGGCCTGCTGGCCCAGATACATGCCCAGGCCGTGCTCGGCGTTATCCTCGAACAGGGAGTTGGCCCAGGCGGGACCATGGCCTTCCTTGTTGGTGCAGTAGGGAGAGGTGGCAGCCGGACCGCCCCAGATGGAGGAGCAGCCGGTGGCGTTGGAGATATACATCCGGTCGCCGAACAGCTGGGTGATCAGGCGGGCATAGCTGGTCTCGGCGCAGCCGGCGCAGGAGCCGGAGAACTCCAGCATGGGCTGACGGAACTGGCTGCCCTTGACGGTGTTGTCCTGCATGTCCTTCTTCTCGGACACCTGGGAGACGCAGTAGTTGAAGACCTCCTGCTGGGCGGCCTCCTGCTCCTGGTCCACCATGGTCAGGGCGTCCACCGGGCACTGGCCCACGCACACGGCGCAGCCCATGCAGTCCAGCGGGCTAATGGCCATGGTGTACTTGTACACGCCCTTGCCCTTGCCAGCCTTCACGTCCACGATCTTGGCGGCGGCGGGGGCGTTCTTGGCCTCCTCCTCCGTCAGGGCGAAGGGACGGATGGTGGCGTGGGGGCAGACATAAGCGCAGTTGTTGCACTGGATGCACTTGGTGGAATCCCAGGTGGGCACGCTGACGGCCACGCCGCGCTTCTCATAGGCGGCGGCGCCCAGCTCGAACTGGCCGTCCACATGCTTGACGAAGGCGGACACGGGCAGGCTGTCGCCGTCCATGCGGCCCACGGGATCCAGGATCGTGGTGACCTGCTCCACCAGAGCGGCGGGACCCTCGTGCTTCACGGGCTCGGCCTCGTCCACGGCGTTGGCCCAGTCGGCGGGCACATCGAACTTCTTGTAGGCGGTGGCGCCGGCGTCGATGGCCTTGTGGTTCATGTCCACGATGTCCTGGCCCTTCTTCAGGTAGGAGTGGGTGGCGGCGTCCTTCATGTAGCCGATGGCCTCGCTCTCAGGCATGACCTTGGCCAGAGAGAAGAAGGCGGACTGCAGGATGGTGTTGGTGCGCTTGCCCATGCCGATTTCCTTGGCCAGGTCGATGGCGTTGATGGTGTAGACCTGGATGTTGTTCTTGGCGATGTAGCGCTTGGAGGCGGCGTCCAGATGGTGGCTCAGCTCCTCGTCGCTCCACTGGCAGTTGATCAGGAACACGCCGCCGGGCTTCACATCACGGACGATGGGGAAGTGCTTGGTGATGTAGGCGGGCACGTGGCAGGCCACAAAGTCCGCCTTGTTGATGTAGTAAGAGGACTTGATGGGGGAGTCGCCGAAGCGCAGGTGGCTGATGGTGACGCCGCCGGTCTTCTTGGAGTCGTACTGGAAGTACGCCTGGACATACTTGTCGGTGTGGTCGCCGATGATCTTGATGGAGTTCTTGTTGGCGCCCACGGTGCCGTCGCCGCCCAGGCCCCAGAACTTGCA
>DWXY01000133.1 GCA_019118935.1 Candidatus Oscillibacter pullicola
CTCCTTTGACGGCAGCAGCAGCAACAACGGCTGGATCATCGATTTGAGCTGGCTTTCCAAACTGAGCAAAATCGACCATCTCTATCTCCAGGTGGGGGAGCTGACCAGCCTGAAGGGACTGGAAGGTGCCACATCACTGACGGAACTGAATCTGTACGGCCCCATGCGCATCACCGACCTGACGCCGCTGGAAAGCCTACAGAACCTGAAGCAGCTGCGCCTGTCCGGTAACGGCAACACTGGGGGTGGATTGGTCGCTGCTGATCTCAGCGGCTTGTCCGGAATGACCAAGCTTTCGGAAATTGACATCGATACAGAGGGGCTGGAGAGCCTCCGGGGCCTGGAAAACCTCACGGAGCTGACCAGCCTGCGGATTTACAACAGCGGCAATTATGACACTATCAGCCTGCGCAACATCAGCGCACTGCAAAATCTCACCAAGCTCAAGGAGCTGCAGCTGTATGTGGCGGCGGATATCCAGGATTTCTCCCCGCTTTCCGGATTGACCGGCCTGACGAGCCTGCAGGTAAACGGCAATTTCATCTGTTCCGACTATTCCTTCCTGTCAGGGCTGACGGAGCTGCGGGAGCTGTACTTCAACGGGGATTCCCAAAACATCAGGATAAAGGACCTCACCGGCATCCAGAATCTTACGAAACTCCAGACGCTCCACCTCACGGTTGGGGCATTGGAAAGCCTCCATGGCCTGGAAAATCTGACTGGGCTGACGGAAATCTATTTATCTGGAAGTGACGCTCCGTTCACAGATACCGCTCCGCTGCAAAATCTTTCCAAAGTCAAAACCCTCCATCTGCCCATGCGCGGCTATGATGTGGAAACATACTGCGACTTCTCCGGTCTGGCCGGAATGACCAGCCTGCAGGAGCTGGATTTTGACGGCAGGATCAAGAGCTTGGAGCCTCTGGCGGGCCTGTCCTCACTGCGAGTTCTGGACATCAACGACCAGTCTCACGAAGGCGAGCCGCCCCTGGACCTCAGCCCCCTGGCCTCTCTGAAAGGGGTAACGGATATGACGCTGCAAAGCCAGCGGGTCAGCGACGTATCTCCTGTGGGGCAGATGACAGGCCTGCGGACATTGTATCTGGGCGTGGGCAGCTATGAGCATCCCCTGCGGGATATCTCCGCGCTGTCGAATCTGACGAACCTGTCCTCCTTCACTGCATCCGGCTGGACAGAGATCACGGATACTTCGCCTGTGGCCCATGTGGCCAATGTAACAATCAATTAGTTGGCAAAGGAGGACCTTCCCATGGCCCAGATCGAATGCGGGCGGGGGCATCTCTACGATCCGGAGAAGTACCCCACCTGTCCCTACTGCAAAAACAACCAGCAGATCACCGTGGCGGCCGCCGGGCGCACTGCGCCCATCCGGGTCGCGGATGCCAGCCGGACCGCCCCGCTCACCGGCGCGCCGGTGACCGCCCCCCAGCGGACGGCACCCCTTACCCCGCCGCCCCAGCCGGCCGCGCCCGCCGGCGGCATCCCGGTGACGGCGGACTCCAAGACCATGCCGCCCAGGGGGTATGCTCCACAGGGAGCCGTCCCGGTGACCGCCCCCCAGAAGACGATGCCTCCCAGAGGCTACACCACGCCCGCCCCCGCTCCGGCGCCGGAGCCCACCGCGCCGCCGAAGGCCCACGGCCCCAGCGTCCTGGATGCGGGCAAGACCGTGGGCATGATGTGCCAGCAGATGGGCTTTGACCCGGTGGTGGGGTGGCTGGCCTGTGTGGAGGGCCCCAGCCGGGGCAAGAGCTATACGATCCGGGGCGGCATCAATTCCATCGGCCGGGGCGACCGGATGGACATCACCATCACCGGTGACCGGACCATCTCCATGGAGAACCACGCCAAAATCAGTTACAGCGACCGGAACAACCGGTTCAACCTTCTGCCCGGAGACGGGCGGAACATCGTCTATCTCAACGGGGAGGAGGTATTCTCCGCCACGCCGCTGCAGGCTTACGATCTCATCGACTTTGGCGAGACGAAGCTGCTGTTCGTCCCCCTCTGCGGGGAGCGGTTCACCTGGAAGCAGGAGGCGGAGCAGACGGAGCATGAGCATGTTTGACCGGCTGTTCGGCCGCGCCCGCCGGGTGACGGAGGACAACGCCACCGTGGAGCTGCCCAAGCCCCAGGGGCCCGCCCTCCGGGTGGGCAATGTCCAGGGCGTGGGCGCCCGGGAGCGGCAGGAGGACTCCTTCGCCGTCTGCAACGTGTCCGATCCGGAGGCGCTGGAGCGGGCGGGCCTGTTCGCCGTGGTGGCGGACGGCATGGGCGGCATGGACAGCGGCAACGAGGCCAGCGAGGCCGCAGTGGAGGCCATGGTCCAGCTGTTCCGCAGTCTGCTGGAGGAGGGAGATATCCCCCGGCAGCTGCGGGAGGGAGCTCTGGCCGTCAGCGACGGCATCTTCCAGCGGTTCCAGGGCCGCAGCGGCACCACAGTGGTGGCGGTACGGGTCCTGGGGGACACCCTCCACTGGCTCAGCGTGGGGGACAGCGCCATCTTCCTCAAACGGGGAGAGTGCGTGTTCCAGCTGAACCGGGAGCACACCTGCCTCAACGACCTGTACCTGCGGGAGCTGCATCAGGAGCCCATCCAGAGGGAGCGGGCGGAGCAGGACGAGGACGCCCGGCGGCTCACCGCCTTTGTGGGCATGGACCGCCTGAACCAGGTGGACCAGAGCCTGCGCCCCTGGCGCCTGCAGCCGGGGGACGTGGTGCTGCTGTGCTCCGACGGCATCAGCGGCGTGCTGACAGTACCGGAGCTGAAGGAGGCCATGTCGGCGCCCCCGGACGAGGGCTGCCGCCTGCTGGAGACCATGGTGGCAGAGAAGAATCTGCCGGCCCAGGACAACTATACGGGCGTGATGATCGCCTATCAATTGAAACAGACGGGAGAGAGATGAAATGAAGATCATGCGGAAACTGGCCGCGGCACTGCTGGCGGCAGTGCTGGCTGCGGCCCTGGCAGTGCCGTCCCTGGCGGCCTTCAACCAGGACACGCTCAACGGGATCGTGCTGATCCGCACCGGGGCCCCGGACGAAAACGGCGTCATGAATTACTGGCGGGGCACCGGCTTCTTCGTGGGGGAAGCAGGGGAGGACCCGGAGTACATCGTCACCAACTGTCATGTGGTGGAGGAATTCATCCTGGCGGGCAAGGCCCTGGGCGGCGGCGAGCTCCATGTGCTCTTTGACCAGGACGAGGAGGAAGAGGCCTATCTGGTAGACTACGACGCGGAAAAGGACATCGCGGTTCTGCGGCTGGAGGAGCCCACCGACAAGCGGGTCCCGCTCCAGATGCGGGAACCCGAGGATTCCATGCTGGGCGACGAGGTCTATGCCGTGGGCTACCCGCTGGCGGCGGACATGACGGTCCAGGCCGTCAACTCCTTCAGCACCAGCGATGCCACCGTCACCACTGGCAGCATCGGCCGCCTGCTGACGGAGAGCGGCACCGGCCGGCGGCTGATCCAGACGGACACCGCCATGAGCGGTGGCAACTCCGGCGGCCCCCTGGTAGACGGCAACGGCGCGGTGCTGGGCATCAACACCGCGGTATCCAATCTGGACCAGAACCTGTTCTACGCTGTCAGCATCGGGGAGATCCTGCCCATGCTGGACCGGAACAACATCCCCTATTCCCTGTACAGCGCCTCCCCCATGTCCGGGAACACCATGCTCTACGCCGGGATCGCCGCTGTGGCGGTCGTGGTGGTCATCATCCTGATCGCAGTGCTGGCCCGGAAAAAGAAAAAGCCCGCAGAGGCCGCCCCTGCCGCCAAGGCGGAGGAGAGGGCGGCAGGCGGGGCCCCGGTGATCCGGTCCCTGTCTCCCCAGCACGGCGGATTGGTGGTGCAGCTGCATCATCAGCAGCCGGTGCAGATCGGCCGGGACAATGCCACCTGCCGCCTGGTGTATCAGGACGGAACGCCCGGCGTCAGCTCCCGCCACTGCCAGGTGTATTTCGACGAGCGGGAGGGCGTGTTCGTGGTGACGGACCTGAACTCCACCTACGGCACCTTCCTGGCAGGCGGCCAGCGCATCCCGCCGGAGACGCCCACCAAGCTGCCGCCCAAGAGCTCCTTCTACCTGGGCGAGGTGGACAATACCGTTTACGTGGATCTGGAGTGAGCACCATGCAGATCAGCGCCTATACATATACCAACCGGGGCGGCCGGGACCACAACGAGGACAGCGTCCGGGCCTCGGCGGCCCGGGGGGTGTTCGTCCTGGCGGACGGCCTGGGTGGCCACGGCAGCGGCGAGGTGGCCTCCGCCCTGGCGGTTGACACCCTTTTCACCGGCATGACACAGGCGGGGGCTCTGGATGAAACTGACCTGCTGACCCTGTTTCAGTCCGCCAATGAAGAGATCCTCCGTCAGCAGGCACAGCCGGGGCAGGAGGAGATGCGCACCACCGCGGTGGCCCTGCGCCTGGCGGACGATCAGGCGGTCTGGACCCACATCGGGGACTCCCGGCTCTATCGCTTCAGCGGCGGAGAGCTGGCGGGCGTCACCGCCGACCACTCCGTCACCTACCGGAAGTTCCTGGGGGGTGAGATCTCCTATATGGACGTGTACCACGACGATGACCGCAGCCGTCTGCTGCGGGTGCTGGGCAGGGAGCCCTGCCGTCCGGAGGCTGGCCGGGCAGACGTATCTCCCGGGGATGCCTTTCTCCTCTGCTCCGACGGGTTCTGGGAATTCGTCTATAACGAGGAAATCCAGGCGGACCTGTGTACGGCCCGGACGCCGGAGGAGTGGGCGGAGCGGATGCTCCTGCGGCACATCCGGCGGACGCCGCCGGGCAGCGACAACTTTTCCCTCATCACGGTCTTTGTGGAGGCGTGCGGATGAAACGGATTTTTTCCATGGCCCTGACATTGGCGCTGGCCCTGTCCCTGGCCGCCGGGGCCAGAGCTGCGGCGTCGGCGCAGCTGGTGCGGACCTTTGTGTATCAGGATGCGCTCTGCGCCTATGTGGACATCAGCGGGACGGATCAGCCCATCACCAAGGCGGATGCGGAGATCGGCGGGCGGACCTTCCCGGCCTCCGGCACGCTGGAGACGGTGCGGCAGGCGGGCTTTCCCGTGACGTGGATGCTGCTGGTGGACAACTCCAACTCCATGCCGCCCTTCCGAGCGGATGCGGTGGCCTTCGCGGAGGGCCTGGCCGCCGCCTGCGGGGAGAATACCCGTTTCCTGCTGGCGTCCTTCGGGGACAGCTTCTCCCTTCTGGCGGAGGATGTGCCGGCGGAGCAGCTGGCCGCCCGGATGGCGGAGATCCCCATGGACGAGACGGTGACCCGGCTCCACAGCTCCATCAGCCAGGCGCTGGACTATTTTGACGGCCTGCCCCGCACGGGCAACGAGCTGCGGGGCCTCATTGTTTTGTCGGACGCGGTGCAGTACGATCCGGGGGCCAGCGTCTCCTATGAGGAGCTGCTGGAGCGGATCAACAGCTCCGACGTGATGCTCCACTCGGTGGGCTTCGGTGCAGATGCGGAGGCGCTGGAGAGCCTGTCGACCCTGACGAAGGCTTCCGGAGGGACCCATCAGGTGGTGGGGGACGGCTGTACGGCTGCAGACGCCGCGGCGGTCCTGGCGGAGGAAACCGGGGGATTGTACGTGACCAGCTTCGCCCTCTCCGGATTTTTGCCGGAGGAGGGGACGGTGTCCGTTACCTTTGCCTCCGGGGGAGAGCTGATGTGCCGGGCGGCCGCAGATGTGGACTTTCCAACAGCTGATGGGGAGGCGGCGCCTGCCCCAGAGCAGCCGGAGGTTCCCCCGGAAAACACGATTCCCCCGTCGACATCCGCCCCGCCCGGACAGGCGGCGGACGGGGAACCGAAGGATGACAGCCCGGAGGTGGACGGCGTCTCCTTCAGTGCCGACCTGGTTCTGCCCATCTTGGGCGTCCTGGTGGTGCTGGCAGCGGTGATTGCGGTGCTCTGCCTGAGCCGGAAGAGATCCCGTTCAACCGGCTCCTCCCATCCGGCTCCGGCACCGGAGAGCGGACCGCCGCCGGAGGAGGGCATCTATGTACGGATGGAGGTCCTTCAGGGAACCTATCTGGGGCAGACGCTGGACTTCACCCTGTCCCACGAGCTGACCGTGGGGAGGGATCCCAGCTGCGACATCCTCTTTGCGGACGGTTCTGTCTCCCGCTGTCACAGCCGGATCTTCCTGGCGAATGATACGCTCTATCTTGAGGACCTCGGCTCCCAGAATGGGACCTTTGTGAACGGCAGCCGCCTTGAGATGGCCTGCGTGCTGCGGAGCGGAGACGAGATCAAAGTGGGGGACGCCGCATTCCGGCTGAAGTTCTGACAGTCAGCGACCTGCGCGCTCCAGGACGCCCACCGCTGGAAGATGCAGGAAGTTGTTTTAAAATCTGAGACGATACAGCGAACCAGGCGGAGAACATCTCCGCCCGGTTCGTTTTCCTATGTGGAAGAAGGAACATGGTGTCTGGTTCGGCAGGGGGCAGCCCACCAGACCGGCGCACTTTTGCTTTCGGAGAATTGAAGAGCCCATAAGCGCAGAGAACCATGGAGACAAGGACCGGGAGAACTCCGTGTGTTGGTTTTGCCGCTGTTGGATTGGGAAGACAATGCCGGCACAGAACGTTTTTTCAGGTTTTGTACGGATGCTGACGCCGACAGAGGCGGCCTGCCGGGAAAACAAGCGGAAGACACTTCCGGCACTGCACGGTTGAGCAGCGAAAATAAATAGATGACCATTCCTGGGAGCGGATTCATCTCAGATGTCCTCGCCGGAATTTGCACGCACACGACCTCTGCTTTTGAGCAACATTCCCGTACAGTCAGGACTCCTTGCCTGCGTACAGCAGAAGCTGTTCAGCGGTAGAGCGGAATTTCAAACACATCAATGAAAAGATGCGGTTTGACTATACTTCAATTTACAATCTCCCTGAGTATACGCCCATGTGACGACCAGCGCCCAAATCCAGGCGGCAAACACCATGGGGAGCGTCCTCGCAACAGCGGAGAGGTGAGGACCTTCGGGAGCTGAAAAATGGAGCAAAATTTCAGCGGTCTGGGTCGCGGTATGGGTCAAAACCGGCGGATGGGGAAAGCCGGAAAAAACAGGAAAGCCTGTGTTCTTTAGAGAACACAGGCTTTTCACTGGTACGCCCTGAGGGATTCGAACCCCCGGCCTTCTGGTCCGTAGCCAGACGCTCTATCCAGCTGAGCTAAGGGCGCACATTCTGTCCTGTCGGACAGCTTTATTATAATAGCATGTCTGATTTGAAATTGCAAGAGTTTTTTTGGATTTTTTATGTTAATTTTCAAACCCTTGTAAACGCCGGGGTTCTGTGCTAAAGTGGAGTTAAAGTTTTCATTCGGGAAAGAGAGAAGCGGACCATGGAGAACTACGCATTCAAAAGCGTCGCGTTCGGCGGATTCGACAAGCAGGACGTGATCCACTATATTGAGCAGACCGCCAAGGAGGCCGCCGCCGCCCAGGAGCGGCTGCAGAAGGAGAACGAGGACCTGCAGGCGGAGGCAGACAGCCTGCGGACCCAGGTCCGGGAGCTGCAGACGCGGCTGGAGACGGAGACCGCCCTCCGGGAGCAGGCCCAGTCCGAGCTGGAGCAGGAGCGCACAGCCCGGCAGGGGCTGGAGGCATTCAAGCCGGAGGCTGAGCGGCTGGCCGCTGAGCTGGAGCGGCTCCGGCCGGAGGCGGAGGCCTATGCCCAGTTCCGGGACCGGGTGGGGGACATCGAGTGCGATGCCCACAAACGGGCCGCTGAGCTGGAGGCGTCCACCACCGCCAGGCTGCGCCGCACGGTGGAGCTGTTCCGGGCCCAGTATGTGACGCTGATGTCCTCCTTCGAGTCCACCGCCTCCCATGTGACGGCGGAGCTGCGGAAAGTTGAGGTCAACCTGTCTCAGCTGCCCCGGGCGATGGACCAGACGGGGACAGAGCTGAACGAGCTGGCCGCCCTGCTGGACCGGAGCACCAAGAAAGAGGAAAAAGAGCCGCGGGGCTGAGCACCGCCGGCTCTGAACGCTCGAATGGTGAGCCGGCCAGAAAAGAGTGTATTTGTCAAAGCCGGATTGAGCGTGCGGATTGCGGGAAAGGCCCGAGGCTCTCTGCGGATAATTGCCCCCGAAGCTGCCTAAGATAAGGCGAACGGGGAGACTGCCCTGGAAAGGAACGACGTGCCATAGACGACCATCCGGGTATTCCGGCCGCCGGCAGGCGGCGGCCGGGAGGCCCTGAAGCCATCCATTTCACATAGAGAAGCCCCATAACAGGAAAGAGGTGAAGAAGATGCCACTGGAAGTCATCGAGAACATCACACGCGTGGAGGCGGATAACCGGGAGCGCAAGGCCTCCGCAGAAGCAAAGGCGAAGCAGATCGTCGCCGATGCACAGCGGGACGGTCTTGCGCTCTTGCAGCAGACACGGGCTGCCGCTGCGGACCGGGGACGGGAGATGCTCCGTCAGGCGGAGGCAAGAGCTGCGGCCAGAGGAGACGAGATCGGGCGCGAAGCCCAGGCGGAGGCGGAGCGCCTGCGCCGTGAGGCGGAAAAGCGGCTGGACACGGCTGCCGATCTCATTGTCGGAAGGGTTGTGAAAGACTGACATGGCCATTGTAAAGATGAAGAGGCTCCGGGTGATCGCTATGGCAGCCTGTCGGGAGGAACTGCTGGGGCAGCTCCAGCGGCTGGGCTGTGTGGAGATCCGGGAGCCGGAGACCGCCGGGGAGGACTGGTCCGGCCTGCTGGAGCGGGAGAGCTCCCGCCTGGCGGAGGCCAAGGGCGCCCTGGCGGAGGTGAACACCGCCCTGGCCGCCATGCGGCGGTACGGGCAGGTGAAGGACGGGCTGTTCGTCAAGCGCAGGCTCGTCACAGAGAAGGAGTTTCTGGGCGGCGGACTGGAGGCGCAGGCCAAAACCGTCACCCGGGACGTGGGGGAGCGGCTGCGGACCCTTTCCGGGATCCAGGCCGAGATGTCCCGCCTTCAGGCCCGCCGGGCAGGGCTGCTGCCCTGGCAGGATCTGGACCTGCCGCTGGAGGCGGAGGGAACGGAGCATGTGCTCTTCCGTCTGGGGACCTGCCCCGCGGGAACGGATGTGGGCGCCCTGCGGATGGAGCTGGAGGCGCTGCCCGCGGAGCTGCTGGAGATCAGCGCCGACAAGCAGCAGCGGTACCTGCTGCTCCTCTGCCACCGGGCGGAGGAGGATCCGGTGATGGAGGTCCTGCGGGCCCACGGCTTCAGCGCGGCTGCTTTTCCGGGGGTCACCGGCACGGCGGCAGCGGAACTGAAGCGGACCGACCGGCAGCTGGAGGAGCTCCAGCGCAGGCGGGAGGAGGCCGAGGCGGCCATTGCGGAGAGCGCCCGGGAGCGGGACACTCTGCGGACCTACGCGGACCGGCTGACAGCGGAGACCGCCCGGGAGAGCGCGGCGGAGCGGCTGCTCACCGACGGGACCATTGTCTTCTTCGAGGGATGGGCCCCGGCGGAGCGCATGGCGGACGTGAGCGCCCTGCTGGAGCGCCTGGGCTGCGCCTGGGAGGC
>DWXY01000134.1 GCA_019118935.1 Candidatus Oscillibacter pullicola
TCCTCCGGCTGGACCGCCAGGCCCTTCAGAATGGCCTTGTCCAGGTACTCCGGGATCTCGATGCCGCACTGGGAGATGGGCACCAGCTCATCGTGGTCCAGCCGCTCCAGACTCTCCGGCGGCAGAAATCCCGTAATGGCCGCATAGAAGCAGGCGGCACAGGAGTAGACGTCCGTGAAGGGGCCCTGCCGGCTCCGGCGGATGTACTGCTCCTTGGGGGCGTAGCCCACTTTCAAGATGACATCCAGGCTCTTGGACTTGTCGCCGATAGAGTACCGGGCGGAGCCGAAGTCCAGCAGCTTCACGATCCCGTCCTTGGTGATGTAGATGTTGTCCGGCGTCACGTCCCGGTGGATGAAACCCTCCGCATGGACGGCCGTCAAAGCCCGCAGCACCGGGATCATGATGTTGAGGGTCTCCTCCACGGAGATCTTCCCGCCGTGATTGGCGATGTAGGTCTTGAAGGAGATACCCTCGATGTAGTCCATGACGAAATACGATGTGTCGTTTTCGTCGAAGTAGCTGGAGACGCCGGCGATGTTGGGATTGCCGATGAATTTCGCCAGGGTCCGGGCCTCCTCCTGGAACCGCTCGGCGCCGTAGGTGAACTCCTCGCTGCGGTTCTCCGCCAGGACAGACACGGTGGTGCCGCCCACGCGAGTGGCGATCTCGCCGGGCATGAACTCCTTGATAGCCACCTTGGCGTTGAGCTGGGTGTCCAGAGCAAGATATGTGATGCCGAAGCCGCCCTGGCCCAAGACGCGGCCGATGATATAGCGGTCGTTCAGCACGGTCCCGGCCTGGAGGGCAACCGGATATTTTTTCGCGTTTTCTTCCAGGTCAAAGCCGCAGTAAGGGCAGGGGCCCTCCTGCGTCTCCCGCGCCTGAAAGCAGTTGTAGCACAGACATTGCGTGGAAGGCTCGACGGACATAACGGAAAACTCCTATCTTGCAAAATAGCGGCGGGAGGCCGGAAGAGCCTCCCCTCCGCGGGCTCACAGGCCCAGCAGCTGCTTCTTTTTCGCCTCGAATTCCTCCGGCGTGATAGCGCCCATGTCCAGCAGCTCCTTGTACTTGCGGATCTCGTCCGCCGCGTCCTGGACCACCGGAGCGGCCTGAGGCCGGGGCGGAGTCTGGACCGGCTGATAGGGTGCGGCAGCGGGCCCGGGCTGCGGCTGCTGGGGCGGCGTGAAGGGCATTCCGCCGGCGGGAGCGCCGGCAGTGACGATGGCGTTCAGCTTATCCTGCATCAAAATGGGCGGGATGATGCCGACGAAGATGGCCAGGATCAGGCACAAGGTGGAGAGGTCGGAGGGGATGCCCTTGGCGGCGGACAGCTTGTCGATGCGCTGGGCGCTCTTGTAAATCCAGTAGATGCCGTAGAAGGGCACAAACATGCACAGCAGCAGCTTCTTCACCGGATCCCGGGGCGGCTCATCGGCCACACAGTTCAGCCGCCGGGTGGTCCGGTAGATCCAGATAAAGTACCAGATGCCGAAGGTGAAGATCAGCAGCAGCACGTGGGTGGACAGCTTGCAGTAGGTCTCCGGCTCCAGCTCGCCGGAGGCACCGGCCGGGGCGGCGTTGGGATGGCCCGGATTCTGGTATGCGGCGTTGTTGCAGCCGCCGTACGCGCCGCCGGCGGGCTGGCCCTTGGACAGGGAGACCTTGGGCGCAGCGGGGGTCCCCTCCGGATTCATCGCCCAGGACAGGGCGCAGAACAGCCCGGCGGCCAGCAGTCCGTAGGTCAGAATGCCGTTGAACAGCACCGAGACCGCGATGGAGAACCCGTAGTCGAACAGATACAGGATGCTGGTGAAGAAGGTAAAGACGATATTGACCGCTGCACAGATGGCGGGGACGAACCAGAACTTCCGGGCCGTGTCCCGCAGGGTCGGCACCAAGTCCGTCAGCAGGGCCAGCGCTGCCAGAGCGGCCCCCACGAGGCCCAGCAGGAGCAGCAGGGCAGACAGCTTGGAGCTGTAATAGAACAGCTGGAGCAGCGCTGCCAGCGCGCACACGCCGAATCCCGCGCACAGCAGGACATCCCGCCGCTGCAGAAAGAGGGCCACGGCAATCAGGGCCTCACCGGCCAGCAGAAGCAGCATGGCAAGGATGATCCGGGCCGGATTGTGGTACTGGATGGCCTGAATCAGATCCAACAGTCTGAATACCGCCATCACGGCAAAGAGGATGCCGCCGATCAGGCCCATGGAAGAGGTCTTTCTGGTCTCGTTCATGTTGGTGTTTGCCCCGGGCCCCTCCTGGGGAGGGCCGGAGCGCTCCTTTCTCTCAATCATTCTGATAAGGGCAATGGTCAAAACAGAGTCTTCTCGTTCTCCGTGAACAGCTTGTCGTTGATCCGGTGAAGCTCCGTGTGGTGGAGGATGCCGTAGGCAATGATGGCGTCCCGCTTGTTCTTGGGGTAGAGCTGGGCGTAGGCCGCCCGCTTCAGCAGGCGCTGGGTCTCCTCCAGCGTGGCCTCCAGGCCGATGCACAGGCACAGCAGCCGGTCCCGGGAGGGATTGCGCCGCCCGGAGAAAACCTGGTGGAGGTATACCTCGCTCATACCGGACTTCCGGGCCAGCGCCGCCTTGGAGATGGCCTTCCGGTCATACAGCTCCGCCAGGGATTCCGTGATTTCCTGCCCCGCGAAGATCTCCTGATTGTCGTGGATGTAGGTATCGATGCTGGGCGCCTGCATCAGCTCCTCCCTCAGATCGCCGGTGGGCTTCTCCTGCATGTTCCTCACCTCCTTTGACTTTATGGGAAAGATGCTTTATACTGAACCTACTATAAATTTACAACGCTTTGCAGGGCGATACAATATGCCGGCTGCATAGTGTTTCAAGTTTTTTTACGGAGGGATCGAGATGTACGAGTGGCTGCTGGAGGCCCTGGAGCAGGCGTTTCAGGAAGAGCGGCTGCTGAAGCGGAGTCCCCGCGGCAGCGTGCACCTGCTGCGGCACCGGGGGACCGGGCAGCGGTTCATCCTGCGGCGCTTCATGGGAAACGCGGAGGTCTATGGACAGCTGCTGCACTACACCTGCCGGAATCTTCCGGAGATTCTGGAGGTGGCCTCCCGGGACGGGGAAAATCTGGTGCTGGAGGAGTTCATCGAGGGGGATACCCTGGGCATGCTGCTGCAAGGCAGCCTGTTCACTCCGGAGGAGACCCGGAAAATCGTCACACAGGTGTGCCGGGCCCTGTGGGTGCTCCACTCCCTGGCCGCCGTCCACCGGGATGTGAAGCCGGAGAACATCATCCTCCGGGGCTCTAATGCCATCCTGATCGACTTTGACGCCGCACGGCTCCACAAGCCGGAGCATGAGGCGGACACCCAGGTGCTGGGCACCACGGGCTTCGCCGCGCCGGAGCAGTACGGCCTGTCCCAGTCGGACCTGCGGACGGACATCTACTCCGTGGGCATCCTCATCAACGTGATGCTGACCGGCCAGCACCCCTCCAAGCAGCTGGCGCCCGGCCGCCTGGGCCGGGTGGTGGAGCGGTGCACCCAGGTGAGTCCGGAGAAGCGGTATCCCAATGTACTTCGGCTGATGGAGGTGCTGTGACATGGCGGAACACGAAGAGAAACGGAAGCGCTGTCCCCACTGCGGCGCCGAACTGCCGGAGGAGGCATCTTTCTGCCCGTACTGCGCCAGGAGCGTCAACCAGCGGCAGGAAAAAATTCCGCCATCTGCAAGATGGCGGAAGGCCCTGCGCAGGGCCTTTATAATCCTTGTTCCGCTGGTGCTGGTGATCGGTGCCGGGGCCGCCTGGTACCGATCCGTACAGCCGAAGGTTTACGATGACGGCGGCACGGGCGAGGTCCTCTATACCGACGAGGACGGTACCTACCAGATTCTGATTGGATGGCGGGATACGCCGTACAGCCCTGCTCCCACGATTACCCAGGATGCGGAATTGGACGAGGAGTACACATTTCCTGTCTGCCTGTTCATCAACCACAAGGACACCGGCGTCAACGCCGCTGGGACATTTCTGCGGAAGGTGGACTCCGTCACCGCGGAGTTTGGCACGCCGGATGACCCCTCTGCCTACATCACCTATGACAAGCCGGCCTACTCCGGTTACGCCCCCGACGCCGCCCTCACCAGTTTCACACACTTCCTGGGCCGGGAGAACTCCGCCCGGGGCACCTGGACCATCACCATGGACAATGGGGATGTGATTCTCCTCCACCAGACCCTGAACGTGGAGCTGATCGAAACGGTCGACATCTACCCGGAGGACGCGCCCATGGACACCATTGAGGATCTCCAGACCCTGGTGGATTCCCTGGGGGAACAGGTTGGGGCCAGCGACGTAGTCAACATCCATCTGCCCGCAATTACCTACGAGGGAAACCTGGTGATCTCCGACCGGCCGGTGAACCTTTACGGCAGCGCCGAGGGGGCGGGCCGCACGGTCTTTACCGGCACCATTCAGGTGAATCCAGGCGGTGTCAACTGGATCACCTACCTCCATGATATCGAATTTGCGGGAAACGGCGACGGAGTGGCAGTCACTGCTGCCAGGCGGACCTGGGCCATTGGGTGCCGCTTCACCGGGTGGCGGACCGCCTTCCTGTGTCACGGTACTGGGGCCACCGACGGCATCGCCTACACCTCCTGTATCTTTGAGGACAACGACGTAGCCGTTCATTACAACACGAACCGGATCAACATGTTTAACTCTGTCTGCCCCGACAATGCGTTTCTCCGCAACGGCACCGGACTGCTGATTGAGGGTGTCCCGGTAGAGCAGGCTCTGGGCCTGCCCGGCTGCCGGTTCGAGGGCAACGGCACTGACATCGACAACCGCAGCGGCCAGCCCCTGGACATCTCCCAGGCCGTTTTTCAATGAGCGGTGATGGGCGTTTATGCCGCGCCGCTCCTGCCGGCAGCTCACGCCCGGCGATCTGCCGAATCATCGCCCGCTTCTTTCGGGATCTGTATTTTCCCTGGAGATTCCGCCGGCCGGAGGCCCCGTGTCCCGATGATTTTGCCTCGGGCCGGGCTGCGAGCCTCCCATGGATCAGAAAAAGCCTGTGTTCTGCATGAACACAGGCTTTTTGATTTCATGCTGGTATGGTCCTGCCGGATATTCTGCCCCCGATCCGGCCGGGGAAGCTTCGGCTGTGCCGGCTGTCCCCCGGCGGTGTTTTTCACCCCGGCGGGCGGGTCTTCCGCGAGCTGTCCGGGGTGTCCGCCCCGGCATTTTATCAGAATCACGGCTGGTTTTTTATGGAACACTGCCAAATTTTTTATAAGGTTGCATCCGATACTTGACAAAAAATGTCCAAATTGGTATTCTCCAATTAACAACACGACGCATAAAGGAGAACGCGGCATTGGTCATTACCCGGGAGACAGATTACGCCCTGCGCATCCTGCGGGCACTGCTGGATGGAAAACTGCATACCGCGGGACAGATCGCGCAGGATGAACTCCTCCCCCAGGCCTTCGCCTATAAAATCCTGAAAAAGCTGGAGAAGGCCGGACTGGTGGAGGTCGTCCGCGGAACGGCGGGCGGCTGCCGGCTGTCGGCGGATTTGACCGGCACCAGCCTCTATGACCTGATGAAGGCCATGGGAGAACGCGGGAATCTGAGCTCCTGCATGGACCCGGCGTATCAATGCCCCTGGCGCAGCTGCCACGGCGGCTGCACCGTGCACTGCAAACTGGCGGAAATTCAGAACAAGCTGGACGAAGAGCTGCGGGCCCACAGCCTGCGGGAGATTTTGACGGACCCCTGATTTGGTGTTTTTTTGTTTGAAAGTTGATAAATTTTATCAAGATTCAAGAGGAGGTACGACTATGCTGTTTCAGACCACACAGGCACACGAGGAACTCCGCGCCAAAATCCGCGCGTTTGCGGAGGAGGAGATCAAACCCATCGCGTTCATGCTGGACCAGCAGAACGAGTTCCCGGACGAGGCCATCCGGAAGCTGGGCGAGATGGGCCTCATGGGCATCCCCTTCCCCAAGGAGTACGGCGGCGCCGGGCTGGATGCCCTGAGCTACGCCATCGCCGTGGAGGAGCTGGCGAGAGTGGACGGCGGCGCGGGCGTCATCCTGTCCGCCCATGTGTCCTTAGGCTCCTGGCCCATCTTCGCCTACGGCACCGAGGAGCAGAAGCAGAAGTACCTGGTGCCTTTGGCCCGCGGCGAGAAGATCGGCGCCTTCGGCCTGACGGAGCCCAACGCCGGGTCCGACGCCGGCGGCACGGAGACCACCGCCGTCCTGAAGGGCGACCACTACGTGCTCAACGGTGGCAAGATCTTCATCACCAACGCCCCCAAGGCGGACACCTATGTGGTCTTCGCCGTCACCACGCCGGACATCGGCACCCGGGGCATCAGCGCCTTCATCGTGGAGAAGGGCTGGAAGGGCTTCTACTTCGGCGACCATTACGACAAGATGGGCATCCGCTCCTCCTCCACCGCCGAGCTGATCTTCGACAACGTGGAGGTGCCCAGGGAGAACCTGCTGGGCAAGGAGGGCGACGGCTTCAAGATCGCCATGTCCACCCTGGACGGCGGCCGCATCGGCATCGCGGCCCAGGCCCTGGGCATCGCCCAGGGGGCCTATGACGCCGCCGTGGCCTACTCC
>DWXY01000135.1 GCA_019118935.1 Candidatus Oscillibacter pullicola
CTTGGTCTCCTCCTCAAACAGGAACTCATAGGAGGGATTGCGGATAATCTCCGTGGTACCAGTAATACCATACTTGCTCAGATCAATGGTTGCCATTTGAATGACCTCTTTTCTGAATGATCTTCCAGCCGGCGCGGCGGAGGGGCATTTTTCGTATCAATATCATACACGGTGCGGGAGATAAAGTCAATCTCCATCCGCCTCCCGCCCCAGCGCGGCGGAGAGGGCCGCGAAGTCCTCCAGCGTCAGCTGTTCCCCCCGGACGGCGGCAGGCAGGCCCACATCGGCGATGGCCTGCTGGATGGACTCCTTGGAAATCCCCGGCAGGGCGGCGGAGAGGCTGTTGGCCAAGGTCTTGCGCCGCAGCAGGAAGCCGCCCCGCATCACTTGGAAGAAAAAGCCCTCGTCCGCCACTTCCACGGCGGGGCGGTCCCGCCGGACGCAGCGGATCACGGCGGAGGTCACCTTGGGGGCGGGGAGAAACTTCTCCGGCGGCACGTCGAACAGCAGCTCCGGCTCCATGTAGTACTGGAGGAACAGGGAGAAGGAGCCGCCCTCAGAGGAGCCCTGGGGGGCGCACAGCCGCCGTGCCACCTCCCGCTGGATCATCACCGTGAAGGCGGTGAAGCAGGGGGACTCCACCAGCTTTTCCAGAATGGGGGAGGTGACGTTATAGGGCAGGTTGGCGCAGACCATGGGCGTGAGGCCCTGGAACTTCTCCGCCGCGATGGCCGCGAGGTCCAGCTTCAGCACGTCCCCCGGCACGATCTCCACGTTCAGATAGGGGGCCATGGTCTCCGCCAGCACCGGCAGCAGGGCACGGTCCAGCTCCACGGCCACCACCTTCCCGGCCCGCTGGGCCAGCTCCGCCGTCAGGGGGCCGATGCCCGGGCCGATCTCCAGCACGCCGCAGCCCGCGTCCGCGCCGGAGGCCTCCGCGATCCGGCGGGGCACCTCCGGATCGATCAAAAAGTTCTGTCCCATGGATTTGGAGAAATGGAACCCATGCCGGGCCAGCAGGTCCCGGATGGTGTTGTAGTCACAGAGATTCATACCTGATCCCGCCTTTCCTCAGCAGTATACCAAATTTTTGCGGGCCTGCCAACCCCATCCCGGCGAGGGAATCGTCCTTGTAAAATACCGCCTGATCCGGTAAACTGGTGGTATCAAAAAATCCCCAGGAGGCATGCAGGTGCGATTCATCTTTCTGGACCTGGACGACACCATTCTGAATTTCCATCGGGCGGAGCGGCAGGCGCTCTCCCGGACCCTGCGGCACTTTCAAGTGGACCCCACGGACGCCGTTCTGGACCGTTATCATGTCCTGAACCGCCGGCAGTGGGAGCTGCTGGAGGAGGGGAAGCTGACCCGGCCCCAGGTGCTGGTCCGGCGGTTCCAGCTGCTGTTTGATGAGCTGGGGGTCCGTGCCGCCCCGCAGGAGGTCTGCCAGCTTTATGAGGAACAGTTGGCCCAGGGCCACTTCTTCGTGCCGGGCGCCCGGGAGCTGCTGGAGACCCTGCACACAAGATATGAGCTGTATCTGGCCACCAACGGCACCCCTGAGGTCCAGAACAGCCGGATCGAGAGCGCAGGCATCGCCCGCTATTTCCAAAACATCTTCATCTCCGAACAGCTGGGGGCCTACAAGCCCAGCCTGGACTTCTTCCGGGCCTGCTTTGCGGCGATCCCGGACTTTGATGCGGCGGAGGCCATGATGGTGGGGGACAGCCTGACCTCCGACATCCGGGGCGCCCGGAACGCCGGCCTGCGGTCCTGCTGGTACAATCCCCAGCACCTGCCGCCCCGGCCGGACATCCCGGCGGACCATACCATCCAGGCCCTGTCGGAGCTTCCGCTCCTGCTGGAGCGGCTGTGAGCGCGATTGAAAAGAGGTCCCCCGCCAAAAGCGGGGGACCTCTTTTGAGAATGTGCCTCTGCGGGCAGTTCCATCACTCCAGGATATAGACGTTGCACGTCCGCCGCCCGAAGTTGATGCACTGCTGATAGGTGTCGTAGTACAGGTCCACGATATTCCCCCGCACGCCGGTATCCGCCGCCACGGCGGTGCCGTAGACCACGGAGCCGTCGGCCGCCACGATATACATCTTGGTGCCCAGGGGGATGACGTTCTTGTCCACGGCCACGGTGCCCACCTTGACCAGAGTGCCGGTGGCGGTGGTGTAGTCGGCGCCGCCGTGGCCCGCGGTGTAAGCGGTGGCGGTCATGGACCTCACGCCGGAGAAGTTCAGGGTGGTGCCGTCCGTCAGGGTCAAGGTGCCGCTGCCGTCGGCGTTTTTGGAGACGCTGGCGACGCCGGCCTTGGTGGAGGCGACGGCGGTGCCGTACTCCACGACCTTATTCACGGCGGTGCTCTCCAGCTCCTCCACGAACTGGCGGGAGATCTCCTCGCCGCCGGACCAGACCACCTCGTAGATGGAGGTGCGGACGCCGTCGGCGCCCTCCTGGACCACCTTCTCCGTGCCCTTGGGCAGGGAGGGGTTGGCCACCCGCACCGTCTCATAGGCGGCGGGCTCCTCCACCTGGTCGTAATAGGTCAGCTCGGAGGCGATGGTCAGCTCGGCGCTGTCCTCGTCCAGATCCACGGCCACCATCTCCAGGGGACTGGGGGTGATGTGGAGCCGCTCCAGCAGCTCTGCCACGGTCTCGCTGCGGGCCTTGGCGGTGACGGTGCTGCCGTCGTGGGTGACTGTGACCTCCTGTCCGGCGGTCAGGGCCATGTCATAGCCGCTCTGGCCGCTGGAGAGGTACACCAGCTGAGAGGACATCTCGCCCTCCCGGACTTCCTCCTCGTTCAGCACGATGGCGGCGTCCTCCGGACCGGTGAGAATATACACGGCGTTTGCGTGATCGGTGACGATCCAGCTGGTGCAGATAACGGCGGCCAGCACAAAGAGCTGCAGACCGAACCGGGCCTTGAGGCCGCGCAGCTTTTTCTCAAAAGCGTGTGTGTTCAAAATCAGATACCTCCTCAGAAAAGGTCTTCCATGCCAGTCTTCCCTGGTTTTGGAAGGTCTATACCTCGGTGTTTTCCTGAATGAAAACAACTTGTAACTTTTGTTACCGATTGGAAAACTGGGGCTAGTATACACCGGCTTCCCACTTTTGTCAAGTTTTTGTGGGGGTTGCGGTGTTATGTCTCCCACTTTGCGGGAAAACAACGCGGTCGAGCCCTGCAAAAAGCTGGAGAAAAAATAAAAAAAGTAACAAATTGGTGACATAAAACCGACGCAAAAAAACAGGCCTCGCGCCTGTCCGTGCAGACGCGGGGCCTGTTAGGGAAACCCCTCTGTTTTCAAGGGATTCAGCGGACCTCCGGCGTGAAGCCCAGGTCCTCCAGCTCGCTGACGGCTGTCTTGACGCAGTTGTCGCAGCCGTCGATGGTGACAGTCTTGGTGTCCAGAGAGACGGAGAACTTCAGCTCCGCCGCGGTGAGGGCATTGGTGATGCGCTTGACGCAGTTCTCACACATCATATCGGGGACAGAAATCGTAGTCATATTGATTGCTCCTTTTCATTTCATCAGTTTTTGAATGGTGACCAGAAGGTCGTCCACGACCTCCAGATGTCCGTTTTGGATGTCCTGCACCACGCAGGAGTGGATGTGGTTGCTGAGCAGCTCCCGGGAAAAGGCGTTCAGAGCCGACTGGATGGCGGAGACCTGGGTGAGGATGTCGGTGCAGTAGGCCTCCTTCTCCACCATGCCCCGGACGCCTCGAACCTGGCCTTCGATCCGGTTCAGCCGCCGGATGAGGGAATCGTACTCCGGGGCCTCCCGGTGCTTGTGACGGCAGGCGCAGGGCCCCGGTGTCTCCTCCGCCGGTGCCTCGGCGGCGGGGACTGCTTGCAAAGTCTGATCTTCCATATAGAATACTCCTTTTTCCCGTTTCCCGTCAAATCACAGTTTGGCCCGGCCCAGCCGCAGGGCGTTGCCCACCACGCAGACGGAGCTGAGGCTCATGGCCGCCCCCGCGAACATGGGGGACAGCAGAGGTCCGCCGAAAGCGAACAGCAGGCCCGCCGCGATGGGGATGCCGATGGTGTTGTAGCAGAAGGCCCAGAACAGGTTCTGCCTGATGTCCCGCAGGGTCAGCCGGGAGAGCCGGATGGCCCGGGGCACATCCTGCAGGTCCGAGCGCATCAGCACGATATCCGCGGACTCGATGGCGATGTCGCTGCCGCTGCCGATGGCGCAACCCACGGTGGCGGCGGTGAGGGCCGGGGCGTCGTTGATGCCGTCGCCCACCATCATCACCTTGCGGCCCTGGGACTGGAGCCGCTCCACCACGCCGGCCTTCTCCTCCGGCAGCACCTCGGCGATGACCTCGTCCACGCCCACCAGGGCGCCGATGTGGTCCGCCGCGGCCCGGTTGTCGCCGGTCAGCAGCACGGTGCGGATGCCCTGCTCGCGCATCTTCTGGATGGCGGCGGCGCTGGTCTCCTTTACCGGATCCGCCACGGAGATCAGGCCCAGCAGGGCGCCGCCCTTAGCGAAGTACATGGGGGTCTGGCCCTGGGCGGCCAGCCGCTCCGCGTCAGATGCCAGGGGGGAGACGTCCACGCCGTGCTCCTCCAGCAGGCGGCGGTTACCGGCCAGGACGGTCTCGCCGCCCAGCACGGCCTTCAGGCCCCGGCCGGACAGGTTCTCAAAGCTCTCCGGCCGGGCGGTGCCGCCGTAGCCGTGCTCCTGGGCGTAGGCGGTGATGGCGTTTGCCAGGGGATGGGCGGACACCGCCTCCACCGCCGCCGCGGCGGACAGCAGGTCGTCAGCCGCGCACTGATAGGGCAGGACCTCCGTCACGGCGGGGGTGCCCTCGGTGACGGTGCCGGTCTTGTCCAGCACCACCGTGTCCACGCTGTGGGTGATCTCCAGAATCTCGCCGGAGCGGATCAGAATGCCGTGCTTGGCCCCCAGGCCCGTGCCCACCATGATGGCGGTGGGGGTGGCCAAGCCCAGGGCGCAGGGGCAGGCGATGACCAGCACCGAGGTGAACACCCGCAGCACGAAGGAGAAGGGCTGCCCGGCAATGGCCCAGATGACGGCCGCCAGCAGCGCGATACCCATGACCACCGGCACGAACACGCCGGCCACTTTGTCGGCGGTCTTGGAGATGGGGGCCTTCCGACCCTGGGCGTCCTCCACGAACCGGATGATCCGGGAGAGGGTGGAGTCGTCGCCGGTACGGGTCACCTGGACGTACAGCACGCCGTTTTCGTTGACGCTGCCGCCGATGACCTCGCTGCCCACGGCCTTCTCCACCGGCAGGCTCTCGCCGGTGAGCATGGCCTCGTTGACGCTGCTCTCGCCCTGGGTGACGGTGCCGTCCGCCGGGACCCGGGCGCCGGGCTTCACCAGCACCACGTCGCCCACCTTCAGTTGGCTGGTAGGCACCTCCCGCCCCGTGTCCGCCAGGATGGCGGTGTCCGGGGACAGCTGCATCAGGGCGGTGATGGCGCCCTTGGTCTTCTGCATGTTCCGGCTCTCCAGGAACTTGCCCAGGGACACCAGAGTCAGCACCACGGCGGCGGACTCATAATAGAGGTTGTGGACATAGCTGGGATCGTCGGAGATCAGAAAGGTCATCACCAGGCTGTACGCAAAGGAGCAGCCGGAGCCGATGGCCACCAGGGAGTCCATGTTGGGGTTGCCGTGGAAGAGGGACTTGAAGCCCCCTTGGAAGAAGTTCCGGCCGCAGTACAGCACCGGCACGGCCAGGATCAGCTGCAGCACCGCGAAGTTCATGGGATGGGTGTGCATGGAGAAGAGGTCCGGCAGGGGCAGGGGCGGCAGCCCGAAGGGCAGCATCTGCCCCATGGACACATACAGCAGCACCGCGGAGAACACCGCCGCCGCGATCAGCTCGATCTTCCGCCGCTTCAGGGCGGCGGCCTCCGCATCCTCAGCGTCCTGGACCGTGGCGGGGGCCGGGTGCTCCAGGTGCAGGGCGGCGCCGAAGCCCGCCTTCTCCACCTTGGCCACGATCTGTTCCTGGGTGCATTGACTTTCATCGTATGCAATGGTCATGATGCCGGTGGTGAGATTCACCTCGCTGCGCTCCACGCCGGGCAGCTTCCGGGTGACCCGCTCCACGGACGCGCTGCACGCGGCGCAGTGCATCCCGGAGATGTCATATTTTTCTTCTCGCATAGAAACCTCCAATCTGCCGGAGAGATACCCTCCGGGGGTATTCTTTCTGAGGCCTACTATATACCCCTAGGGGGTATTTGTCAAGGGGGGAATTTTCAGCTGTGAAAAAATGACGTGGAATCCGGAAAACCCCTTGACAACCGGAGGAACTATGGTATGATGAATATGAAATCTAACAAAAAATTTGTGAAACTAAAAAATTTTGTATGGTGAGGATTATGAGAGATTCGATCAAATGGGTGGCCAATCGGATGCCCAAGAGCGACGACCGGCAGCTTTCCATCATGTCCCTGGGGAACGTGGCCAAGGCCCGGTTCTTCCACAGCAGCTTTCCCCAGTATTCCATCACGCCCCTGGCCCGGCTGGACGGCATGGCCAAGTACCTGGGCCTGGGCGGCCTGTTCGTGAAGGACGAGTCCTTCCGCTTCGGCCTCAACGCCTTCAAGGTGCTGGGCGGCTCCTTCGCCATGGCCCGGTACATCGCCAAGGAGATGGGCAGGGACGTCAGCGAGATGACCTACGACTACCTGACCAGCGAGGCGTTCCGTCAGGAGTTCGGCCACGCCACCTTCTTCACCGCCACGGACGGCAACCACGGCCGGGGCGTGGCCTGGGCGGCCCACAAGCTGGGCCAGAAGGCAGTGGTCCACATGCCCAAGGGCTCCAGCCAGGCCCGGTATGAGAACATCGCCAAGGAGGGTGCCCAGGTCACCATCGAGGACGTGAACTACGACGACTGCGTCCGCATGGCCGCGGCGGAGGCCGCCGAGACCAAGCACGGCGTGGTGGTGCAGGACACCGCCTGGGAGGGGTACGAGGAGATCCCCTCCTGGATCATGCAGGGCTACGGCACCATGGCCAACGAGGCGGCGGAGCAGCTGCGGCAGGTGGGGATCAACCGCCCCACTCACGTGTTCGTGCAGGCCGGCGTGGGTAGTTTGGCCGGCGCGGTGATCGGCTATTTCACCAACCTGTTCCCCAATGATCCCCCCACCTTCGTGGTGATGGAGGCCCGGGCGGCGGACTGCCTGTACCAGGGCGCCCTGGCGGGGGACGGACAGCCCCGGATCGTGGAGGGCGACCTGAAGACCATCATGGCGGGCCTGGCCTGCGGAGAGCCCAACATCCTCTCCTGGGACATCCTGCGCAACCACGTCTCCGCCTTCGTATCCTGCCCGGACTGGGTCAGCGCCCGGGGCATGCGGATGCTGGGCGTGCCGGTGAAGGGCGACCCCACGGTGATCTCCGGCGAGTCCGGCGCGGTGGGCATGGGCGTCATCGCCGCCCTGATGGAGACGGACGAATACAAGGACCTGCGGGAGGCCATCGGCCTGGACCGGTTCAGCCAGGTGCTGCTGTTCTCCACGGAGGGCAACACGGATCCCATGAAGTTCCGCAAGGTGCTGTGGGACGGCGAATATCCGACGGTGTAAAAAAGAATAAAAAAAGGACCGGGGGAAGCATTGCTTCCCCCGGTTTGTTTTAAGCAGTAATTACTCGAGAATCACTGCAAAGTGTTTCACTTCCACTACTATCTTTTGCATAAAGCGCAACCGTAGCATAATAGCGTACACCGGACGTGCCCTGATAATATACCCGTCTATACGCTGCTGCGGTATTAGTATCCATTAAACCGCTCGTGTATGTTTTGACGGACTCATAAGACCCATCGCTCTGGCGCTCCCAAATGATGATTTCAGTGGCACCGAGTTTATCCATGATATGAGTCGCATTGATGTCGAATTCCACAGCAAATTTGCCGTTCCCAACGGGAGTCGCAACTACTTCGGTATAAGAGAAATAATCACTAGCTCTTTGTGTCGAGGCATTAACAGTGGTAAAACCAAAAAGCAATGTACAAGAAAACAGTACTAAAAATATACGGGAGATTTTTTGAGTCATGGACGATTACCCCTGATAAATTGAATTTACCATCTCTTTCAAATCTTCAACAGAGAGGTTTCCCTGTATGTGCCCCTCAACTACACCGTTTACCCAAGCCACGCTATTAGTATCGTTATTACTCATTATATAATGAATAATTCCATCAACTTCATAAGGCTCGGAAAATTCATTATCAACTTGATACGTTCCTTCATATTTTTCGGGAACGGTATTATATATTTGAACTCGGATTGTAAATTGGCCTTTATTGGTTTCAAATGAAGCTTGAATTCTTGTTTTATCTAAATGCTCAACAACGCTGATATTACCAATAAGAACTGTACCATCCGGGAACCATGAGGGAACAGTAGGAATATCAGTTTCTTTTGAGACCGCTAAACGCAGAGTATTATACGGATCATCCTGCGGCGCTTCCGCTTCCTCCTGCCCCGGCGTCACAAATCCAAAGGTCTCCGCGGTCCAGTCCGCGAACGCCTGGAGGATGTCGAACCCAAAGGCGGAGGCAGCGCCGCACAGAATCACAATGCACGCGGCCGTGATGACGGCTGCCCGCAGAATCCGGCGGCTTTTCTTTTTGGGGGAAGGGGAGGTGATTTGGTCAAGATGGGATGAGTCACGTTCCGGGAGGACCTCAGTCTCATAGGCAGAAGCCTGTCCTTGATAATTTTCCTTGAAATCCCGCCATGCGGCGTCCACGTCGACCTCCGCCGCCGGGGGATTCGCATCCCGCTGCTTCATCACCTCCATAATCGCCATGATGTAGTCCACGTCCGGCTCACCGCCGTCCGCAGCCGTGAATTCCTGCTGGAGCAGAGCCTCCAGCTCTTCGGTGCGCATTTGTTCCAGGAAAGGATACGCCGTATTTCGATCTGATGGCATCTCCGGGAACCTCCTCTGTATCTATAATGACCGTTTCGGCCCCGCTTGTTCACAGGGCCGGCGAAAAAATTTTCAGTGCCGGTTCCACTGTTTGACGAATCGCTCCTTCGACCGCTTGACCCGCATGGCCAGGGCGGACTTCTTCAACCCCATCTCCCGCGCCAGCTCGTCGTAGGTGTACTTCTCCAGATAGAGCTTCCGCAGGATCTCGTACTCCTCCGGCGTGAGGATGCTGGTGATCTCCGCCCGCTGCTGGAAATCATCCTCCGGAGAAGCGGGCATCTCGCCGGCGGCCCGGATCAGGTGCTTCCGCCAGAAGCGGTCCTCTTTCAAAAGCTCCAGGACCTTATAGCGCAGGGCCCGGTACAGCCATCCCGTGGGCGAGGCACTGCTCCAAAGATCCGCCTGATGCTCCCAAGCGAAGGCGAACAGCTCCTGCACCACCTCTTCCGCACGCCCGGCGACGGAGACGTACCAGCCTCCACCGGACCGCAGGGCGATCTCCGCACAGCGGAGCAGGTCCGGATACAGCTCCCGGTAGAGGGCTTCAAATCGCGGTTCGTCAAAAGAATCGTTATGCGCCATAGGCGTCCCCCTTCTCTTTCTATCTATCGGGGTGCCGCGCCGCCGGAGCGGGCCGCGGTACGAATTTGATTCTAACACAAACTGCCGCAGGTTTACAACTTTTTTGCAAGCGCTCTCCGCGGCACGGGAAAAAGCCGCCGGAACCGCGAACGTGCGGCCCCGGCGGCCTGGATGGGTCATCTGCGCTGCCCGGTCCTGGTCTGCTCCACGATGTCGTCCATGACCTCCCGGCTGACGGCGCCCTGGACGTAGCCGAAGACGTTGCCCTCCGTGTCGATCATAAAGGTGGTGGGATAGGCGCTGATGCCGTACTGGTAGAAGAGCGTGCCCGTCTCGTCCATCACCACGGGATAGGTGTAGCCGTTCTCCTCCAGAAAGGCGGCGATGTCTTCGGCGCTGCCCTCCTGGCCGATATTGGGCCCGGCCACGCCCAGCACCACCAGCTCCCCGGCGTTCTCGCCCCAGTCCTCATACAGGGCCTGGATGTCCGGCATCTCCATCTTGCAGGGGCCGCACCAAGTGGCCCAGAAGTTCAGAAACACCGTCTGCCCCTGGTAGTCCGAGAGGGTGTGGGTCTCGCCGTACTGGTCCGTCAGGGTGAAGTCCGGAGCGGGGACCACGGGGATCTCCTGGCTGTCCGTGCCGCTGTTCTCCTCCTGGGATTCGCCGGAGGGGGCCGCCTCTTCGCCGCTGTTTCCGGCGGGCTCTTCCTGCACCGTGCCGGAGCTGGCGGCCAGATCCGCGGAGATGCCGCCGGCGGCGCCGGTGAGGGTCAGGATGCCCATGACGATCAGCAGCACCGCGCCGATCTTCACCGTGTAGCGCACCACGTTCTGGTGGGACTTGAAGAAGTCCAGCACCGTGCCGGTGAAGAGCCCCACTGCCAGAAAGGGCAGTACGAAGCCCAGGGTGTACACGCCGATCAGCAGAAATCCCGCAGCGGAGGACTCTGCGGAGGAGGCCATCAGCAGGACGCTGCTGAGGGTGGGGCCCACGCAGGGCGTCCAGGCGAAGCTGAAGGTGAAGCCCATCACCAGGGCCACCGCCGGGTTCATGGCCAGTTTGTCCAGCCGGAAGGGGAGGCGGTGCTCCTGCTCCAGCAGCATGGTCCGCTTGCCCAGCCCCAGCTGGTACAGGCCGAACAGCAGGATGATGATGCCGCTGGCCCGGGCGAACCACACTTGGTAGTTGTGGAAGAACTCCCCCAGGGCGGTGAGGCCCAGCCCCAGCAGGAAGAAGGCGAAGCTGATGCCCACCACGAAAAAGAGGGTGTTGAGGAAGATCTTTCCCCGGGGATAGCGGCGGACGCCGTCCTCGCCCACCACAGCGGCGCCGCCGGCCAGATAGCTGACGTACAGCGGCACCAGCGGCAGCACGCAGGGGGAGAAGAAGCTCAGCGCGCCCTGCAGAAAGACAGTGACGGCGGATACGCTGGTCTCAATGGAAAAGCCCATGGGGACATCCTCCTGAATATGAAGTCATGGCGCCATCATACCGGGTTTTCCGGCCGCTGTAAAGAGGGATTTGCCACATCTTCCGGGAAAGGCGGAAGAATCCCCTTGACAGCGGGGGGCGGGGCGGTCAAGATAAAGAGTGGAAAACAAGGCCGCAATGGGCGGCAGGGAGGCACTTTGCAATGGAAATGGTGGATTTGTACGACGAGAACCGGCTCCCCCTGGGCCGGACGGCGGAGCGCTACGCCCCCAAGGGGGAGGGAGAGTACCGGGTGGTGGTCCATATCTGCGTGTTCGACAGCCGGGGCCGCCTGCTGATCCAGCAGCGGTCCCGGGAGAAGGCCGTCTGGCCGGAGGCGTGGGACGTGTCCGCCGCCGGCGGCGTGGATGCCGGAGAGACCAGCCGCCAGGCGGCGGAGCGGGAGTTCCGGGAGGAGCTGGGCGTGGCACTGGACCTGACGGGAGTGCGGCCCTCCTGCACCGTGAACTTCGACGGGGGCTTTGACGACTTCTTCCTGGTGGAGCGGGACCTTGCCCTGGAGGAGCTGACGCTCCAAAAGGAGGAGGTGGCCCAGGCCCGCTGGGCGGCGCTGCCGGAAATCCTGGACATGGTGGACCGGGGGGAGTTCATCGACTATCCCAAAAGCTTTCTGGCGTTTTTGTTCGACATGCGGGGGACCTTCGGCTTCTTCACCAAATGAACTCCCGTCCGGACCGGAACTTCAGCAGCTCACCGGAAAAACGGCCTTGACAGGGACCTGGAGACATGGTATAAACAAAACATACTAATAGTATGTAAAAGGGAGGGACCGGTATGGCCCGGAACAAGCACCCGGAGGAGACGGTGGAGAAGATCCTGGCGGTCTCCGCGAAGCTGTTTATGGAGAAGGGATACGAGCACACCACCCTCCAGGACATCATCGACGATCTGGGAGGGCTGACCAAGGGGGCCATCTACCACCACTTCAAGGGCAAGGAGGAGATCCTCCTGGCCATCGCGGACCGGATGGGAGAACAGACGGAGGCCTGGATGCGGGCGATCCGGGACGATCCCGGCCTGACCGGCGCGGAGAAGCTGCGGCGGATGTTCCGGGCATCCCTGGGGAACTCGGACCAGACGGACCTGTTCGTGCTGGCGCCCAACATGCTGAAGAACCCCAAGCTGATGAGCATTCTGCTGGAGAGCATGATCGGGGAGGTCCTGCCCAACTACATGGAGCCCGTTCTGCGGGAGGCGGTGGCGGACGGCTCCATCCGGACGGACTACCCGGAGGAGCTGGGGGAGCTGCTGCTTCTCCTGTCCAACGTGTGGCTGAACCCCATGATCTACCCCGCCACGCCGGAGAAGACCCGCCGCCGCATGGAGCTATACGACCAGATGCTGCGGAGCATGGGCCTGGACCTGCTGGATCAGGAACTGTTGGACCAGTGGGAGCACTTCTGCCGCCTGTCCCAGGAGCGGCTGTGAACAACAGAAGAAACTGCCCGACAGGGCAGCTTCTTTTTCACATAAATACATACCAACCAAATGTATGAAAAGGAGGAGCGTATGAGACAAATTGATCGGATTCTTCCCCAGGACCTGGCCGCCTGCCTGTGGCTGCTGGGCCTGGCCCTGCTGGCGGGAGAGAACGGGAGGGGGAATTGAGATGCGGGGAAAGCTGTTTCACCGGGACTTCACCCTGGTGGTGATCGGACAGGTCATCTCCCTGCTGGGCAATGCCGTGCTGCGGTTCGTCCTGCCGCTGTATCTGCTGGATGTCACCGGTTCCCGGAGCCTGTTCGGCCTGTGCTCCGCCGCGGCGTTCGTGCCCATGGTGGTGCTGACGCCCCTGGGCGGCGTGGTGGCGGACCGGCTCCACAAGCAGCGGATCATGGTGGCGCTGGACTTCTTCACCTGCGCCCTGGTGGCCCTGACGGCGCTGGCCCTGGGGCGGCTGCCCCTGGTGCCGGTGCTGGTGGCGGCCATGATGCTGCTGTACGGCATCTCCGGGGCGTATCAGCCGGCGGTGCAGGCCAGCATGCCCCTGCTGTGCCCGCCGGACCGCCTGGTGGACGGCAACGCCGTCATCAACCAGGTCAGCGCCCTGTCCAATCTGCTGGGACCGCTGCTGGGGAGTCTGGTCTACGGCGCCTTCGGCGTGACACCGGTCCTGGCGGGGGCCTCCGCCTGCTTCTTCGCCTCGGCGGTGATGGAGCTGTTCATCCATATCCCCCATACGCCAAGGCACACGGGGGCCAGCGTCTGGCGGACCGCCCGGGCGGACCTGGGGGAGAGCGGGACCTTCCTCCGGCGGGAGCGGCCTGTGATCCTGAAGTACATCGCCCTGGTCAGCGCCTTCAACCTGCTGCTGAGCGCGCTGCTGGTGGTGAGCATGCCGGTGCTCATCAAGCAGACCCTGGGGCTGGGGGACACCTGGTACGGCCTCAACCAGACCGCCATGGCGGCGGGGAGTCTGGCCGGGGGCCTGACAGCGGGACTGCTGGGTCCCCGGCTGACGGTCCGCCGGTCCTGGCTGACGCTGCTGGCCTGCGGGGTCTGCCTCGTCCCCATGGGGCTCTGCCTGCTGGCAGGCGCGGGGGCCGTCGCGGCCTTTGCCGTGCTGACGGCTGCGGGCTTCGTCCTGATGGCCTGCGCCGCGCTGTTCACCGTGACCATGCTGGCCCACATCCAGGCTCAGACGCCGGCCACGCTGGTGGGGAAGGTGGTGTCCCTGCTGCTGACCGTCTCCCTCTGCGCCCAGCCGGCGGGGCAGGCCCTCTACGGGGTGCTGCTGGAGCAGCTGACCGGGCGCGAGGGCTGGGTGCTGCTGGGAGCGGCCTGCGGGGCCCTGATCGTCGCCCTGGCGGCCCGGCGGGTGGCTCACTCCGCCGCCTCCGGCTCCAGCAGGTGCATGGCGGAGACCTCGTAGGCCACCCGCTCCTGGGCGGTGCCGTCCTCCAGGACCTTGCGGTAGGTCCGGCTCTGGACCCGGCCTTCCAGGCCGAGCGCGTCCCCCACCTGGAGCCGGGCCGCCTGGACCGCCAGCTGCCCCCAGGCGATCACCGGCAGATAGTCCGCCCGGCCGTACCGGCGGCTCACCGCCAGCATCAGGTCGCAGATGCTGCGGCCCAGAGGGGTGCGGCGGAAGATGGGGGGCTTGCACAGGGCGCCGGAGAGCAGAATGCGGTTGCAGGGCTCTCCGGACCCGGGTTCCATGGCCTGGGCATACACCGTCAGCACCAGCCGATTCCCAACGCCGGAGCGGTTGTTGAAGGACCGCAGCTGCCCCCGGACCCGGAGCGGGCCCTCCAGCCGCACCGCGGTCAGCAGGGCCTCCGGCACCAGCACCGGCAGCGTGTCCGGAGTGCCGGAGAGCCGGGGCACCTGCAAGGGGAAGCGGTAAAACCGGGTGCCGTGGTTTTCATGGGAGAGTGCGGGCGCCTCCAGAGCCATCCCCTCCAGCAGCACCTCGTTGCGGGTCTGAGTTGTCATGTTGTCCACCTCTCGGTCGTGATGGTACACCTTATGAGGGCCGCGGCCGGGATAGACCTGAAAATCCCCGGCGGCGGAACAGGTCCTTGCCTCCGGGGCGGAATGCGTATATAATGAAGCCATGAATCCGGCGGCCCACCGCCGTTCCACAAGGAGGGGAAGCGATGAAAGCCATCGTCTACACATCTCAGACCGGGCACACCCAGCGGTATGCCCAGATGCTGGCGGAGAGGACCGGCGTGCCGGCGTACAGCCTGAAGGAGGCCGGAAAGAGCCTGCGGCGGGGAGAGGAGATCTTCTACATGGGCTGGCTGATGGCCGGCACGGTGAAGGGCCTCCAGAGCGCCATGGACCGCTATACCATTCGGGGAGCGGCCATTGTGGGAGTCTCGCCCCATGGGAACGGAGACCTCTGGACGGAGGCCCGGATCAACGGGGGATACAGCGACAGCGGCGGACGGCTGTTCTATCTCCAGGGCGGCTACGCGCCGGAGAAGCTGGGCTTTTTTTATCGCATGATGATGAAGCCCATGGCCGGCTCCGTCATCCGCCAGGTACAGGCCCGGGGAGAGGCCGCCACGGACCAGGAGCGCCGGATGGCGGAGATCTTTCAGCACGGCGGCGACTTTGTCCGGGAGGAGGCGCTGGATGAGATCGTCCGGTGGTTCCGGGAGGGTCCCCACGACGGAGAGGTGAAGACGGTCCCCAGCGTGGACATTTGACCCTGACGAAAAAGCCCCGGCTGTCCAAAAGGACAGCCGGGGCCTTCTGCATGCGTGAACGGCGGCGGGGGACTCAGACCCTGGCCACACCGGAGGCGCGGGCGGCCTGCTCCACGGCGGAGGCCACCGCGTCCCGCACCCGGGGATCGAAGGCGGCGGGGATGATATAGTCGGCAGAGAGGTCGTCTCCCACCAGCTCCGCCAGGGCGTGGGCGGCGGCGATCTTCATCTGGTCGTTGATGTCGCTGGCCCGGGCATCCAGGGCGCCCCGGAAGATGCCGGGGAAGGCCAGCACATTGTTGATCTGGTTGGGATAGTCGCTGCGGCCGGTGGCCACCACCGCCGCACCGCCGGCCTTGGCGTCGTCGGGGAAGATCTCCGGCGTGGGGTTGGCGCAGGCGAAGATGACGGCTCCGGCGTTCATGGTCTTCACCATGTCCGTGGTCACGGCACCGGGGGCAGACACGCCGATGAACACATCGGCCCCCGCCAGCACGTCCGCCAGGGAGCCGGTCCGCTTCTCCGGATTCGTCACCTGGGCCATCTCCTCCTTGATCCAGTTCATGCCGTCGCTGCGGCCGGCGTAGATGGCGCCCTTCCGGTCGCAGAGGGTCACGTCCCCGGCCCCGGCGGAGAGCAGCAGCTTCGTGATGGAGACGGCGGCGGCGCCGGCGCCGTTGATGACGATGCGGACATCCTCCAGCCGCTTGCCCACCACCTTCAGGGCGTTGGTGAGCCCCGCCAGGGTGATGACGGCGGTGCCGTGCTGGTCGTCGTGGAAGATGGGGATGTCGCACCGCTCCTTCAGCTTCCGCTCGATCTCAAAGCACCGGGGGGCGGCGATGTCCTCCAGATTCACGCCGCCGAAGGATCCGGCCAGCAGGGCCACGGTGTTCACGATCTCGTCCACGTCGTGGCTGCGGACGCACAGGGGAATGGCGTCCACGCCGCCGAAGGCCTTGAACAGGACGCATTTGCCCTCCATGACGGGCATCCCCGCCTCCGGGCCGATGTCTCCCAGCCCCAGGACGGCGGCGCCGTCGGTGACCACCGCCACGGTGTTCCACCGGCGGGTCAGTTCGTAGCTCTTGCTGACGTCCTTCTGGATCTCCAGACAGGGCTGGGCCACGCCGGGGGTGTAGGCCAGGGACAGCGCCTCCTTGCTGTCCACCTGGGCCCGGGGCGTCACCTCCAGCTTGCCCCTCCACTCGTAATGCAGGCGCAGGGATTCCTTTGCGTAATCCATGATCGGTACTCCTCTCCATAACGGTCAAAAGTTGCCTTTATTGTACGGGAAAAGCGGACGGTTGTCAATTTCCGGTGCCGGCGGAGCGGGGAAAATCCCGGCGGTCTCTTGCATTCCGGACGCGCCTGTGGCAAAATAGATGGGACAGAAAAGGAGGCGGTTTCGTGAAGATTTCGACCAAGGGGCGGTATGCCCTGCGCCTGATGACCGATGTGGCGGTCCACGGCGGGGAGGAGTTCGTTTCCTTGAAGGACGTGGCCGCCCGGCAGGGCATCTCCATGAAGTATCTGGAGCAGATCGCGGGTCTGCTGGGCAAGGCGGGATTCCTCCGCAGCGGGCGGGGCGCCCTGGGGGGATACCGCCTGGCGAAAGCGCCGGAGGAGTATACCCTGGGCAGCATCCTCCGGCTGACGGAGGGGAATCTGGCCCCGGTGGCCTGCCTGGAGACGGAGGAGAACGCCTGCGAGCGGTGCGGCGTCTGCCCGACCTTGGATTTCTGGACGGGCCTGTATGCGGCCGTGAACGAATATGTGGACCGCTTCACCCTGGCGGATCTGGTGCGGGAGGAATTGGAGAAACAGGGGAGAGCTTCCCGGTCCTCCGCAGACTGAATGGCAAAACGCCGGCCTCATATAGAGGCCGGCGTTTGTTTGAAAAGCGGGTCAGTCCGTCAGCTTGGCACAGTCGGCGGGCCGCCCGGAGAGCATCTCCAGCCCGTGGGCGAGCGCGGGGAGGACGGCCTCCAGGTTTTCCCTGGCCGCCTTGGGCGAGCCGGGGAGATTCACGATGAGGGTCCCCTTCCGGATGCCCGCCGCGGCCCGGGACAGCATGGCCCGGTTCGTCACCTGCATGGAGGCATAGCGCATGGCCTCCGGAATGCCGGGGGTCAGCCGGTCGCACACGGCGATGGTGGCCTCCGGCGTCACATCCCGGGGGGCGAAGCCGGTGCCTCCGGTGGTGACGATGAGATCCACCGGCTCCCGGTCGCACCACTGCCGCAGGGCAGCCTCGATCCGGCCCTTCTCGTCCGGGACGATGGCGGTCTCCGTCACCGCATACCCGGCGTTTTTCAGAAGTTCCGCCACCAGGGGCCCGCCTTCGTCGGGGCGCTCTCCCCGAAAGCTCCGGTCGCTGACGGTCAGAACAGCGGCTTTGAACATGGTCATCACTCCTTTACGATTCCAGCAGCAAAATGGCCTCCGGCGGAACGGAGACGGTGAGGCGTGCCTTGTCCGGCACCGCCTGCCAGGCTTCCTTGTCCAGCTCCATCCGCAGCAGGGGCGCTTCCGGCGCCGCGCCCTCCGGCCGCAGCAGCACGATGGTGGAGAACACGTCCTCCACCACCTTCACCGCCGTGCAGGGGAAGGCGTTTTCCGCCCCGGGACCGGCCGGCTGAACATGGTGGGCCCGGATGCCGATCCGGCGGACGCCCTCCGGCACCGGACGGCCGCAGGAGAGCGTCAGCCCCCAGTCCGGAAGAAACACCGCATCCTCCCTTGGCCGGGTGTCGGCGTAGTTCTTGCAGCCGGAGAGCCGGGCGGCGGCCTCCGTGCCGGGGCTGCGGAACAGCTCCTCCAGGGTGGTCACCGGCTGGGACCTGCCCCGGTCTATGACGCACACCCGGCGGCAGTTCCGGAACACCTCACCCCGGTCGTGGGAGACCCACAGCACCGTGCCGGGGAATCCCCCCAGCGTGTCCGCCAGCTCCAGCTCCAGCTGGTACTTCAGGTAGCTGTCCAGGGCGGAGAAGGGCTCGTCCAGCAGGATGGCCTTGGGCTCCGACGCCAGGATCCGGGCCAGGGCACACCGCTGCTGCTGCCCGCCGGAGAGCTGCCCCGGCTTTTGGTCCGCCACGGCCTCCAGCCGGAACTGCCGCAGCTTCTCCGCCACCTCTGCTTGACGGCGGGCCTTGTCCCGGACGGCCGCGGCGATGTTCTGCCGCACCGTCATGTTGGGGAACAGGGCGTACTGCTGGAACAGGTACCCCACCCGCCGCCGCTGGGGCGGCAGGTCGATCCTGGCGGCGCTGTCGTACAGGGTGACGCCGTCCAGCTCGATGTGCCCCTCGTCCGGCGTCAGGATTCCGGCGATGCACTTGAGGGTCACGGACTTGCCGCACCCGGAGGCCCCCAGCAGGGCCAGCATCTCATCCCCAGCGTCAAACCGGACCTCCAGATGAAAATCTCCCAGGGTCTTTCGGATGTCCACGGAAAGCGCCATTACCGTCCGCCCCCTTTCCCGGCCCGCTCCTGGCGGGCCTCCAGCAGGTTCACCGCCAGCAGGAACACGGCGGAGATGGCGATGTTCACCAGCACCCAGCGGAGGGCCTCCGCATCGTTGTTGGTGCGCCAGAGCTGATAGACGGTGGTGGAGATGGTGGCGGTGCGGCCGGGGGTGTAGCCGGCGATCATGGAGGTGGCGCCGTACTCCCCCAGGGCCCGGGCGAAGGCCAGCACGGTCCCCGCCAGAATGCCCTGGCGGCACACGGGCATCCGCACCCGCCAGAAGATCCAGGTGTTGGACCGGCCCAGGGTCTGGGCGGCCTCCGCCAGGGTGTGGTCGAAGCTCTCAAAGGCGCCCCGGGCGGTGCGGTACATCAGGGGGAAGGCCACCACCACCGTGGCAAAGATGGCGGACCACCAGGTCATCACCAGCCGGAGGCCGAAGTGGTCCTGCACCCAGGCACCAATGGGGCGGTTGGGCCCCAGCAGCACCAGCAGCAGCCAGCCCACCACGGTGGGCGGCAGCACCAGGGGCAGGGTCAGCACCACATCCAGCACGCCCTTTGCCAGCCGGGGCAGCTTGGCGATGTAATAGGCCGCCAGGATCCCCAGGAAGAACACCGCCACCGTGGAGATCGCCGCAATCCGCAATGAGTTGTAGAGAGGATACCAGTCCATACAAGCACCTGATTCAAGCAGAGAGTGGAGAGTGAAGATAGGAGATAGGAGTTTTGGTGTCCGGCGGAGCCGGACGATTTGGACCGGCCGCCGCCGGCGGCACATCAACTTCTATCTCCTATCTCCGAACTTCTATCTGTTTTACGCCATGGGGCTGAACCCGACGGCCTCAAAGCAGGCCATGGCCTCGTCGGTGGACAGGAAGTCCAGGAAGGCCTTGGCGGCGTCGGGGTTGGCGCTGTTCTTCATGACGGCGGCGGGATAGATGACCTGACCGCACATCTCAGCAGTGGCCTCATCCACCACGGTCAGCCCGGCGGAGAAGGCGTCGGTGGCGTAGATCACGCCGCAGTCCACCGTCCCCTCGGAGACCTGGGTGGTGACCTCCTTCACGTTGGAGCCGTAGGTCAGCACGCCGGAGCTGGCCAGGGTCTCCTCATCCAGACCGTAGTAGGCAAAAATCTTCTGGGTGTACTGGCCCACCGGCACGTCGCTGTTGCCCATGGCCAGGAACACATCGCCGCTGGCCAGCAGCTCCGCCAGCTGGTCAAAGGACTCGATGCCCTTGGGGTTGCCCTCGGGAACAGCCAGGGTCACCTTGTTCTCCAGCAGGTCCAGGCGGGTGGCGCTGTCCACCAGGTCCAGGCCCTCGGTGTTCTCCTCGCTGCCCTCGGCGTCCAGCTGGTTCATCTGCTTGGGAGCGGCGGAGATGAACACATCACAGTCGGATCCCTCCTGGATCTGGGTCTTCAGGGTGCCGGAGGAGTCATAAGTCGCCACGATGGCGACCTCCGGGGCCACGGCCTTGTAGGCCTCGATGACCTGATCCAGAGACTCCTGCATGGAGGCGGCGGCAAAGACGTACAGCTCCACCGGCTCGGCGGCGGTCTCTGTGGTGGTGTCATCCGTGGTGTCGGTTTCATCCGTGCCGCCGCAGGCGGTCAGGGCCAGGGCCATGGACAGGGCCAGAAGCAGGGAGAAAAACTTTTTCATGGGAGATCTTCCTTTCCTGATGATAGTATGTTCAAGCCGGCTTTGCAAGTCCGGCGTCAAACCAACGTGATATTCAAGCGAGGATAACGGTGGCCGCAAAAGGGCGGTCCCTTTTGCGCCGGGACTTACTCGTCCACGCCCACCATGACGGAGGTGGCCTTGATGACTGCGTAGGCGGTGCCGCCCACCTTCAGCCCCAGCTCCCGGATGGAACCCATGGAGATGGTGGAGGTGACGATGTTCCCGCCGCCGATGTCGATTCGCACGATGTCGTTTACGGCGCCCTCTTCGATGGAGACGATGGTGCCTTTGAACTGATTTCTTGCGCTGAGTTTCATAGTTGGTTTCCGTTCATATATGACTTCTTTTTGTATCTTCTCTGAGGCAGAAGCCCAGAGAAGATGCCGAAAACTTATTTTCCAAACGGGCAGGCAGGCCAGTGGCAGGGCTGGCAGCCGAGACACAGGCCGCCCTCGCCAAGGGAGACGATCCACTCTTTGGTGACGGTTACATCCGCCGCCACCCAGGGCAGCACTAGGTCGAAGATGGTGGCACCGGCGTACATGACGCAGCCGGGCAGGCCCATCACCGGGGTGCCGTCCTCATAGTAGCCCAGCAGGAACATGGCGCCGGGCAGCACCGGGGCGCCGTAGGTGACGATCTTCGCCCCGCTGGCCTTGATCCCGCCGGGGGTGTTGTCGTCCGGGTCCACGCTCATGCCGCCGGTGCAGAGGATGACCTCCGCCCCGGTCTGGCGTGCTTCAGTGACGGCATTCGCCACGTTCTCCACCCCGTCGCCGGGATAGGTGACGGAGAGGGTCTCGATGCCGTAGGCCGCCAGCTTGTCCCGCACCACCGGGGTGAAGGTGTCCTGGATCAACCCCTTCTTCACTTCGCTGCCGGTGGCCACGATGGCGGCGGTCCGCCGAACCCAGGGCCGCAGCTCCAGCAGGGGTTCGTCTCCGGCGGCCGCCTTGGCGGCGTCCAGCTTCTCCTCCGCGATGATGAGGGGGATCACCCGCATCCCCGCCAGCTTGTCGCCCTTTTTGACAGCGGTGCCGCCCTTCCGGGTGGCGATCATCAGCTGGTCGATGGCGTTCACCGCCCGCAGGGCCTCGGACCGGACCCGGAACAGCCCGTCGCAGGCCGCCTTCAGCTCGATCTTGCCCTCCTTGACGCCGCTGCGCTCCATGTTGTCGTTCATGCACAGGGCGCACAGGGCCTCCGCTCCCTCGTCCTCGTGGACCATCCCCGGCGTCATCTCCCACACGTACAGGTGCTCCTTACCCATGCTGAGCAGCACCGGGATGTCCTCCGGCGCCACCACATGGCCCTTGCGGAACCGGGCGTCCTTGTACTGGTCCTTGATGATCTGGGTCAGGTCGTGGCACAGCACATGGCCCACCGCGTCCTCCGTCCGTATCAGCTTCATGCTTCCGCCTCCAGAATCTCGATCTCATCGCCGGGACGGACCACGCCCTCCCGGACCACCACGGCGAAGATGCCCTCCGTGGGCATGACGCACCTGCCCACCGCCTTCTTGATGGCGCAGTCGCTGTGGCACTCCTTGCCGATCTGGGTCACCTCCACCTCCGTCTCCCCGATCCGCAGATGGGTGCCCACCGGCAGGTGCTTCAAATCGACCCCGACGGTGTTGATGTTCTCCGCGAACACCCCGGCGTCCAGAGGGATGGGGCAGCTTGAGCGCATGGTGTCCACACTCTCCTCCGCCAGCAGGGAGATCTGCCGGTGCCAGTCCCCGGCGTGGGCATCCCCCACGATGCCGTGGCGGAGCTTCAATTGAATTTCCGGAACAGGGTGCTTCTGCTCCCCCTTCCGCTCGCTGATGTTGACCGATACCACGTTTGCCAACGGGCTCACTCCTTGATCTGGTAGTCTCCGCTCTTGCCGCCGGACTTGGACAGCAGGCGGATGTTTTCAATGCGCATGTCCTTTTGGACCGCCTTGCACATGTCGTAGATGGTCAGCGCCGCCACGGACACGGCCGTCAGGGCCTCCATCTCCACCCCGGTGACGCCGGTGCAGGTGACGGCGGCCCGGATCTCCACCATGCAGGGGTCATCGGACAGGGCGAAGGTGATGTCGATGCCCGTCAGGGGCAGGGGATGGCACATGGGAATCAGCTCCCAGTTGTGCTTGGCCGCCTGGATGCCCGCCACCTGGGCCACCGCCAGCACGTCGCCCTTCTTCATGGTACCGTCCTTGATGTTCTGCAATGTCTCCGGGGCCATGTGGACCTCCCCGGCGGCCACCGCCCGGCGGTGGGTAACGGCCTTCTCCGTCACATCCACCATCCTGGCCCGGCCCTGTTCATTGAAATGGGTCAATTCACCCATGATTCAGCCTCCGATCTGGTTCATATTCCGGGGCGTGTCGCTGGACCGCTCCGTGAGATGGTGGCGCTCCGGCTTGTGGAGAATGCCCCGCCGGACGGCGGCCTCCAGCGCCTGGCCGTGGAGGCCGCGCAGGGGGATCTCTTCCCGGCTGTGGAGGCAGCCCTTCAGCTTGCCGTCCGCCGTCACCCGGATCCGGCGGCAGTCCGCGCAGAAGTCGTGGCTCACCGGGGAGATGAGCCCCACCGTTCCTGCCGCGCCGGGCAGCTGGTACCGCCGGGCCACCCCCTGGGCTTCGATGGGGGCCAGCTCCGGCACCCGCTCCAGGACGGTTTCAGCAGGCAGGAAGCAGCTCCGATCCCACTCGGCGCAGGGGCCCATGGGCATCAGCTCGATGAACCGCATCTCCCAGGGATGCCCCCGGCTGAGGTTCACAAAATCTATGATCTCATCGTCGTTGAACCCGCCGACGAGGACGGTGTCGAATTTCAGGTCGTGGAATCCCGCCGCCTCCGCGGCTTCGATGCCGTCCAGCACATCCTGGAGGCTCCCCAGCCGGGTCATGGCGGCGAACCGGTCCGGACGCAGGGTGTCCAGGCTGATGTTCAGCCGGTCCACTCCCGCATCCCGCAGGGGCCTTGCCAGCTGGGGCAGGAGGGAGCCGTTGGTGGTGAGGCACAGCTCCTCCACGCCGGGAATGGCCCGCAGCATCCGGCACAGGTCCAGCAATCCCCGCCGCACCAGGGGCTCCCCGCCGGTGAGACGGATCTTCTTCACCCCGCACGCCACCGCCGCCTCCGCGATCTCCGCCAGCTCCTCGATGGAGAGGATATCGCTGTGAAGCCGCTTCTCCACACCCTCGGGCGGCATACAGTATTGGCACCGGTAGTTGCAACGGTCCGTGACGCTGAGCCGCAGATAATCGATTGTCCGTCCGCAGCCGTCCTGCATGAGGCCCGCCTCCTGACCGTGATACTCAAGTGAGATAAACGATATACCATTATTATAGGCACCCAAAGGGAAAAGTCAAGAAAAATACCCCGGCGTCCGCCGGGGCAGGGCTGCGCAGAAGGGGAGAATCGTCAGCGGCGCAGGACCCGCCAGGCGGCTGATGCTGGCTCCAAGGCTCATGCTGCGCCCTCCTTTACGGGGGTTCAGGATAGCGGCAGGACGGCCAAAAGTTCACCAGGGGGGGGGGTAAAATTTTAGCAACCGGCAGTTGCACCCCCTGAAAACCGGGAAAAAATTACCCGGGTCCGCGGCCTTGCTTGACGAGGAACGGAGGAGGTGCTATTCTATGAAAAGAAGAACGATAGAGGGAGAATGCGCTATGACCCTGTCCCAGCTGCTGGATATCCGGCCCGGTGTCACCGCCGTCATCGGCGGCGGAGGAAAGACCACGCTCCTGCGGACGCTGGGGGAGGAGCTGGCAGAGGTGCACACCGTCCTGCTGTGCACCACCACCAAGCTCCTCCCCTTTTCGGACCTGCCCTGCGCCCGGACAGCGGCGGAGCTGGAGGAACTGCGCAGGTCGCACCGGCTGCTGTGCGCCGGGACGGACGTACCGGGGACGGGCAAGCTGACGGCCCCAGAGACGCCCATGGCGGCGCTGGCGGAGCAATTCGACTACGTGCTGGTGGAGGCGGACGGCGCTGCCCGCCGTCCCCTGAAGGCCCATGCCCCCCACGAGCCGGTGATCCCAACCGGGGCCAATCAAACCATCTGCGTGGTGGGGGCCTCCGGCTTCGGCCGCCCCATCGCTGCAGCCGCTCACCGGCCGGAGCGGTACGCCGCATTATCAGGCGTGCCGGAGACGGCGGAGGCCACGCCGGAGGCCGAGGCGGCGGTGCTGTTGGCTGAAAAGCTGCACACGAAAATTTATGTCAACCAAGTGGAGACGCTGTGGAATTTGGCAGATGCCAAGGCCTTGGCGTGCCTGCTGGACTGTCCGGTTCTGGCCGGCAGTCTGTGGAGGAGGGAATATTTTCCATGCTGGTAATCATCCGAGGTGCCGGTGATTTGGCCACCGGCATTGCCCTGCGGCTGAAAAGAGCGCATATATCGGTGATTATGACCGATATACCGGCCCCAACTGCTATCCGGCGGACGGTAGCCTTCTCCCAGGCTATCGTGCTGGGAGAGACGAAGGTGGAGGACGTCACCGCCCGCCGGGCGGAGACACCGAAGGCGGCTATGGCCCTTTTGCGGGAGGATGTGGTCCCGGTGCTGGCGGACCCGGAGGGGACCTGTATCCCGGTTTTGAAACCGGACGCGGTGGTGGACGCCATTCTGGCCAAGCGGAATCTGGGCACCCGGATCACCGACGCCCCGGTGGTCATCGGCGTGGGGCCGGGCTTCACCGCCGGGGTGGACTGCCACGCGGTGGTGGAGACCATGCGGGGCCACACCCTGGGCCGGGTGATCCATGCGGGCAGCGCCCTGCCCAACACCGGGATCCCGGGGCTCATCGGCGGCTTTGCCGGGGAGCGGGTGCTGCGGGCCCCGGCGGACGGCGTGTTCCACCAGCTGCTGGACATCGGCGCCCAGGTGCAGCAGGGGGATGTGGCCGCCACGGTGGACGGCGTGCCCATGACCTGCACCCTGGACGGCGTCCTGCGGGGCATCCTGCCGGACGGAACCCCGGTGCACAAAGGGATGAAGGCCGGGGACATCGATCCCCGCTGCAAGGTGGAGCACTGCTATACCGCCAGCGACAAGGCCCTGGCCATCGGCGGCGGCGTGCTGGAGGCGATTTTGGACCTGACGGGAGCGCTGAAAGACCGCGCAGGCGGGTGTTCCAACTAGGCGCGGCCTGCCGGGGACGATCAAACTGAGGAAACGGGAGGAAGAATCATGCCTGAAAAGGAAGTCAAGCTGACGAAGCTGGCCAAGTGCGCCGGGTGCGGCGCCAAGGTGGGGGCCGGCGTGCTGGCCCAGCTGCTGGACGGCATCCGGGTGCATCGGGACCCCAATCTGTTGGTGGGGTTCGACAAGAGCGACGACGCCTCGGTCTACAAGGTCAGCGACGATCTGGCCCTGGTGCAGACGGTGGACTTCTTCCCGCCCATTGCCGACGACCCGTACCTGTTCGGACAGATCGCGGCCACCAACGCCCTCTCCGATGTGTACGCCATGGGCGGCGAGCCAAAGCTGTGCCTGAACATCATGGCCGTGCCGGAGTCCATGCCGAAAGAGGCGGTGCACCAGCTGCTGCGGGGCGGCTATGACAAGGTGTATGAGGCGGGGGCGCTCATCACCGGCGGCCACAGTATCCTGGATGACGAGCCCAAGTACGGCCTGGCGGTCACCGGCTTCGTCCATCCGGACCGGGTGCTGACCAACTCCGGCGCCAGGCCGGGAGACGTGCTGCTGCTGACGAAGCCCATCGGCATTGGCGTCCTCACCACCGCCCAGAAGGCGGAGATGCTGTCTCCCGAGGGGCAGGCTCTGGCGGAGAAGCTGATGACCACCCTGAACAAGTCCGCCCGGGACGCCATGGTGAAGTACCGCGTCCACGCCTGCACGGATGTGACGGGCTTCGGCCTGCTGGGCCACAGCTATGAGATGGCCCAGGGCAGCGATGTGGAGCTGGAGCTGGAGGTGGACGCCATCGACCTGATCCCGGAGGCGCTGGAGTTTGCAAACATGGGCCTGCTGCCGGCGGGGATGTACCGCAACCGCGCCTTTGCGGAGGCGGGCGTGGACGCCGGGGAGACCGCGCTGTGCAAGCAGGACCTGCTCTATGATCCCCAGACTGCCGGGGGCCTCCTCATGGCCGTGGACCCGGCGGACGCGGAGGCGCTGTACCGGGAGCTGCAGGGCTGCGTCCCCAGCGCCCAGCGGATCGGCGTCGTGAAGGCCTACCGGGGCGGGAAGCGCATCTTCCTGCGGTGAGAGCTGAAAACGGGAAACAGGTGCCTGCCGGATCTCTGGCAGGCACCTGTTTTGCGCCCGTGCCGGGCGGAACCCTCAAACGGGCAGGCGCAGGAATGCGGCGGCGGCCCGGAAGTAGATCAGCACCGCCCCGGCATCCACGATGGTGGTGATGAGGGGGGAGGCCATGATGGCCGGATCCATGCGGAGCTGCTTGGCGGCGATGGGCAGCACGCAGCCCACCAGCTTGGCCAGCACCACCGTGGCCGCCAGGGACAGGGAGATCACCAGGGCGATGGCGCTGTCGTGATACTGAAGGTAGATCCGCAGGCCGTTGGCCGCGGCCAGGACGGCGCTGACGATGGCGGCCACCGCCAGCTCCTTGCGGATCACCCGCAGCGCGTCCCGGGGACGGATCTCTTCCAGGGCCAGTCCCCGGATCACCAGCGTGGCGCTCTGGGAGCCGCAGTTTCCGCCGGTGTCCATCAGCATGGGGAGAAAGGCCACCAGCAGGGGCACGGCGGAGATGGCGTCCTCGTACCGGGTGATGATGGAGCCGGTGATGGTGGCGGACAGCATCAGAATCAGCAGCCACACCACCCGGTGGCGGGCGTGCTCCCAGGCGGAGGCGGCGAAGTAGGGCTTCTCATCCGGCGTCACCGCCGCCATGATGGAGAGATCCTCCGCGGCCTCCTCCGTCAGGACGTCCATGGCGTCATCCACGGTAAGGATGCCCACCATCCGCTCCTCTCCATCCAGCACCGGCAGGGCCAGCAGGTCGTATTTCGCCAGGAGGCGGGCGGCCTCTTCCCGGTCTGTGAGAGTGCCCACAGATACCACATCCGTGGCCATCAGGTCCGCCACAGCGGTGTCCTCCGCCGCCGTCAGCAGGTCCTTGGCCGACACCGCGCCCAGCAGCTGCCGGTGCTCCAGCACATAGCAGGTGTAGACCGTCTCCTTGTGGATGCCGGTGCGGCGGATGGTGTCCAGTGCCTGCCGGACCGTGTCGCCCGGCCGGAGGGAGACAAACTCCGGCGTCATGACGCTGCCGGCGCTGTCCGCCGGATAGCGCAGCAGGGCATTCACCGCCATGCGGCGCTGAGGGCTGGCGGAGCGGAGGATGCGGGTCACCAGGTTGGCGGGCAGCTCCTCCAGAAAATCCGCCGCGTCGTCCAGATGCAGGGCGTCAAAAATCTGCTGCAGCTCCCCGTCCGCGAAAGAGCGGGCCAGGCGGGCCTGGGTGGGGCCGGGGAGATAGGAGAACACGTCTGCCGCCAGGTCCTTGGGCAGGGTGCGGAACACCGCCGCCTGCCGGGCGCTGTCCTCCACGGAGTCCAGGAGGGCGGCGATGTCCACGGCGCCGCGGCCCCGCCAAAGGGCGCGGAGCGCCTCGCCGTCCCGGCTCTCCAAAAGCTGAAAGATCTGATCCTTGTTGAACATGGTCATAGTCGTTACCTCGCTTTCGTCTGTATTGTCTGGGTGGCTGACTGGCGCTTTCCATGGTCCGCACCTCCTTTCTGCAGTAAAACTCTATGCGCATTCGGCGCATCAGGAACATCGGCAAAAGCTGTGCGCATGAAGTTTTTACGCATCGTTTCCGGTTGCCCGGAGGGGCGGGGAAACGGCGCATTTCAATTTTTTGCCGTGCTTTTGCACAGCAAAAAATCCCTGCCGGAAATCCGGCAGGGACAGCTGCACACAATGGGCGTCTTCGTCCAAGCTTTAGCTTCACGGGGCGTAGCAACTGCGTTAAGCGGCGCCTTGTTGTCGACGCGGCCTGTTGACCAGCTGGTTGTGTCTCCACAACTGTGCGGCAGCAGTCTTTGGATGATTCCGAATCCCCGTGGTAGCCTCACCTACCGATTCGCCGCCATTATAACCGCCCGGGCGGACATTTGTCAACCCCCGCGGCATCGAAAATTTTTCCACCGGGGTCTCACAGCGTCTTCCGGTGCTGGTCCATGATGCGGGCGAACAGCACGCCGTTGGAGGGCGGGGTGTATGTAATGGCGTTGGCCCCGGCCTGGATGGTGCGGAGGATCGACTCCTCCGTGGGGCCGCCGGTGGCGATGATGGGGACCTCCGGGAAGTCCCGGCGGATCTCCGCCACGATCTCCGGTGTGGCGGCGGCGCCGGAGACGTTGAGAAAGTCGGCTCCGGCCTCCAGGCGGCTGCGGATGTCCGTGTGGGCGGAGACCACGGTGATGACCACGGGAATGTCCACCACCTTTTTGATCTGGCGGATGACATCGTCGGAGGTGGGGGCGTTCAGCACCACGCCGTAGGCGCCCTGGTGCTCGGACTGGATGGCCAGCCGGACGGAGCGGGAGCCGGTGGTGATGCCGCCGCCCACGCCCACGAACACCGGCACGTCGGACACGCTGATGATGGCCTGGGAGATCACCGGCTGGGGCGTGAAGGGGTAGACGGCGATGATGGCGTCCGCGTTGATGTTCTTGATGATGGCCACGTCGGTGGAAAAGGCCAGGGACTTGATGCGCCGGCCGAAGATGCGGATACCGCTGCACTCGCTGACGCAGGCGGGGATGGTCAGGGAGTGGTTGCGCAGCGTCCCGGTGTAGGAGGGGACCTGTTTTGCCATAGGGGACTCCTTTCTCCCGGCGACCTGCCGCCGGGCACAGGTGGTTGCTCTCATGGGAAAATTATACCGCAGGAACCCGCGCGGGACAAGCCCGGATCTGGGCTTGCTTTTTTCCTGGCGGGAGATATACTGTTAAGAGACGAGATGTGCCGGGACGGCACAGGGGAACAGGAGGACGGCTATGAAGCGCTTTTCCATTCTGGTGGGAGATATCACCCGTTCGGACGCGGAGGCCATTGTCAACGCGGCCAATCCCACGCTGCTGGGCGGCGCCGGAGTGGACGGGGCCATCCACGCGGCGGCGGGGCCGGAGCTGCTGGCGGAGTGCCGGACGCTGGGGGGCTGTGAGCGGGGGCAGGCCAAGCTGACGGCGGGCTACCGCCTGCGGGCCCGGTATGTGATCCACACGCCGGGCCCCGTCTGGCAGGGCGGGGAGCAGGGGGAGGCGGCCCTGCTGGCCTCCTGCTACCGCAGCTGCCTGCTTTTGGCGGAGGCCCACGGCATCCGCACCCTGGACTTCTGCTCCATATCCACAGGAGTCTACGGGTATCCGCTGCCGCTGGCGGCCACCGTGGCCCTGCGGGCCATCATGGACTTCCTGGCGGACCACGCCCTGCCGGAGCGGGTGCGGATGGTCTGCCACTCGGAGCAGGCGGCGGAGGTCTACCGCCGGACCTGGAACCTCTGGTACGCGGAGGACAAGGACCAGCGGATGTAAAGGGCGCCGGAGCGGGAGAGGTCCCGCTCCGGCGTTTGTCACTCTTCGTTTCTTTTGTCACTCTTTTTGATCTTTTTGTATCCGTTTTGACCCGACTTTTTCCGGGGCATTCCGTATCATAGAGTCAAAAAGAGATGAAAGAAAGGTATCCCATGATGAGACGACTGTTTTCCCTCCTGCTGTCCTGCCTGCTGCTGAGCTCCTGCGGCACCATTGTGACCCCCGCCAAGGCCCCGCCGGAGCATTTGGTGTCAGAGGCCCCGCCAGCCCAGGTCCTCCCTGCTCCCGGCGAGATGCCGGAGCTCCTCCCGGACGGCCGGGAGACAGGCGGAGAGGATGCTTCGGAGACCTCCGCAGAGGAGGAGGGCGGCACTCCCGTGGAGACGCTGCCGGAGCCCCAGCGGGTGGTGGATCCCACCCGCCCCATGGTGGCCCTGACCTTTGACGACGGCCCCCACGCGGTCTACACGGACCAGATCCTGGATATTCTGGAGGAGCACGGTGCGGTGGCCACCTTCTTTGAGGTGGCGCGGAATCTCCCCAAGGCGCCGGAGGCGGTCCGCCGGGCGGCGGACATGGGCTGCGAGATCGGCAGCCACTCTTACCGCCACGCCAACCTGGGCAAGATGGATCAGGCCGCCCAGCAGGCGGACCAGGCCGCGGCGGACGCGCTGTTTCAGGAGGTGCTGGGCACCACGCCCACGCTGCTGCGGCCGCCCTACGGCTCCATGAACAAGACGCTGAAGGCCACCTCCGGTCGGAGCATCGTCACCTGGTCCATCGACACGGAGGACTGGCGCTCCAAGGATGCGGACAAGGTGGTGGCCGGCGTGGAGAACGCCGGGAATCTGGACGGACAGGTGATCCTGCTCCACAGCATCTACGAGAGCACGGTGGCGGCCACGGAAGTCCTGGTGCCCTGGCTGCTGGAGCAGGGCTACCAGCTGGTGACGGTCAGCGAGCTGATCCAGCTGCGCTTTGGGGACCAGGTGGAGCCCAACCGCACCTATAATTACGACTACTTCCGCTTCCAGGTGCCGCCCCTGCCCGCGGAGACGGCGCCCGCCGCCGCGTGAGCGGCAGGCAACCGACGGTTGCTTTACGCCGCTGCCCTGCTGTGGTAGACTGGTCCCGAGGTGATGGGAATGGCGTTTCAAGAGATGTTCGCCCAGCTGCGGCAGCGGGCGGGCCTGTCCCAGAGCGAGGTGGCGGAGCGGCTGTTTGTCACCCGGCAGGCGGTGAGCCGCTGGGAACGGGGGGTATCACACACTTAATAATATTTTATTGAAACAGCCCACGCTGATTTCTTGCCTCAATTCGTAGCACAATAAATATTGTTCTTATGGTTTGGTCATATAATGAGTCCGCCATCCTGTTGGGGGATGGCGGACTCATTTTCACTTTATGAGAACGGATTGGCGCTATATTTCCTCTGAGATTTTTAACCTTCTCATTGAGTTTTTTAAGGAAATTACGGTGTCAGCAATCAACTTCATCTCTATGCTGTTGCAGTCCGAAACAAGATCACAAAGCCAGTTGTTCAGTGCTGGTTTTGCCTGTGTGACTTCCATGCAAAACAGTTCATCCGCAGAGCAGTCCAGCACATTAAGAATGTCCACGAGCGTTTGCAAACTGGGAACGCTGTTTCC
>DWXY01000136.1 GCA_019118935.1 Candidatus Oscillibacter pullicola
TTTGCATGAGTAGCCCTCCTTTTCAAATTATGACCGGTCACTATATGGTCATTATGTCACACATTGTAATTATTGTCAATGCCAGGCTTCAGATCTGCTTCCGCGTCTGGTTTTCCCGAAATAGAGGAACCTGATCGGAAGGGGCGCACCTCCAAGGCGGACTCCAGGCGCGGCCTGCCTCCTGCATCGAGTTTGATAACACACAGCGTTCTCATCGCATGTTGAAAAATCTGGCGCCATGCTGGGTCGAAGATGCGTTCATGAGCGGCAAATGAGGAATGCGTCCCTGTGACACAACAAAGGGGCGAACCTCGCCGGTGACACGTTTTGCGTTTTGATTTTGCCCTGTTTGTATTTGGCTGGTGGCATAGAGCACTCTATATAGAAAATCCCGAAACTCTTGCAGCACAAGAATTTCAGGCATAAAACGCCCCCACCTGACCCGAACAATAACAACCTTTTGTTCGAGTCAGGTGGGGGCGTTCAATCTGGTGGAGGTGAGGGGAGTCGAACCCCTGTCCGAAAGCACTTTAACGGGACTTTCTCCGGGCGCAGACGGTTATTGCGGGAGTCTTCCTCCCTGTTCCCCTCCCGGACGGCAAGCCGTCACGCCGTCCGGTCAGGTGAGAGTCATCATGCGTGGGCGGGGCAACTCTTACCCGCCGCACGGACGCCACATAAACGACGCCTTCCCCGGCCTGTGGCCACTCCGGTTCAGACGGCCGCCTTTAATTAGGCAGCAATAGCAACTTGTCTGTTGTTATTTGATTTATAAATTGCCCGTTTTATGGCGGTCAGGCGCCGCCGCCCGCTGGTCCCGCCTCCATACCCCCGTCGAAACCGGTACACCCCCCTGTCGTCGGAGCAAAGTCCGCTCGTCTCCGTTTCCGCAGTCAGCCTACGGCTGATTGCGAAAACTGCGCTCGCTCCCTTGCTCCTCCTCTTCCCACCGCAAACGCTGCGCTGGTTTGCGGCGGGAGCCCTGGAAGTTTGCAAAGGCCGCTCGTTCTCCTCTCGCTGCAAACAAATTTTGTTGGCCTGCGATGGGAACGTCGACTGCAAAGTGGGCTCCATACTGGGGTCCTTCTTGGGATCATTGGCGAGATACCAATGGAGATTGTAACACATCCCACTGTCGGAATGTGTTACAATTCCATGACATTTCAGGTTTTGGTGAATTTTACCATCAGCTTCACCGGCGTGACCTTGGCCAGCAGCCGGTAGAATTTGTAGAACAGCCGCGGCGTGTAGATGGTCCTGCCCGCCTTGGCGGCCCGCAGCGCCCCCGCCGCCACCCGCACCTGGTCGCAGTAGGGCAGGTACTCGAAGGCCGGGGAGCGGCCGGTGATGCTGCCCACGTCCAGAAACTCCGTCTTCATGGGGCCGGGACACACGGCCGTAACGGTGATGTTCTTTCGCTTCAGCTCCTCGCTGAGGCCCACGGTGAAAGAGGACACGTACGCCTTGCTGGCGCCGTACACCGTCATCCGGGGCGTGGGACAGAAGGATGCGATGGAGGACGTGTTGAGGATGCGCCCCCCCGCCGGCATATAGGGAATGACCAGATTCGTCACCGCCGTCATGGCCCGGACGTTCAGGTCCACCATCCGGGTCTGGACAGCGGTCTCCGTCTCCCCCATCCGGCCCAGGTAACCGCAGCCGGCGTTGTTGATGAGAATCGCCGCCTCCGGCTTCTCCGCCGCCAGCTTCTCCTGCAGGGTGGTGAAGGACATGGAGTCGCACAGGTCCAGGGGGAGGCAGACCGTCTCCACCCCCACCATCTCCCGGGCGATCTCCTCCAGCCGGTCCTCCCGGCGGGCGATGAGCCAGCAGCACTCGATCTCCGGGAATACGTCCGTCAGCTGGCGGGCAAACTCCCGTCCCAGGCCGGAGGACGCGCCGGTGATGATGGCCGTCTTCATTGGGCTCTCCCCCTCTCAGCGCTTTTCAGGCTCCGGATAGTCCACGCCCTGGGTGTCCACCCGGATGCTCTGGATCACCACCGGCGTCTTGGGCTTATCGTTCCAGTCGGTGGGGACCTCCGAGATGCGGATGGCCTCCTCCACGCCGCCGGTCACCTGGCCGAAGGCGGCGTACTGCCCGTCCAGATGGGGGGCCGGGGCTACCATGATGAAGAACTGGCTGCCGGCGGAGTCCGGATGCATGGCCCGGGCCATGGAGAGGACGCCGGTGGTGTGCTTCAGGTCATTCTGGGCAAAGCCGTTGCCGGAGAACTCGCCCCGGATGTCATAGCCGGGACCGCCCATGCCGTTGCCGTTGGGGCAGCCGCCCTGGATCATGAAGCCGGGAATCACCCGGTGGAAGATCAGGCCGTCATAAAAGCCCTTGTTGGCCAGGGAGATGAAATTGGCCACCGTGTTGGGGGCCTTGGCGGGGTACAGCTCGCCGGTCATCACGGCGCCGTTTTCCATGGTGATGGTGACAATGGGGTTCTTCACGTCAGACATATCATCGATTCCTTTCTTTTAGGGTGCGGTCGATCTCCCGCTTGGCGTCCCGCGCGGAGGCCGCCGCCCGCTTGTCGTAGTTCTTCTTGCCCCGGCACAGGCCGATCTCCAGCTTCACCCGGGAATCCTTGAAATAGACGGACAGGGGCACCAGGGCATAGCCGTCCTGCTTCACCAGGGCGTGGAGCTTGCGGATCTCCCGCTTGTGCATCAGCAGCCGCCGGGAGCGCACCGGGTCCCGGTTGAAGATGTTGCCCTTCTCATAGGGGGAGATATGCATCCCGTGGACGAACAGCTCCCCATCCTTTACTGTACAGTAGGCGTCCTTCAAATTCAGCGTTCCGGCCCGGATGGACTTGACCTCCGTGCCCGCCAGCTCGATGCCCGCCTCGTACCGGTCCTCCACGAAGTAGTCGTGGAAGGCCTTGCGGTTCTGGGCCGCGATCTTGATCCCCTTCTTCTCCGTGGGGCTCACCTCTTTCCTGGAAGGTTTTATTACTATACCATATTTTCCCCGCATCTTCAAGAGAAAGTCACAGTTGGCTTTTTCTGGAGGACATGCTATAATAAAGTGATTGAGTATGTCCTGAATACACAAAAAACAGACACAAGGTGGAATGCTATATGAATCAGACTGCGGATCTGACGGAAAAGACCCTCAGCCGGGAGGAAAAGTACCAGGGAAGCTTCCTGAGCCTGCACGTGGACCAGGTGCAGCTGCCGAACGGCAGGACCTCTTTCCGCGAGGTGGTGGAGCACGTGGACGGCGTGGCCATTCTGGCCCTGGACGACCGGAACAATGTGCTCACCGTCACCCAGTACCGCTATGTGATCGGCAAGACGCTGCTGGAGATCCCCGCCGGCAAGCTGGAGCCCGGCGAGGACCCGGTGGCCGGCGCCCTGCGGGAGCTGAAGGAGGAGACCGGCGCCGTGCCGGACACCTTCCTGCCCATGGGCGTGACCCTGCCCTCCCCCGGCTGTCTCAGTGAGCGGCTGTACCTCTTCCTGGCAAGGGGCCTGCACATGGAGTCCCAGCAGCTGGACGAGGATGAATTCTTGAATGTGGAGCGCATTCCCTTCAACGAGATGGTCCACCGCGTCATGGACGGGGAGATCGAGGACGGCAAGACCATCGCCGCCGTGCTGAAGGCCAAGGTGCTCCTGGATCTTTGAGAGGAGGCTCTGCCATGAGCGATCCGAAAACCGTCCTGATCGTGGAGGACGAGAAAAATATCGTGGACATCCTGCGGTTCAATCTCCAGCGGGCGGGCTATCAGACGCTGGAGGCCTATGACGGCGAGGACGGGCTGGCCCAGGCCCTGTCCGCCAACCCGGACCTGATCCTGCTGGATGTGATGCTGCCCAAGAAAAACGGCTTTGACGTGTGCCGCGCCCTGCGGGACCAGGGCAGCAGCGTTCCCGTCATCATCCTCACCGCCCGGGAGGAGGAGGCGGACAAGGTCCTGGGGCTGGAGATCGGCGCCGACGACTATATCACCAAGCCCTTCTCCATGCGGGAGCTGGTGGCCCGGGTGGGGGCCAACATCCGGCGGACCGCCATGACGCCGCCGGCTGCCGCCTCTGCCGCGGCCTCCGCCATGCCCGTGTCCGGGGATTTGTCCATCAATACCGACAGCCACCAGGTCTTCCGGGCCGGCAAGGCCATCGACCTGACCCAGCGGGAGTATGAGCTGCTGACCTTTCTGGCCAGCCATCCCAACAAGGTCTACTCCCGCATCGACCTGATGGAGCAGGTGTGGAACTACGGCTATGTGGGCGACGACGTGCGGACCGTGGACGTGACGGTCCGGCGCCTGCGGGAGAAGATCGAGACCGATCCCGCCAATCCTGTCTTCATCCTCACCCGCCGGGGCGCCGGCTACTACTTCTCCGTGAAGTGACTCCGCCCCCATTCTCTAAGGAAAGAAGGTGTTCGCCGTGTTCCGCAGCCTGCACATGAAGCTGATGCTGATCCTGTTGCTGCTCATCACCTCGCTGATGGCGGTGGTGGGCGCGTTCCTGACCACCAGCGTCTCCAGCTTCTATATCGACACCTTTTACGAGCAGATCAGCGCCGTGTTCAGCGACGACAGCGACGGATATGTCTCCACCCTCCGGGCCCGGGCCGCCGAACCGGACGGCGCCGCCGGCATCAAGGAGATGCTGGAGGGCCGGGCCGGCTCCCTGGGCATCGACTACCGCACCCGGAACTACTTCATCCTGGACGGGCAGAGCGGCACCTATCTGGACGGGTCGGCAGAGGCGTCGGAGCTCCCCCGAGAGCAGACCGCCAACCTGCTGACCGCCCGGAATGCCGTGGCCCAGGGAGACAGCACCCTGGTGGGAGACCGCAGCGACATCACCGCCGACTATATGGACGCAGCCATCCCCATCATGGGGGGCGGAAACGCCTACATCATTTACATCCTGGACAACAAGGACACGGTGACGGACCTGAACTCCCAGCTCTTCCTCATCATCATGCAGGCACTGGTGATCGGCCTGCTGATCTCTGTCCTGCTGAGCTTCCTGCTGTCCAAGACCATGGTGGGCCCCATCGAAAAGCTCACCGCCGGGGCGGAGCGGGTGGCCGCCGGAGACTTTGACAGCCAGCTCCCCGTGGAGTCCACCGACGAGATCGGCATCCTCACCGGCACCTTCAACGAGATGGCCGATGTCCTCCAGTCCACGCTGGCCGCCGTGGAGAACGAGCGGAACAAGCTGGACACCCTGTTCCTCCACATGACCGACGGCGTGGTGGCCTTTGACCACGACGGCCTTCTCATCCACTGCAATCCCGCCGCCACCAACATGCTCCACCGCAGTGTGCCGGAGGGCACTACCTACGACACCCTCTTCGGTCAGGTCTATCCCTTCCGGGAGACGCTGGCCCTCCAGCGGCCCAACTACGCCGAGGCGGAGATGGAGGTGGGGGACCGGACGCTGGAGCTGTTTCTGGCGCCGTTCTCCGACCAAGCCAGCGGCGGCGTGCTGGTGGTGCTCCACGACGTGACGGAGCAGCACCGCAACGAGGAGCGGCGCAAGGAGTTCGTGGCCAATGTCTCCCATGAGCTGCGCACCCCCCTCACCAACGTCCGCAGCTATGCCGAGACCCTGCGGGACGCGGAGGGGGACATCCCTGTGGAGACCTCCAACAGCTTTCTGGACATCATCATCACGGAGACGGACCGCATGACCCACATCGTTCAGGATCTGCTGACCCTCAGCCGCCTGGACGCGGGCAACGCGGAGCTGGTGCTCTCCCGCTTCCCCTTCGGGGACGCCATTGAGAGCGTCACCCGGGCCAATGCCCTGGCCGCCAAGCAGCACGGGCACACGCTGACCTACACCCCGCCGGAGAGCCTGCCCCTGATCGTGGGGGACCGGAGCCGGCTGGAGCAGGTGATGATGAACGTCATCGGCAACGCCGTCAAGTACACGCCCGACGGCGGGCACATCGCCATCACCGCCGGCTCCACAGAGGCGGAGGTCTGGATGGAGGTCTGCGACGACGGCATCGGCATCCCGGAGAAGGACCGGGACCGGATCTTCGACCGCTTCTACCGGGTGGACAAGGCCCGCTCCCGGGAGTCCGGCGGCACGGGCCTGGGCCTCTCCATCGCCAAGGAGATCGTCCAGCGCCACCACGGCACCATCGCCCTGGCGCCCCACGAGGGCCCCGGCACCACCATCCGGCTGACGCTGCCCATCGGCGGGCCCTCCAACCCCGTCTGAGAAAGCCGCATCCGCAAAACCGCTGAAAGGAGGCCGCCCATGGATCACACGGCCCGGCGCAGGCGCCGCAACCTCATCCAGAACATCGCCATCGCGCTTCTGTCCGTCTCGGCGGTGCTCCTGTTCGCCCAGCTGCAGCTGTACAACCTGGGCACGTCGGAGGACCCGCTCTATCTGGAGCGGCTGACCGGCGTCCTTCCGGAGGGCTCGCCCTCCCGGCTGCGGGAGTTTCCCGCCCCGGTGCGGGTGGTCCTCACGGACTCCTACGGCCGGTATGGCAGCCTGGGCTTCACCACCAACAGCGACGGCTTCTCCGCCCTGGGCCTGCGGGAGGCTCTGGGCTCCGTCCAGCACCTGGCCCCCTCCACGGCGGGCGCCTTTCGGACCGCACTCTCCGGCCCCTCCATCTATTTCGACTTTTTGAATCCCCTGCCCCTGCAGGTGCTTGCCGAGCTCACCGGTGCGGAGGACACCGCGCTGGAGGGAGATGCCCGCTGCCTGCTGCTGGCCGCGGGGGAGGACGGCTCCGTCCATCTCTATGTATGGGACGGTGCGGATACCGTCCTCACCGGCACCGTCGCCTCCACCGCCCTCTCCATAGATTCCCTGACAGAGACGGTGAGCCAGTCCGGCATGGGAAGCGTCTCCTTCGCCTTTGAGGTTGTGGAGGCGGAGCCGCTGTACAGCAAGCTGTTTCCCCTCTCCATCCTGCCCACGGAGCTGCCGCAGCTGCCGGTCCTCTCCGCCGCTTCGCCCATCTCCGGCACGGACTGGCTGCTGGCGGCTTTCGGCTTCAACATCAACACCCGGGAGCGCTATGCGGAGGCCGACGGCACGGAGGTCATCACCGAGGTGGAGGCCGACCGCTCTCTCCACATCCGTCCCACCGGGGAGATCACCTACCGCAGCGGGACAGAGGCCACACTGGAGATCTCCGCGCAGGAGGAGGTCCCCACTCCGGCGGAAGCCGTGCTGGGTGCCAGTATCCTGCTGGAGCAGCTGACCGAGGACCGCTCCGGCGAGGCAAGGCTGTATCTGGAGTCCGTCAGTCAGAGTGGGGACACCACCCAGCTTCTGTTCGGATATCAGATCGACGGCGTACCCATCCGCTTTTCCGACGGCGGACACGCCGCCGAGATCACGCTCTCCGGCACCAGCGTCACCCGCCTCGCCCTGCGGTTCCGGCAGTACAGCACCGCTGGGGAGACATCGCTCCTGCTGCCGCTGCGGCAGACACTGGCCATTGCGGCGGAGCATGCCGGCACAGAGCTGTCCGTGGGCTATGCCGACAGCGGCGGAGACGCGGTGTCCGCCAGCTGGCTGGCGGACTGAGCGCAGCGGATACAAGCCGCTCCGGCGGTGGAAAGGAGGTCCGGCGGATGGAGAGCTTCCGTCTGAAAAACATCATCATTCTGATCCTGGCGCTGATGAATCTCTGCCTGCTGGGCCTGCTGGGGGTACGGCTGACCACCGGCTATTCCGCCCAGGCAGAGGCCCGTCAGCAGATGGTGCAGCTGTTCGCGGCGGAGGGCGTCTTCCTGGATGACGGCATCATCCCCAGCGCCACACCGCCCGCCGGCCTGACCCTGTCCAGGGACCCGGACGAGGATGAGAAGCTGGCCGGCTTTCTCCTGGGAGACGGGCTGGTCATGTCTGACGGTGGCGGCGGCGTCACCACCTATCAAAGCGAAAACGGCAACGCCGTCTTCCGTTCCGACGGCACCTTCGGCGTGGTGATCGAGCAGAGCGGCGAGACCGCGGACGCCCTGTGCCGGGCCTTCTGCCGCGCGTTCCACTACGAGGCCCTCGCCTTCTCCCTGGAGGGGGAGGACGGCAGCGCCTCCGCGGTCCAGACCTACGACGGGGCCCCGGTGGTCAACTGCACCGTCTCCTTCACCATCTCCGGCGGGCGGGTGGTCTCCGTCAGCGGCACCCACCTGCCCCAGGCGGGGCAGACCGCCGGCGGGAACGGCGCCCTGTCCGCTCTGGGCGCACTCAACGCCTTCCTCAGCACCGTTCAGAGCGGCGCGGTGGTCACTGCCGTGACGGACCTGTACCTCTGCTATGAGCTGCAGAGCACCACAGCCACTCCCATGGCCCTGGTGCCCGCCTGGTGCGTCTCCACGGATACGGCGGACTATTATGTCAACTGCTATACCGGCATGGTCTCCTCCAGCTGAGTGTCCGCTCCCTGTGGGGCGGACAATTTGTTTCCAAATTTCTCCACCCGTGCGCCGGGATTCGGCCTGAAGCGGCTGGTTTCAGCGGTCGGCGCCTTTGGAATTTTGACGAATTTTGATACTGAACCCGCTTGGTTCGCAGGAAGGGTTTGCATTTTGCGCGGGGATATGGTATAGTTTGGGTGTGCGAGCTTCCCCATCCGGAAAATTTCTCCGGTTTCGCAGGTCTTTAGCGGGTATGAAGCGGCACGGGCCGGGCACACTGTTTCATAGAAATCACGGGTGCCGCCACAAAAGAAAGCGCCTTTTGAAGAGAGGGTATCGACTTTGACAAAGTATATTGTACAGGGTGGCCATCCCCTGTTTGGTGAAGTAGAGATCAGCGGCGCCAAAAACGCCGCCGTTGCCATCATCCCCGCCGCCCTGCTGGTGGACGGGGTCTGCCGGATCGAAAACATTCCCCAGATCTCCGACGTAACGCTGTCCCTGAAGATTCTGGAGCATTTGGGCGCGGGCATCCGCGTCTTGGGCCGCCATACGGTGGAGATCGACGCCAGCCGCATCCGCTCCACCCGGACTTCCTATGAGCTGGCCCGGAAGATGCGGGCCTCCTATTATCTGATCGGTTCCCTCCTGGGCCGCTTCGGCCAGGCAGAGGTGGCCATGCCCGGCGGCTGCAACTTCGGGGTGCGGCCCATCGACCAGCACGTGAAGGGCTTTACCGCCCTGGGCGCCAAGGTCATGGTGGAGGGCGGCTTCATCAATGCCTCCACGGAGACCGGCCGCCTGAAGGGCGCCAACATCTATCTGGATGTGGTGTCTGTGGGCGCTACCATGAACATCATGATGGCCGCCGTCCGGGCGGAGGGCAACACCGTCATCGAGAACGCCGCCAAGGAGCCCCATATCGTGGACCTGGCCAACTTCCTCAACTCCATGGGCGCCAACATCCGGGGCGCCGGCACGGACACCATCAAGATCCAGGGTGTGGATCGCCTGCGGGGCGGCAGCTACGCCATCATCCCCGACCAGATCGAGGCCGGCACCTATATGGCCGCCGTGGCCGCCACCGGCGGGCAGATCCTGGTGAAGAACATCATCCCCAAGCACATGGACTGCATCACCGCCAAACTGGTGGAAATGGGCGTGGAGGTGGAAGAGCGGGAGGACACCCTTCTGGTCCGCCGGAACGGCCCCCTGCAGAAGGCCAATGTGAAGACCATGCCCTATCCGGGCTTTCCCACGGATATGCAGCCCCAGATCACCACCGTCCTCTGCCTGGCGGAGGGCACCTCCCTGGTGACGGAGAGCGTCTGGAACAACCGCTACCGCTATGTGGATGAGCTCAAGCGCATGGGCGCCAGCATCCAGGTGGACGACAAGACCGCCGTGGTGGAGGGCGTGGACCATCTCACCGGCGCGCCCATCCAGGCCTGCGATCTGCGGGCCGGCGCGGCGCTGGTGATCGCCGCCCTGGCCGCCAAGGGCGAGAGCGAGATCAGCTGCGTGCAGTATATCGAGCGGGGCTATGAGGACATCGTCACCAAGCTCCAGGGCCTCGGCGCTTCCATCCGCGCCGTGGAGGTCCCCGGCGAGTCCGAGGAGCTGGAGGCCCACATCGGCTGAAGCGGGGTACAGGCTTCTCTAGGTTTCCCCGCTGCCGCGGGGCTATACAATCAAGACATTTCCATAGATCGAGCGATTTTACGTCCGCGATGGAGGATGGCGACTTTCGTCGACGGCCTCCCTTGCGGACGTCTTACTTTTCACCGGAAGAGGTATGTTTTTTGACCACCGTACATACGCTGGCAAGCGGTTCCTCCGGGAACGCGCTGCTGCTCTCCTGCGGGGAGAGCCATATTCTGCTGGATGCAGGCATCTCCTGCCGCCGCATCACCGCCGCTTTGCGGGAGCTGGGCCTGGAACCCGGAAGCCTTGCGGCCATCCTCATCACCCACACCCACGCAGACCACATCTCCGGCCTGCAGACGCTGCTCAAGCGCTGCGCCGCCCCGGTTTTTGCCACGGAGCGGGTCGCCCGGGAGCTGTCCTGGCGGCTGCCCGGTGCGGAGGAACGGCTGGAGGCGCTGGACTTCGGCGTCTCCCAGTCCATCGGGGAGTTTGCCGTGACGGCATTTCCCACATCCCATGACGCCCCCGGCTCCTGCGGCTTCCGGCTGGACGCCTGCGACGGCGCTGTGGGCGTGCTGACGGATACCGGCTACGTCACCGACGAGGCCGCCGACGTCCTGGAGGGCGTGGATCTGGCGGTGCTGGAGGCCAACCATGACATCGAGACCCTCCGCAGCGGGCCCTATCCCTACTATTTGAAACAGAGGATTCTGGGCGCCCAGGGCCATCTCAGCAATGAGGACGCCGCCCGCTTTGCCGCCGTTCTGGCGCAGAGCGGCGCATCGGAGATCATCCTGGCCCATCTGAGCCGGGAGAATAATACGCCCGCCATGGCGCAAACTGCCGTAGAGCGGGCCCTCTCCGTCGCGGGCGTCTCCCCCCTGCTGTCCGTGGCTCCCAGGGACTGCCTGGGCCCAGCCCACACCGTGAGCAGGAGGTCCGTATGCAGAAGGTGACGATCCTGTGCGTCGGGAAGCTGAAGGAGAAATTTTATATGGATGCCGCGGCGGAGTACGCCAAGCGTCTCTCCCGGTACTGTAAGCTGGAGCTGGTGGAGCTGCCGGAGGAGCGGCTGCCGGAGGATCCCTCCCCCGCCCAGATCGAGGCGGCCCTTTTGAAGGAGGCCGCCGCCATCCGGGCCAAGCTCCCATCCGGCGCCGCCCTCGTTGCCCTGTGCGTGGAGGGGGAGCTCCGCTCCAGCGAGGCCCTGGCCCGGCAGATGGCTGATTGGGCCAGCCAGGGGGTGGGGCAGCTGGTGTTCCTCATCGGCGGATCCTTCGGCCTGCATCCCTCCATCAAGGAGGCGGCCAAACTGCGGCTCTCCATGTCCCCCATGACGTTCCCCCACCACCTGGCCCGGGTGATGGTGCTGGAACAGATCTACCGGGCGTATCAGATCAACGCAGGCACCAAATATCACAAGTAAAGGACGTGGACGTATGACAGAACCGGCAAAGGACTTCTGGGCCCGGGCGGACCGGGATCTGCTGGCCCGCTGGCCCAAGGATGACACCGGCGCGCCGGAGACCGCCGCCAAGCTGGACATCCAGTGGGAACTGGACAGCCAGGCGGACATCACCGTGTCGTTTTTGGAGAGCTGCGGCATCCCCGCCTTCCAGAACGGGTCTCTGGGCAAGGTGCTGGGGGGCTTTGCCTCCCAGGGGGTGGAGATCTGGGTCCCCGCCTCCCGGCTGGAGGAGGCCCAGGCTCTGCTGGCCGCCCCCGCAGAAGAGACATCGCCGGAGCAGGACTGACGGTCCCGCCTCCGTTCTCAATTTACACAACAGGAGGTATCTCTCGCATGGACTTTATGAAGGAATATGAAAAGTGGCTGGCAAGCCCTGCCCTGTCTGACGCGGAGCGTGCGGAGCTGGAGGGCATCCGAAATGACCCCAAGGAGATCGAGAGCCGGTTCTACGGCCCGCTGGAGTTCGGCACCGCCGGCCTGCGGGGCATCATGGCCGTGGGCCTGCACAACATGAACATCCATGTCATCCGCTGGGCCACCCAGGGCTTTGCCCAGGTCATCTGCGCCGAGGGCGAGGAGGGCAAGCGCCGGGGCGTGGCCATCTGCATGGACTGCAGGAACCACTCCATGGAGTTCGCCCGGGCGGCGGCGGAGGTCTGCGCCGCCAACGGCATCCATGTGCGGATCTTCGAGTCCCTGCGCCCCACGCCGGAGCTGAGCTTCGCCGTGCGGGAGTACCACTGCCAGGCGGGCATCAACGTCACCGCCAGCCACAACCCCAAGGAGTACAACGGCTACAAGGTCTACTGGGAGGACGGCGCCCAGCTGCCCCCCCACCACGCCGACGCCATCGCCGCCGCCCTGGAACAGATCGACGTGTTTGACGGCATCCGGCGCATGGACTTCGACGAGGCGGTGAAGGCTGGCCTCATCGAGACCATGGGCGACGAGACGGACCGGCGTTTCATGGCCAATGTCACCGCCATGATCAACGACAAGGAGACCGTGGCCAAGGTGGCGGACACCTTCAAGCTGGTGTACACCCCCTTCCACGGCTGCGGCTACAAGCTGGTGCCGGAGGCTCTGCGGACCCTGGGCATCAAGCACCTGATCTGCGAGCCCAAGCAGATGGTGATCGACGGCAACTTCCCCACGGTGGTCTCCCCCAACCCGGAGAATCCGGAGGGCTTCTACCTGGCCATCGACTTGGCCCGGGAGAATGACGTGGACTTCATCCTGGGCACCGACCCGGACAGCGACCGGGTGGGCATCATGATCCGGGACCACAGCGGCGAGTACCGCCCCGTCACCGGCAACCAGACCGGCGTGCTGCTGCTGGACTATCTCATCGGCGCCATGCGCCGCTCCGGCAAGATGCCGGAGAAGCCCGTGGCCCTGAAGACCATCGTCACCACGGAGATGGCCCGGAAGGTGGCGGAGTCCAACGGCGTCACCTGCTACGACACCTTCACCGGCTTCAAGTTCATGGCGGAGAAGAAGAACGCCCTGGAGGCCGCCGGCGAGGGGAAGGTCATCTTCTCCTACGAGGAGAGCTACGGCTATATGCTGGGGGACTACGTCCGGGACAAGGACGCCGTCACCGCCTCCATGCTGCTGACGGAGATGGCCGCCTGGTACGCCGCCCAGGGCATGACGCTGTTTGACGCCCTGGAGAAGCTGTACGAGAAGTACGGCCACTACGCCGAAAAGACCCACAACCTGGTGATGCCCGGCCTGGACGGCCTGAAGGACATGGCGGAGCTGATGAAAAACCTCCGGGAGAATCCCCCGGCGGAGATCTCCGGCGTGCAGGTGGTCACCCGGAAGGACTACACCGACGGGTCCGTGGTGGACTGCGCCACCGGGGCGAAGAGCACCATGGAGCTCTCCGGCTCCAACGTGCTGCGGTTCGAGCTGGCGGACGGCACCACCATCCTGGTGCGGCCCTCCGGCACGGAGCCCAAGATCAAGGTGTATATCCTGACCCAGGGTGCCGACGCCGCCGCCTGCGACGCCAATCTGGAGAAGTACGGCCAGTGGGTCAAGACGCTGCAAAAATAAGACGTCCCATCTTGGTATACGAAAAGCGGCGCCCGTTCCTTTCGGAACGGGCGCCGCTTTTTGCATTTTCAGAACCAGTCCGCCTGCTGGTCCCGGAACCGGGGCTCCGGGCCGCGGGCGTAGGGATCGTAGCGGTCCAGGTTGCAGCCGAACTCCTGGAGGCGGGCGATCTGCTCCGTTGCCGTCCAGCGGATCAGGGTCATGCCCTCGAACACCTCCCGGCGGCTGTCGTCCATCTGGTTGGCGAAGATCCACTCCACCACGGTCTGGTCTCCCTTGTGGAAGAACTGGCGGATGTCCCACCGCTCCACCGAGCCCCGGCGGTTCCACTCGGTAAACCACCAGGCGATCTTCTCCGCGCCGTGGTACTCCGGGCCCCAGCTCTCAATGTACACCGCGTCCGGGGCGAAGAGGTCCCGGATGCCGGTGTCCCGCTTGGTGAGCCACATGTCGAACCATTGGCGGATGGCCGCTTCCCGCTGTTCCATCTGACTGCTCCTTTCCGCTGTATCTGCTCTTATCTATAAATGAAATGAATTAGGATGCGAGGATGTTCTGGACCTCTGCCAGCAGGGTCTCCCCGTCGTGCAGGGGATAGCCGTCCACCGCAAAGCGCCCCTGACTGCCCACCAGGGTGACGGACTCTCCATCGGTCCCCAGGAGCGTAATGGTGTCCATGTCCAGGGGATATGTCCCGACGGGATTCTTCCAGCGGAACCGGGAGGCCTCCCGCACCGCGGTCTCCAGGGCGGCCAGCTGCTCCGGCTGGAGCGACGCCGTCAGGTCTCGCCCGTCCTGCCGGACCTCCAGCAGCTGGAAGTCCTCTCCCACCGCCGGCGCGGGCAGCAGGAAGAAATAGCCGGCCAGGGCTGCCACGGCGACAGCGCACACCAACAGAACTTTCCATTTTCTTTTCATGTGCCCCCCTTCTTTGTCACTGCTCCGGCAGCAGGGCCCAAAGCTGTTCCAGGAGTTCTTCGCCATTGATGAGGGGATAACGTCTGTCACCGTCATTAATTACAGAGGTGTCTTCGTCCAGATAGATATGCCATAACCCCTCACTGTCTCTCCCGTTGATTTCCACACTGCTCTCCGAGAGCCATGGAGAGCAGCCAACACGGTACCCCCCTCTTTCCGCGCCCAGCATCAATCCCTTGATGGCGTCTAAAGTATCCTGGTCGATCTGTTCTGTGATATCCTCCAGCGTCTCCCCAGCCCTGATGAAGCTGATCTCAAAGTCCTCCCCCACCGCAGGGTAGTGCAGGACATACCGTGCGCAGATTCCCGCGGCTGCGGCCGCCACCGCCGCCACAGCCAGAATACACACCAGCAGAAGTTTCCAGGTCCTTTTCATATGCGCCCTCCTCCCCTGTCACGGCGCCGGCAGCAACGCCCAGACCTGTTCCAGAAGTTCTTCTCCGTTTACCAGCGGGTACATTCCCAGGAAGTCTCCACGGTCCACCAGGAAGGTTCCCTCATCCAGAAGAATGTGGACCGGGCCTTTCCGGTCTACGCCCATGATCAGCACATACCGCTCCTCGACCCTGCCGTCATATCCCCAGTGGTATCCCAGGCGGTCTGCGTTCCGCAGCAGGCCGTCGAGGGCCTCCAGGTCCACCTGGTCCGTGATGTCTGTCAGCCTTTCTCCTGTCCTCACATAATGGATTTTGAAATCCTCCTCCACCGCAGAACGGGGGACGAAGCACCAGGCGGCGATTCCAGCCAAAACCACCACGCACACCAGCAGGACCTTCCACTTCTTTTTCAAGAGAACCGCCCCCTCTCTGGCTCCATCATAAGGGGGACCGTCCCGACCTGTCAAGGCGGCTATCTGTAATTTTTCAAATTATTCTTGACATATGTTCAAAACCGTATATAATGGACATATGTTCAAAACAAGGGAGGGACATCCATGCCGCGCAGTGCCAAATGCCGCCGGGTCTGCCAGATGCCGGCCCACTGCCGCTTTTCCCCGGAACGGCCTGCCCACAGAGAGGCCGTGGAGCTGACGGTGGAGGAGTACGAGGCGGTGCGGCTGATGGACTACCTGGGGCTGAACCAGGAGGAGGCCGCCGCCCAGATGGAGGTGGCCCGGACCACAGTCCAGCGGATCTACGCCCAGGCCCGCCGGAAGCTGGCGGTCTTCCTGGTGGAGGGCCGTCCGCTGCAGATCGGCGGCGGCAGCTACGCCCTCTGCCCCCAGGAGAGCTGCCGAGGCTGCGGCAGGCCCTGCGGCCGGTGTGACTCCCAACACGGAAAGGAAGCATCCTCATGAAAATCGCAGTCACCTATGAAAACGGCCAGGTGTTCCAGCACTTCGGCCACACGGCACAGTTCAAGCTCTACGATGTGGAGAACGGCGCCATCGCCTCTTCCCAGGTGGTGGACACCAACGGCAGCGGCCACGGGGCCCTGGCGGGCTTCCTGAAGGACCACCAGGTGGAGGCCCTGATCTGCGGCGGCATCGGCGGCGGGGCCCAGATGGCCCTGGCGGAGGCGGGCATCCGGCTGTACGCCGGCTGCCAGGGCGACGCGGATACCCGGGTGGCGGAGCTGCTGGCGGGCACGCTGGTCAGCGCCGATGCAGCCACCTGCGACCATCACCACGGCGAGGAGCACACCTGCGGCGACCACGGCTGCGGCCACCATGAGGGCGGCCACACCTGCGGCCATTGCTGAGACCGGACCGGGAGGGCGAAACGCCCTCCCGGCTTTTTTGTGCGGCAGCTTTTGGAAATATGGGATTCCCTTTCTGCATAGGATGGGAACAGCGGACTTTGACACTTCGCCGGAAAGGATGATCCCCTTGGAGCAATACATGGAACAGCATTATCCCTTCACCCTGCCGCCCCTGCCCTACGCCTATGACGCGCTGGCGCCGGAGCTGATCGAAAAAGTGCTGTATTTCCACCACGACAAGCACTTCGCCGCCTATGTGGACGCCCTGAACCAGCTGCTGGAGCGGGCCCCTGCCTATCAGTCCTGGCCGCTTTGGAAGCTGTGCCTGAACTGGGAGGAACTGCCGGATGATCTGCGGCAGGGCGTCCGGAACAACGCCGGAGGCGTCTTCAACCACGACCTGTATTTCCGCACCCTCCACCCCCTGCCGGTCTCCGCTCCGGACACGGCGCTGGAGGGCGCTGTTGTCCGGGACTTCGGCGGCATGGTGGGATTGAAGGAGGCCATGCGCAAGGCGGCCCTGGGGCAGTTCGGCTCCGGCTGGGCCTGGCTGTCCGCAGACGGCGAGGGCCGCCTGGCCGTCCAGAAGACCGCCAACCAGGACACGCCTCTGCCCCTGTTCCCGGTACTGTGCTGCGATGTGTGGGAGCACGCCTACTATCTCCAATACCAGAATCGCCGGGCGGACTACTTCGAGGCCTGGTGGCGGCTGGTGGACTGGCCTGAGGTCTCCCGGCTCTATGCCGGCTGTCTGGCCTGCCGCCCGCCCCGGCCCCAGCCCTGATGGCAGATTCCAGAAGCGGCGGCAATGGCCGCCGCTTTTGGAAAACTCCAGAAAATAGGCGTTGACAACCGCTTCCTTTTCCGTTATGATAATGTGTCGAATGAAGACGCAGAGGAAGGAGCGTACCCATGAATTTCTTGCTGACCGGCGGGGCTGTTTTCCGGGATGGAACTTTCCAGAATATGGATGTCGCCATTTCCAAAGGCCGTATTGTTTCCGTTTCTCCCTCCCTTTCCCAGGAAGGTTTTTCCGTAATTGAATGTCAGGATCAAGTCATTGTTCCAGGTTTCGTTGATGTACATGTCCATCTTCGGGAGCCTGGATTTTCTTATAAGGAGACCATCGCCTCCGGCACGGCGGCGGCCGCGGCAGGAGGCTACACGGCGGTGTGCGCCATGCCCAACCTGAATCCGGTGCCGGACTCCTTGGAGCACCTGTGGCCGGAGCTAGACGTCATCGCCCGGGACGGCCGGGTGCAGGTGTATCCCTACGGGGCCATCACCCGGGGCGAGCAAGGGACGGAGCTGGCGGACATGTCGGCTATGGAGCCCTTTGTCTGCGGCTTCTCCGACGACGGGAAGGGCGTCCAGTCCGCCGGCCAGATGCGCGCCGCTATGGAACTTGCAAAACAGCTGGACAAGCCCATCACTGCCCACTGCGAGGACGAGTCCCTTCTGACTCCCGGCTGGTGCGTCCACGACGGGGAGTGGGCGAAGCGGAACGGCTTCCCCGGCAACGCCTCTGAAAGCGAGTGGAAACAGGTGGAGCGGGATCTGGAGCTGGTCCGGGAGACCGGCTGCCGCTACCACGTGTGCCACGTCTCCACAAAGGAGAGCGTGGCCCTCGTCCGCAAGGCCAAGGCGGAGGGGCTGCCGGTATCCTGTGAGACCGGACCCCACTACCTGATCCTCTGCGACGAGGACCTGATGGACGACGGCCGGTTCAAGATGAATCCCCCCATCCGCTCCGCCGCGGACCGGGATGCCCTGATCGAGGGCCTGCTGGACGGCACCATCGACTGCATCGCCACGGACCACGCCCCCCACAGCGCGGAGGAGAAATCCAAGGGTCTCCACAGCCTCAACGGCATCGTGGGCCTGGAGTGTGCCTTCCCGGTGCTGTACACCCAGCTGGTGGAGCCGGGCATCGTCCCCTTTGCCACGCTGCTGAACGCCCTGTGCGTCAATCCCCGGCGGCTGTTCCGCCTGCCCGGCGGAAAGATCGAGGCCGGCGAGATCGCGGATCTCACGGTGCTGGACCTGAACCGGCCCCACGCCATCGACAGCGGCAGCTTCCTCTCCCAGGGATGGGCCACCCCCTTTGACGGCTGGACCGTCACCGCCGGGGTGGACAAGACCATCTGCAACGGCAATCTGGTGTACACCGCCAGCTCCCACCGCGCCGTGAAAACGGACATCCCGCCCTGTCAGGAGGACTATGTATGAAACAATCTCTCTTTACCCTGGAGCACGCCCGGCAGCTGACCGCCGACACCTATGAGCTGGTGCTCTCCGGCGACACCTCCGCCATCACGGCGCCGGGGCAGTTCGTGAACATCCAGCTGCCCGGTAAATTTCTCCGGCGGCCCATCTCCATCTGCAACTGGACGAAGGACGCTCTGCTGCTCCTGGTCCGGGTGGTGGGCGAGGGCACCCACGACCTGGTGCGGTGCGTCCCCGGCACGGAGCTGGACGTGCTGTCGGGCCTGGGCAACGGCTTCGACCTGACGCAGGGCGGCGCGCACCCCATCCTGCTGGGCGGCGGCATCGGCATCGCGCCCCTGTACGGCTTGGCCCAGCGGATACTGGAGGCGGGTGTCACCCCCACGGTGGGGCTGGGCTTCCGGTCTGGGAAGGACGCCTTCTACTTGGAGGAATTCGGCAAGCTGGGCTGCCGCCTGCTGGTGGCCACGGAGGACGGCCAGCTGGGCACCCGGGGCTTTGTGACGGATCTGGCCAAAAATGTCCCGGAGTGCGACTACGCCTTCGTCTGCGGCCCCACCCCCATGCTGAAGGCCGTCCACGGCCTGCCCCAGCTCACCGGCGGACAGTTCAGCTTCGAGGCCCGGATGGGCTGCGGCTTCGGCGCCTGCATGGGCTGCTCCGTCCCCACGACGAACGGCTACAAGCGGGTGTGCAAGGACGGCCCCATTCTGTATAAGGAGGAGATCGTATGGTGAACCTGTCTGTCCGCCTGGGAGACGTGGAGCTGAAAAACCCCGTGATCCCCGCCTCCGGCACCTTCGGCTACGGCCGGGAATATGCGGAACTGTACGACCTGGACCTCCTGGGCAGCTTCTCCTGGAAGGGCACCACCGCCGCGCCCCGGCCGGGCAATCCCCAGCCCCGCATCGCGGAAACCGCCGCCGGGATGCTGAACGCCGTGGGGCTCCAGAACCCGGGCATCGACGCGGTGATCGCGGAGGAGGTGCCCAACATCGCCAAGATCTTCCACGGGCCGGTCATCGCCAACGTGGGGGGCTTCTCCCTCCAGGAGTACGCGGAGAACTGCGCCAAGCTGAACGACATTGACCAGGTGGCCATCCTGGAGGTGAACATCTCCTGCCCCAACGTTCATGCCGGGGGCAAGAACTTCGGCTCCGACCCCAAGGCCGCCGCTGAAGTCACCCGGGCGGTGAAGGCGGTGACGAAAAAGCCCGTCTTCATGAAGCTCTCTCCCAATGTCACGGACATCGCGGAGATCGCCAAGGCCTGCGCCGACGCGGGGGCAGACGGCCTGTGCCTCATCAACACCCTGCTGGGGATGCGCATCGACCTGAAGACGAAGCGGCCCCTCATCGCCAACCGCACCGGCGGCCTGTCCGGCCCGGCGGTGTTTCCGGTGGCGGTGCGGATGGTATGGGACGTGTACGAGGCGGTGAAGCTGCCCATCATCGGCTGCGGCGGCGTCTCCTCCGCCGAGGACGTGTGTGAGATGATGCTGGCAGGGGCCAGCGCTGTGGAGATCGGCGCCGCAAATCTGCGGGACCCCTACGCCTCCAAGAAGATCATCGAGGCCCTGCCCGGCGTGTGTGAGCGCCTGGGCGCGGAGCGGATCGCGGACCTGACCGGCGCCGCCCACGGCTGAGCGGCACACCAAGGAATTTACAGAAAGGACTGTTTTGATATGAGCGCAAAAGACGTCATCATTGCCCTGGATTTTCCCACCAGAGAAGAGACCCTCTCCTTCCTGGACCAGTTCCCCGCCGGTGAAAAGCCCTTTGTAAAGATCGGCATGGAGCTGTTCTATGCCGAAGGACCGGAGGTGGTCCGGGAAATCAAGGCCCGGGGCCACAAGATCTTCCTGGACCTGAAGCTCCACGACATCCCCAACACCGTGAAGCGGGCCATGGCGGTCCTGAGCCGCCTGGACGTGGACATGGTGAACCTCCACGCCGCCGGGACCTCTGAGATGATGAAGGCCGCCCTGGAGGGCCTGACCCGCCCCGACGGCACTCGCCCCCTGCTGATCGCCGTCACCCAGCTGACCTCCACCGACGCGGCCGCCCTGAAAAATGAGCTGCTGATCGACACCCCCATGGCGGAGACGGTGCTCTCCTACGCCAAGAACGCCGCCGCCAGCGGCCTGGACGGCGTGGTCTGCTCTCCCCTGGAGGCGGCCCTGGTGAAGGAGCGGTGCGGTGCGGACTTCCTGACCGTCACCCCCGGCATCCGGTTCGCGGACAGCGCTGCCGGCGACCAGAAGCGGATCATGACCCCGGAAAAGGCGGGCAAGTCCGGCTGCGACTACATCGTGGTGGGCCGCCCCATCACCCAGGCGGAGGACCCGGTGGCCGCCTACCGGAGAGCTGTAAAAGACTTCCTGGGAGCCTGAGCGGATCGGGAGGTTTCGCCTGCATGAAATTTGACTTGACGGAACTCGCCCTTGTCCTTGCCGTCTTTTTCATCGTACTGGCGTTCGGCGTGGTCTGGATCAAAGCCCTGCCATTCGGTTATACCGAATCGGCGCTTCTGTACCTTGCAGCCGTTGTAGCCACAAGTACTTTCTGGATCGGCCGGAAGCGCTGACCATCTTTCGCATATCGCATAAGGAGGAGCCAATTATGAATCTGGAACGTGAAATCGCCCATGATCTGCTGAGCATCGGCGCGGTATTTCTGCGCCCCGACGAGCCCTTCACCTGGGCCAGCGGCATCAAGAGTCCCATCTACTGCGACAACCGCCTGACCCTCACCGCCCCCGCCGTCCGCACGGACGTGGAGGAAGGGCTGGTGGAGCTGATCCGCACCCACTACCCGGACGTGGAGGTGCTGATGGGCACGTCCACCGCCGGCATCGCCCACGCCGCCATCGTGGGCCACCTGATGGACCTGCCCATGGGGTACGTCCGCTCCGGCAACAAGGACCACGGCCGTCAGAACCGCATTGAGGGCAAGCTGGAGAAGGGCCAGAAGGTCGTCGTGGTGGAGGACCTGATCTCCACCGCAGGCAGCTGCATTGAGGTTGTGGAGGCGCTGCGGGAGGCGGGTGCCGAGGTTCTCGGCGTCGCGTCCATCTTCACCTACGGGCTCCAGAAGGGCCTGGACCGGCTGGCCGCCGCGGGCGTCACCAACCACTCCCTCTCCAACTTCGACGCCGTCTGCGAGGTGGCCGCCGAGGAGGGGAAGATCAAGCCGGAGGACATTGAGCGGCTGAAGAAGTTCCGGGCCAACCCCTCTGACGAATCCTGGATCACGTCGAAATAAATTCCGCTCATTCCGCTTCCGGCTGATGCCGAAAGCTCCATCCGCTCCATTTATTTCTCCTCTCCCCACCGCGCGGGGCGCGGCGGGGGCCCCGGTTGATCAATTCCGCTTCGCTGCCGGCTTTGCCGGGAGCTGTTTCCTGCCGCCTGAAGGGCGGTTCCCTCCCATCACACCCCTGAAAGGAGTTCATCATGCCCAGAAATCTCATCGACATCACCGACCTCTCCGTGGAGGAGATCGATCAGCTGATCGCCACCGCAGAGGACATCATCGCCAACCCGGTCAAGTATCAGGACGCCTGCGCCCACAAGCAGCTGGCAACACTCTTCTTCGAGCCCTCCACCCGGACCCGGCTCTCCTTTGAGTCCGCCATGCTGGCCCTGGGCGGCAACACCCTGGGCTTCTCCGAGGCCAGCTCCAGCTCCACCGCCAAGGGCGAGACCGTGGGCGACACCATCCACACCGTCAGCTGTTACGCCGACATCATCGCCATGCGCCACCCCAAGGAGGGCGCTCCCTTCGCCGCCTCCCAGTTCAGTGAGGTGCCCATCATCAACGCCGGCGACGGCGGCCACAACCATCCCACCCAGACGCTCACCGACCTGCTGACCATCCACCGGGAGAAAGGGCGGCTGAACAACTTCACCATCGGCTTCTGCGGCGACCTGAAATTCGGCCGCACCGTCCACTCCCTGGTGAATGCCCTGAGCCGGTATGATCGCATCAATTTCGTGCTGATCTCCCCCACCGAGCTGAAGCTGCCCCGGTACGTGAAGGAGGAGGCTCTGAAGAAGAAGGGCATCCCCTACACCCAGACCACGGACCTGGAGTCCGTCATTCCCCAGCTGGACATTCTCTACATGACCCGCGTCCAGAAGGAGCGGTTCTTCAACGAGGAGGACTACCTGCGCTTGAAGGACAGCTACATCCTGACGCCGGAGAAGCTGGAGAACGCCAAGGCGGACCTGTCCATCCTCCACCCCCTGCCCCGTGTCAACGAGATCACCGTGGCGGTGGACAAGGATCCCCGGGCTGCCTACTGGAGACAGGTGAAGAACGGCAAGTACATCCGCATGGCACTGATCCTGAAGCTGCTGGGCATTCAGGTGTGAGAAGGAGGCATTGACGCTATGAACATCGACAGCATCCAAAACGGCGTGGTCCTGGACCACATCCAGGCCGGCAAGAGCATGGACATCTACCGCTACCTCCATCTGGACCAGCTGGACTGCTCTGTGGCCATCATCAAAAATGTCAAGAGCGGCAAGATGGGCAAGAAAGACATCATCAAGATCGACTCCCCCATGGAGGTGGATCTGGATGTGCTGGGCTATATCGACCCCAACATCACCGTCAACATCATCCGCAACGGCGTGCGGGTGGAGAAGAAGCATCTGGAGCTTCCGAAAAAGCTGGTGAATGTCATCCACTGCAAGAACCCCCGCTGCATCACGGTGGCGGAGCCCCAGCTGGACGCCATCTTCCTGCTGAGCGATCCCGCCACCCACACCTACCGCTGCGCCTACTGCGAGACCGCAAAGGACAAGAAGTTCTGATTCCCCATGACGGCACCGCCCGTTCGGACTGCGTGGGCACCCAGTTTTTTCCCCGCCGGCGGGGTTGTATGCACGGATTCTGCATTGCAGGAAAGTTTTCCTGCAATGCAGAAATTTTTTTGCAATTTCTCTTGCGTTTTGGAGAAAAATGGCGTATACTGCGGCCCGGATTTCAGAAAACGGAGGCACTCCCATGAAGCATCATTCCTCTTGGACCGCTCTGCGCAGCTACGCGGTCACGGCTGGCCTGGCCTGTCTGATGGGCCTCAGCTATGAGCTGTTCGTCTTTCCCAACGCCTTTGCGCCTGCGGGCATCAACGGCCTGGCCACCATGCTGCAATACCTGCTGCACGTCAACATCGGCTACCTCTCCCTGCTCATCAACCTGCCGCTGGTCCTGCTGGCCTGGAAAAAAGTCGACCGGGACTTCGCCCGCAAAACGCTGGTGTTTGTGCTGGTCTTCTCCGCCGTCACGCTGGTGCTGGGCCGGATGGACCTGAGCGCCATCGCCTATCACACCGGCTCCTCCGCCATTCTGGGGCCCGTGGCGGCCGGCGTGGTCAGCGGTGCCGTGTACGGCTGGGTAATCCGGCAGAACGGCTCCACCGGCGGGACGGACATCGTGGCCGCCTGGGTGCGGAAAAAGCACCCGGAGGCCAGCCTGGTCTGGCTGATCTTCAGCCTCAATGCCGCGGTGGCGGTGTTGTCCTTCTTCGTCTACGGCTGCCAGTTCGAGCCGGTGATCCTGTGCCTGATCTACTGCTATCTCAGCTCCAGCATCAGCGACACCATTCTGAAGGGCGGCAAATCCGCCATGAAATTCGAGGTGGTCACCCGGCAGCCGGAGGAGCTCTCCCGGCAGCTCATGCAGCAGCTGCGCCACGGCGTGACTGTGCTCCAGGCGGAGGGGATGTACTCGGAGACGCCCCGCTCCCTGCTGATCTGCGTGGTGAACCGCCATCAGGTGGTGCGGTTCCAGGAGATTCTGGCCCGCTTCCCGGATACCTTCGCCTGCGTCTCCAGCGTCAATGAGACCTGGGGGAACTTCAAGCACGTGGCATAGAAAAACCGGCGGAGGCCGTACAGCCTCCGCCGATTTTTCAGGCTTTATTCCGCCGCCCGCTCCAGCCGGTCCAGGGGGAACGGCGGCATGGCCAGGGGCTTCACCGCCAGGCTCATCAGCAGCGTGGGATTGTCATCCGCCGCCACCCGGTTGGAGTGGAGCACGCCGCAGACCTTGCAGCGGTGGATGATGGCCCACTCGCCGCCCTTGCGGACCCAGACGGCCACCGGCTCCATGGTGCCGCCGCAGTCGGCGGCCCGGTCCCCCGGCTCGTCGTCCAGGTGGACGCTGGCAAGGCAGTTGGGGCAGTGGTTGCGGTGCTGAGTGCCGGCAGCCTGGGGGCCTACCGGCCAGCCGCAGACCCGGCAGGTGAATACATCCTGGCAGGGGTCCTGCCGGTAGTCCAGGCGGCGTCGTTTCGGTTTTTGCTGGATTCGCTGGGACATTGGAAATTCCTCCTTGGTGTTGTCTTACTGCCCTCAGCATACCGTACCGCAGGCCGGTACCGCAACCGCCGGCTCGTTTCAGAAACAAGAAAGCGCCATGCGGGACTCCGCATGGCGCTTGTGTTCTTATTCATTTCTCAGGCGGGCGATGATCTTCCAAATGCTTTTCGGCGCCAGAAAGTAGGCTTCCGCCAGCTGGTCCACAGAGGTCCCTTCCCGATAGCGCCGATGGATCTCCTGATTTCGGGCCAGGGTCTCCGCCTTGCGGCCGTTGGCCGCGCCCCAGGTCTTGCGGTTGGTCTCCCGCCGGGGGATGTACAGATACTCCCCGTCGATATACGCCTGGACCTGGGCCAGCAGGTCCGGCGGCAGCACGTCGGCTGCTTTCATATAGCGCATGATGCTCCTCCAAAGCTCTTGTGATTTGGAATGAGCAGAGGCTATATGCCAAATCTCTTTGTTTGACGCGATAGCCTCTGCTATGCGTCAAACGCCGAAACAAAGTTATTCAATCGCAAATATGTCCCTCATTTCCCCGGCCTCTCCAGCCAGCTCTTTTTCAGCGGCAGCAAATTCTTTCCTGCCGCTGTCACTATACCATAGTTCTCCGGGGCAGTCAACATAAATCCGTTATTACGGGATATGATGAACTCCTCAAGCAGAGCTAAAAATGAACGGCCGCTAAAAAAGCGGCCGTTCATTTTTGGTTGCTTATTTGTGCCCTCAGTTTTTACTCAAACTTATCCGTAATATTCCATTGCGCTCACTTTGAGATCCGACATTCCAGATTCACTTCCACCATCTATGCTAAATTCAAGCACGGACGTCAATACTCCGGCATCTTCATTTACTCGGAAAGCTCTCACCGCTGTTTTTCCAGAAGCAATCTTTATAGATTGAAATATTTCCTTCTCCCC
>DWXY01000016.1 GCA_019118935.1 Candidatus Oscillibacter pullicola
CATTATCAAGCGGCTGTATGAGGACAATGTGAACGGCAAAATCAGCGACGAGCGTTTCATGGAACTGTCGGCAGACTATGAGCAGGAACAGCGGGAACTGAAAGACCGCGCCGCCGCTTTGCAGGAGGAACTTTCCAAGTCGCAGGCCGCCACCGTCAATGCGGAAAAGTTTATGGGTATCGTCCGAAAGCACCTTGCCTTTGAGGAATTGACCCCCACCCTCTTGCGGGAGATGATTGAGAAAATCGTCGTGCATGAGTGCAGCTATGACGAGAACGGCATCCGCAGGCAGGACATTGAGATTTATTACAGCTTTGTCGGCAAGATTGACTTGCCCGAAGCCTAACGCCCGACCTATCCGACACAATGGCCAAGTGCCGGATAGGAACGGCAAAATTTTTTGCACTTCTATTACTTCTTTATCACACATAAGCAAATACTCAGAGGGCATAGCGTCATTCCTTTCCAGCGATAGAAACGATCAGCAGTTTGAAAGGGACCTTTGGTGAGGGGAACGCGGGGCCTCAGGCTGTGCTGCGAGGGGTTGCAGGTTTTAAAGCAGTCGAGAAAGGCGGCTGCGGCGGCGGAGAAAGGCTGTGCCTTTTTCCACACCAGAACTGTGTTGGACTCCATGCTGGGGGACAGAGGAATAAAGCGGAGCCCCTCGTAGGTGCAGTCCAAGTTCAGGGTAAGAACTCCGCTTCCGCTGTCACGGGCCAGGGAGGCCAGATTGTAGAGCAGGTTTCCGCTGGCTGTGATGCGCAGTCCCTCGGCATATGGACCGAACCAGTTGAGCAGTTCGTTCTGGACGATTTCCCGCCCCGGCATGATCAGCGGAACGGCGGCCAGATCCGCCGGATACACCCGATCCTTAGCGGCCAGCTTCGAGTCCTCCCGGATCAGGACGCCCCACTGCTCCCGGACCGGCGTGCGGACGAAGCTGTATTTGGTGATGTCCACCGGCTCCTGCAGAAGGCCCACGTCCAAAAGGCCACGCTCAATGCGCTCTTTGATGTTGTCCGCGTTTCCGCTGTAGATGGTGAAATAGACCAGGGGATGCTCCCGCTGAAAGGCGGTGATCAGCTGAGTCAGGAACCGGGAGCTGCGCAGCTCCCCGCTGCCGACGGCGATAGTACCCGAGAGCTGTTCCTGCCTGTGGTGAAGATCCTCCTTTGTCTTGTTGGCCAGGGATATGATCTCCTCCGCCCGGCGGCGCAGGAGCATGCCCTCCTGAGTAAGGACGATGCGGTGCTTGCTCCGATGGAACAGTTTGACGCCCAGTTCCTCCTCCAGCTGAATCATCTGCCGGGACAGAGTGGGCTGAGTCAGGTGCAGAAGGGTGGCTGCCTTAGTAATATTTTCCTCTCGAGCGACCATGAGAAAATAGTTCAGCACGCGGATCTCCACACGGAACACCCCCTTTTCTCTATGAGGATACCACAGGAGTTCATGAAATTCAACCGAAACAGAATGCGGTCCGCACCCTCAGCCGCCTGCGGCCCGGCAGGCCCTCCGGGTCAGCTGGGCGTAGTGGTGGTAGAGCACACCGAAGCGGTAGACGTAGCCGGGCTTCCACGGCTTGGCCTTTCCGCAGAAGTGGAGGATGGCGGTGTGCTCCATCACCCAGGGCAGGTCGTGGGTCCCGGCGCTGCGCAGCCGGTAGTTATTGTAGTTGCGGGCGTCGTAGTTCCAGAGGGCATCGTCCAGGGGCAGGATGCGCCGGCCGTACAGGGCGTTGAGCAGATCCTGGTCGGGGAGCAGCAGCTCCTTTTTGTGTTCGGCCACATAGCGGAAGATCTCCTCCGGGTCGATCTCCCTGCGGGCGGCGGCCAGGTCCATCAGCAGCACGCCGGAGTTGTAGTAGTCGCTGCCGCTGTTGAGGCGCATCCGGTTGACGCTGTTGGCCAGCTCTGTCTTTCCCGTATGGGCGGCGGCCGCGAACAGATTGCCCGCCAGGTCGGTCTCCCACAGGGGGCGCAGGGGGTTGAGCACCAGAATGTCCGGGTCCAGGTAGAGCACCCGGTCCAGCGTGTCCGGCAGCAGGCGGGAGGCCAGCAGCCGGTAGTACATCTCCTTGGGGTACTGGCGGCTGACTGGGGCGCCCTGGAACAGGGCGTCATCCACCAGCACCGGGAAAAATCCATAGCCAAAGGCGGCGCACTGCCGCTCCACTCCGGCCAGCCCCTCCGGAGAGACGGCGCTCTGGAGCAGATACAGGTCCATGTGCTCCCCGGGGTTGTTCAGGCGCAGGGAGGTGAGCAGCACATGGAGCTGAGGCAGGTAGTGCTCGTCCAATGCGGCTAAAATGGAAATGGTGTCCATGAAAAGATTCTCCTTTCAGATCCCACCGCACGGGAGGCGCTGGGGATGGGGTACAGGCTGTATTGGGCGGCAGACAAAGCGCTGGGAGAAATGGCACAGAGGCTGTTTCCGGAGCATAAACGTCAACCTCCAGGCAATTTGGAGTTCAGGCCCTCCCCCGTCAGCCGGAGGGCGGCGCCCCGGACATGGTCCTTCAGCAGCTGATCCACAAATTGAATTAGGTCTTCCGGGCTCTCCTGGATCTCCCCCAGCAGCCAGTCCTCCATCATACTGGCCAGCGCCCCCACATAGACCTTGGTCAGCAGCGTGACCTCCCGCTCGCTGGCGGGGTACCGCAGCTCCGCGGCAATCTCCCGGATGGTGTTCTGGATGATGGCCTGAAGATCAGTCCGGAAAAAGTCCTTCAGGTGCTCACGGCTCATAGAGTGGAGGGCACACAGACAGACCGCCCGGTTTTTCTGGAGATATTGGAACAGCTGGAGCAGGCCGTCCTGCCACAGGGTGACGCCTTCGTGTTCCCGCAGCAGGGCCACAGCCTCCTCCTCAAACATCCACCGCACCGCGTCGTAGATGTCTTCAAAATGGTAGTAGAAGTGCTGCCTGGCCATGCCGCAGGCGCGCATAATCTCGGTTACGCTGATCTTGGTCAGCGGCTTTTGCGCCATCAGTCCCTTGAGGGCGGCGCAGATCTCCCGCTTGGCGGTATCGCTCGCCAAATAGGTCCGTTTTTTCATGCCTGCCTCCCGTACCTGTCCCTTGGGCTCTCTCTTTCCGTTCAAATTTAGCACAGATTCAAAAACAGGTCAAGTGTCAGATTTCTGACACTTGACCATATTCTGCATCTTGTATTTGCCGCGTCCATCTCATATACTGAAAGAAAATGGGGACAGCTCGGCTGAAAGACGGAGAGAGCCCCGCCCAGCCGAAACCACAGCGGGACGGGCGTCCCTGACCCGCCGCAAACCGCTTGCGGCGGGCCCTTTCTACTTGACCGGCTCCCCAGCAGCCATCCGCAATGTCCAGGAGGAATCAGCACTGTGAGCAAAGACACCGGAACGACATCCTTTTTTGAAAAGCTGGCCACATTCATTGTGGATAAACGCAATCTCATCTTCTTTCTCTACGCCTGCGCCCTGATCTTCTGTCTGTTTTCCCGGAGCTGGGTCCGCGTCTGCAACGACATCACAGAGTATCTGCCGGATACCACAGAGACCCGCCA
>DWXY01000137.1 GCA_019118935.1 Candidatus Oscillibacter pullicola
CGAGCCCGTCTTTGTTTAGTTTGAATAAATCTTACCCACTTAGATTGTGCAATCTGTTGGAGTGCCTGGGCCCGTGTTATGTCGCCTTTGCTCTCCCAGCTGAGCTACGAGCCCATCATTCCTGCCGTGCAACGGCAGATAATATTATACCATAATTTTCTCTGTTGTAAAGACTATTTTTTTCAGAAAGCGGAAAATTTTTTGTTGCCAATTTGCAGAGGATATAGTAAAATAAATAAGCTATAACGTTACAGTCCTCCGCATGCAGCTGCGGAGCCGGTCTCGCGCAATGGATGCCCGTGAATCATGTCAGGCGGGGAACCGAGCAGCATTAAGCGGGATGTTCCATGTGCCGCGAGGGCGCCGGTTCCGCAGCTGCATGCGGAGGACTTTTTTCGCTTGGAGGTGATTCCTTGTATCAGGCCCTGTACCGCAAATGGCGGCCCAAGACGTTCTCAGATGTCATCGGCCAGTCCCACATCACCCAGACGCTGCGCAAGCAGGTGGCGGAGGGCCGCACCTCCCACGCGTACCTCTTCACAGGCACCCGGGGCACCGGCAAGACCACCTGTGCCAAAATCTTGGCCAAGGCCGTCAACTGCGAGCACCCGGTGGACGGCGATCCCTGCTGCCAGTGCCCCTCCTGCGTGGGCATTGAAAACGGCAGCTTTCTGGATGTGCTGGAGCTGGACGCCGCCTCCAACAACGGCGTGGATCAGGTCCGGGCCCTGCGGGACGAGGCCATCTACGCCCCGGCCAATGTGAAGAAGCGGGTGTACATCGTGGACGAGGTCCACATGCTCTCCACGCCGGCCTTCAACGCCCTGCTGAAGATTCTGGAGGAGCCGCCGGAGCACTTGATGTTCATTCTGGCCACCACGGAGCTCCACAAGGTGCCCGCCACCATCCTCTCCCGGTGCCAGCGGTTTTCCTTCAAGCGCATCACGCCCCAGGACATCGCGGCGCGGCTGCTGTATGTGGCCGGACAGGAGCAGATCGACCTGACGGCGGACGGCGCGGAGCTGCTGAGCCGTCTGGCGGACGGCGCTCTGCGGGACGGCCTGAGCCTTTTGGACCAGTGCGCCGCCGTGGGCGGGACCGTGGACAGCCGGGCCGTGCTGGAGGCGCTGGGCCTGGCGGGAAACCTGCAGACAGCTCAGCTGATGGAGTTTGTTTTGAGCCGGGACGCCAAGGGCGCCCTGCTGCAGCTGGACCAGCTGTACCAGGGCGGCAAGGACGTGGGCGCGGTGCTGGGCGAGCTCAGCACGCTGGTCCGGGACCTGCTACTGCGGCGCACAGCGCCGGAGGGGGGCGCGGCACTGCTCTCCGGCGGCTATGACAGCGCCACGCTGGACAGGCTGGGCAGGGAGATTTCCGCCACCCGGCTGATTTATCTGGCCACCACGCTGCAAAAGGCCACGGCGGACCTCTATTACAGCTCCAACCGCCGCACGGATGCGGAGCTCTGCCTCCTGCGGCTGTGCGACGAGTCCCTCTCCGGGGACCTGACGGCCCTGGAGGCCCGGGTCCAGCGGCTGGAAGACAGCGCCCAGCGGGGGCAGCTTCTGCGGGCGGCAGCGGCAGAGAGCGGCGGCACGGCGAAGCCGTCCTCCAGCCCCGTACCGCCCCCGGCGCCTGCGCCGGAGGATGCCCCGCCCTGGGAGGAACCGCCGGCACAGGAGGAGCGCCCCCCGCTTCCTGAGGAGCCGCCTCTGCCGGAGGAGCCCGGAGAGCGGGTGTTCGACGTGCCAGAGGCGCAGCCCGCTCCCCCCTCCCCTGCCGCGGCGCCGAAGGCTGCGGCGTCCGCTGTGGGCGGCAGCTGGTGGCGGGCGCTGGCGGAGGGCTGCAAGGGCCGCCTGCCGCCCATGTACCGGGTGTTTCTGGACATGTGCACAGGCGTCCTGGAGGGCGGCCTGCTGACGGTCTATGCCCCGGATGACATCACCTTGGGGCGTCTGGACAACGACCGGGTGCGGAACGCTCTGACGGAGGAAGCCGCCAGCGGCGGCGTGACGGTGCGCCTGGTCTTTCAGGTGGGAGAGCCCCCCAAGGCCACGCCCCGGGAAAATCTGCAGAACCTGCTGAAATTCGGCAGTCAGTTCGACAATATCGAGATCAAGTAATACAAAGGAGAGACCAGTTATGGGATACAGCGCACGCCGTGGATTTACCAACGGCAGCATGAAGATGACCGGCGCCCAGCGCCAGGCGGAGATGCAGGCCCGCATCCAGCAGATGCAGGAGCAGGTGAACGCGGCACAGGAGGCCGTGGAGAACCAGGAGTTCACCGCCAGCGTGGGAGGCGGCGTGGTAGAGGCCAAGGTCAACGGCAAGAAGGAAGTCGTGTCCGTGGCCATCAAGCCGGAGGCCGTAGACCCGGAGGATGTTGAGATGCTCCAGGACCTGGTGGTTTCTGCCGTGAACGAAGCCCTGCGCCAAGCCGGAGAGGCCATGGACAAGAGCATCGAGCAGGCAACCGGCGGGCTGGATCTGGGGGCGTTCGGACTGTGATCTCGAGGGGGAGCGGGCTCCCCCTGGACCTCCCCCACCACCAGTCTGCGGACTGGTGTGTGCGCCCAAGGCGCACAGGTCAAAGTATTTTCGGCAGGTACACGCCCTGCCGAAAATGATTTCAGATTCTTGATCTGCCGGAGGCAGGTCAACTGGGGAAAACCGAAGGTTTTCCCCTAGCCCCTTTTCCCGTCCCGAGAGTGTGGGGCAGGACAGAACAGATGGAGCGGAGCCGGTGGCTCCGCTCTTTTGGAAACAGGAGAACATACCATGAGAAGACGGATGTTGGCAGCGGCGCTGGCCGGTGCGCTTCTGGCAGGGTGCGGGCCGGTGCGGACAGAGCCTGTGGAACAGGCGACCTCACAGACCGGCGCGCCGGTGATCGCCTATGTACCTCTGGATGACCGGCCGGACAACGCGGAACGGGTGGTGTACCTGGCGGAATCCCTGGGCTACGAGCTGGCCATGCCGGAGCGGGACCTGTACCGCACCCGGCTGGATGGCCAGCCCCTGAATGAGAACGGGACCCAGTACGGGGACCGGGGGGCGCTGTATGAGTGGGTGGCTAAGCAGGAGGCTGCCGGGTGTGACCGGTACATCCTGTCCCTGGATCAGCTGCTCTCCGGCGGGCTGGTCAGCTCCCGGGCCATGACCGGGGAGAACCCGGTGACGCTTTCCACCGGAGAGACGCTGACGGAAGCGGAGCTGCTGACGGCGGTGATCGACCTGCTGGCGGCGGACGGGAACAACCGGGTCTGGCTGCTGGACACGGTGATGCGGCTGGCAGCCACCACCGGCTACGGCGGATTCGGCCTCAACGAGTACAATGCCCTGCGGACCTACGGCATGGCGCCCCGACCCCATCTGGAGGGCACGGACCTGACCATCGGGAACATCGTGGCGGACTACCCTCTGGGGGCGGACGGAACCCCCGTCCCGGTGGAGGCGGAGGAGCCGCTGCCGGAGGGGGCCGTGGAGAACTATCTGGCCTCCCGGGAGCGGAAGCTGCGGCTCAGCGACGCCATGTTCCAGGCTCTGGAGGGGACGGCGGACGGGCAGTTCCGGGTGTTGATCGGCATCGATGACTCCTCGGAGGAGGACAGCATCCAGAAAAACGAGATCGCCTATCTCCGGGCCCAGCTGCGCCAGGGGGACGCCCTGCTCTCCGGCGTGGACGACCTGGCCTTCAAGGCGGTGACGAAGCTCTGCCTGGAGGAGTGGGGATGGGAGGGTGCCGCGGTGTCCGTCCAGTATTTCGGCGGTACTGAGGACCGGCCTGCCTGCGCCTATGACTACCAGCCCCTGGAGGCCATCGTGGCGGAGCACTTCGACTTTTTCGGCCTGACGATGGCGGAGCCCGGCGGCGAGGAGCTGGCGGTGCTGGTGCTGACCCAGCCGGCGGATCCGGCAGCCCAGGAGACGTATATCAAGGCACTGGTCCAGTGTCTGAACGACAACCGGGCTGCCGGGCTGCCCACCATCCTCATCGACGCGGGAAACGGCACCTACGGGACCGCCTTCCATGAGGCGCTGACAGAGAAGGCAGAGCTGGGCTGGCTTTTGAGCTATGCGGGCTTTCTGGACATGGCCATCGTCACCGGCACGGCCCTGAGCCACGGTGTGGCCCGGTATGCCTTCCTCCAGCACGGCCAGCAGACGGATGCCACAGAACAGGCCTTTGTCCGGACCTTGGCGGACAGCATTCTGAAGGACTTCTGCTACAAGAACATCGTGCGCAACGACATTTTGAGCTTTGTCCGGAACGACCTGCAGGGCAATGCGGACAACTTCTGGACGCCGGACATCGACCGGGCGGCCATCCTGGAGCGGCTGGAGGCCGGCATGGCAGAGGCCGCAGCCCCGGTGATCGAAAACCTGGAGCGGAGCAACTTCATCTCTGCCCTTCCCTCCACCCGGGAGTATGCCGAGCGGGGCTGGGGCGGCGTGGAGCTGACCGGATACAGCTTCCCCTGGGACCGGGCCTTCGAGATCAGCATGGAGATCCGGCTGGGGGCATTCACAGAGCCTCACAAGGCGCTACTGGGATTCTATTATAAATAAGGAGCACGGATCCCCGGCAGAGCACTGCAGAAAGCGCGCGCAAAGCCGCGGAGATTCCGGTCGTAACGGAAATTGAGAACCTCATGGGCCCCGGTGCGGATCCGCGCCGGGGCCCTCTTTCAGTTGGCAGCAGCCGTGCGGTCTGCTGTCTCCCCTTTGCGTTTTCCACTTCCCTTCTCCGGCCGCTCGCAGGGGTATCCTCCTTCCGAGAGGCACTCCGGCAGTATGCAGGCCGCACATGGTCAGGGTTCTCGTTCACCGGCTCCGGCGGTATTCCTGGTTCTGCCCTTGCGTGGCAAGCTTCCGTTCCCAGGCGCTCGGATGCCCGCTTCGGCCTGCCGTCAGCGCATACAGCTGCCTTAGGCGGCACAGGTTCTGCGCTCATCAATAACGTTTATGCCCAGAACGACCTGGGCCGCCTCCAGTCGAAGATGCGCAAGCTAAAATGACGGTTGCTGCCACATTACCACCGCTATACAAAATTTCCAGGAAAAAAGAAGCCCTGAGGCCGTTGGACCCTAGGGCTTCTTTTGGAGCTAATGATGTGACTCGAACACACGACCGCTGGTTGTCGGTAAGGGTACATTGTGAAAGTGGTACTTTTCCTATATTCAAAATTATAGGTTGAATTTCTCCTATTTTAGCGTATAATAAAGGCAGAAGGAGCGTGATTGTATGATGATCAATTCCAACACCCTGGTGTCCATTACGGAGGCCAACCAGAATTTCTCCAAAGTGGCCCGTCTGGTGGATGAACAGGGTTCTGCCGTCATTCTGAAAAATAATGTACCCCGTTACCTGATCGTAGAGTTCAGCCAGGCGGAGCAGATGCAGGCCGCTGAGGACGAAGATGTCATGCAGGTCTCGGCGAGGCTCATTCAGCAAAACCGGGCGGCCTACGAGGAGCTGGCCAAATGAAGGTCCTGAGCAAGCGTCAAGTCCTGCTGCTCCATCAGCACTTGGTAGATGAGACCGGCGGCAGTCCGGGTCTGCGGGACGAGGGGCTTTTGGACTCCGCCCTCAACGCACCATTTCAGGGGTTCGGCACCACCAGCGCCTATCCCTCCCTCCAGCAGAAGGCCGCCCGGCTCTGTTACGGTCTGGTGAAAAATCATCCGTTCGTAGACGGCAACAAGCGGATCGGCGCCCACGCCATGCTGGTTTTTCTGGCTGTCAACGGCGTGGAACTGTCCTATACGCAGCAAGAGTTAGCCGATATTATTCTCCAGGTAGCCGCCGGAGAAAAAGGCTACGAGGACCTGCTGGCGTGGCTTCTCGCACACCAGCTGTAAACAAAAAATTCCGGGGAGAGCCGCATATGCGCGGCTCTCCCCGGGTTGTCTTTAAGCGGTCTGCTCACTGAGCGTCTGATGTTCCTGCAGCACGGCTGCTTCTATCGTTCCGTAACTGGCGGGCTCCCGTTTCCAGTTGACACAGCCGATGAACTTGTAGTGAATATCCACCTGCTGGCTCTTGCTCCCATCCTCCGCCACCACCTTCTCATGCACCACAATCTTTTCAATCAACTCGTTGAGAATGTGGGGTGTGAGTTCGGTGATATTGGTATACTTCCAGATCACCGGCAGGAAGGCCTCAATATTTTCGTAAATCTCCTCACTGTGGGCAATCTCCGCCGTCAGTTCCTCCCGTTTTTTCTTCAACACCGCCTGCTCCCGCTCATAGCCCGGCGCCATGGACTGGTATCTCTCCTCGCTGATTTTCTCCAGGGCCGCATCCTCATAGAGCTTGGTCAGGATCTTGGACAGCTCCGCAATCCGCTTATCCACCTTTTTCAGTTCCCGCCTGCACCGGTCTGTCTCCGCTTTCTTCTTTTCCGTCTTTGCGGCGATAAGTATATCCATATATTCTCCCGTATTGGTGCGGGCCACGATGGCATTGCGCCGGATGTCCTCCAACACCAGCTGGTTGAGTGTTTTCCAGCCGATGGCGTGGGAGGTGCAGCGCTCCTTGCCGTAATTCTTGTAGACCCAGCAGGAGAACCCTGTATATCTTCCGTGCTTTTTATCGTAGCTCACATTCAGCGAGGAGCCGCAGTCGGCGCACTTCACCAGCCCCACGAAGGGCTGCACCTCCCCCTTTCCGTTCTCCCGCCGCCGGGCTTTCATCATCTGATGCACCGTGTCCCAGAGTTCCTGGGTAATCAGCGGCTCGTGGGTATTCTCCGCCACCACCCACTCCTCCTCGGCGGCCTCCACCCGGCGCTTGTCAAAGAAGCCTTTGGTCTTACTCCGGCCAAAGACCACCTTGCCCAGGTAGACCGGATTATTGAGGATGGCCCGAACAGAGGTGGCGTGCCAGTCAAAGGGCTTGCGCCAGTAGTCGCTGTTCTTGTAGTAGTCCGGATTGTTCTGGTTGAAATAGGCCTGAGGATTCAAGACGCCCCGCTCCCGCAGTATTTTGGTCATCCGCACATAACCGATTCCATCGGCAAACATCTGGAAGATGTCCCGCACCACATCAGCGGCAGGCGGATCGACGATCAGGTGGTGGCGGTCGTTGGGATCTTTCTGATAGCCGAAGGGCGCCCGGCTTCCGATGAACATACCGCTTTTCACTCTGGCACGGTGCGCCGCTTTCGTCTTGGTGGATGCCTGGCGGGCGTAGAAGGAGTTGATCACATTGGTGAAGGGCAGCACCAGATTGTCGATCCCGTTTTTGGAGTCGATGTTTTC
>DWXY01000138.1 GCA_019118935.1 Candidatus Oscillibacter pullicola
AGATTGGAAAAGCAGATGCTGTCGTTCTCAAAGAGACTTTCGGTAAGAGCAAGCCGGTCGCTTCCGTCAGGGCTCTCCTGCATTTGGAAGCGGATGCAGTAGTCGCGGATACCCCGCCCGGCTGTGAAAGGGCACCGAAGTCCGGTGTGGAATCCCAGCTGTACGGGCATATCGCTTGCTCCAAGATTATTGATCGTACAAGTGGTGGTTAAAAATCTTCCCTCAAGCACATGACTGGTCTCGAAGGAAAAGGGCCACGGCCACCGGATGCGGTCGCCGGCCCACTGCAGCCGGAAGCGGAGATGATCCGCTCCCTCCTCTGCAAGGCTGTGCTCCATATCCCGCACAAAACCGTGGGCGCCGGCTTCGTAGCGGACGCCGTCCACAGAGAACCAGCCGCCGTCCACCTTTCCGCACCAGGGGAAGCAGACTGGGGCCCGCCGGGGCCAAAACTCCGGGTTTCCATCCCACAGGCAGGAGACGGAGTCCCCGTCCAGCGTGTGAATATTCCAGAGTTCCGCCCCTTTGCTGTTCACGGACACAGAGAGAAATTCATTTTTTATGGAATAGATCATGTTCCCTCACCATCCGTACAGACTCTCAGATGAAGCAGTTGACCAGGTTGTAGCAGCTGATTGCGGTAATGACAATAAGCAGCCAGAAGAACAGCCGGTCGACGTCGCTGTTGCTCAGTTTTTTGCTGATGCTGCGCCCCAGGTTGCCGCCCAGGATGCCGCCGACTACCATCACAAGCAGGACCGGCCACTCAAACTCCGGGATGGTGCCGCGGGCAACGGTGCTGATAAAGCTGGCGGACTGGGAAAACAGGATCACGTACAGGGAGTTGAGCGCAGCCGTCTTGGTATCCATGGAGAAAAAGTAGTACAGCACGGCCAGATTGATGGGGCCGCCGCCGATTCCCAAAAAGGCGGATAAAAGGCCCAGTACCAGACCGATGCACACACAGACCACCGGCTGGGTCACATTCCTGGCGGTGATGCGCGGCCGGTTCAGGGTGTACGCCAGAACCCCGAGGGTAAGGGCGATCATCATGACCTGCTGCGCCACAGAGACGGTCATGCCGCCGGCGGCACGGACCAGCTCGAAGAGCTCCTTGCCGGCCACACCGCCGATGGCAGCGCCTATGGCCAGCAGCGTGCCCCTGCGGGGCTCCACCTTCACGTCGCCTCCGCGGCTGCGGATCATCGACGTGATGGTCATGGCCAAAACGGTACAGCCGGACAGGAAGCTGACGGTGGCTACCGGCATGCCGGAGACCGCGTCCAGCACCGGCTTGATGATGACGCCGCCGCCCACTCCGCTGATGCCGCCGATGGTCGTGGCTAAGAGGCAAATCAGGAAGCTGAAGAGGATCTGCATACTCAGCAGTCACTCCTCTCAGCGAAGCTGGGCAAAGCGATTGTCATACGCCCCAAGCAGAGGCAGACAGTAGTCCCGAAACTCCGGACGGATGCTGGCGCCGTCTTCGCCGATCCACTCCAGGGGGAACTTTTTCTCCGCGTTGGCGACCTGCTCCAGGGGAACAAGGCAGGTCTCGCTGCGGTACTCCGGCTCCCGGGTGGTCTGGAAGCCGACCATGAAGCCGGTCTTGCCCTCCACAGCGGAGCGCACGGCCACAGCGCCGGCCTCCTCGGCCTCCCGCTGGTCCACCTCGGACATGAGGGCCACGCTGACCCGGCCCAGCAAACCGGGCTTCTCCGACCGGGACTTCAGGCCGGTCTCCTGCATGATCATGTCGCTGAGAGTCTGGGCGGCGCCGCCGGGGATCTTGTGGCCGAAGCCGTCCACGATGCCAGAGTCGGCCACAGGAGAGCCGTCGGCGTAGTGGATTCCCTCGGATACGGTGACCAGAAGGCCGCGGCCCTTGCTCCACTTCTCTTTGACCGCGGACAGGAACTGCTCCTTGTCGAAGTTGGTCTCGGGCAGGTACACCAGATGCTCGCAGGGCATCTGGTCGGCAAACAGGGCGGAGGCGGCGGTGATCCAGCCGGCGTTGCGGCCCATGAGCTCCATCACCACCACATGGATGGGCAGGGCGGAGGCGTCAAAGGCCAGCTCCAGGGCGGACACCGCGGCATATTTGGCCGCACTGCCGAAACCGGGGCAGTGGTCCGTGACGGCCAAGTCATTGTCGATGGTCTTGGGGATTCCGATGACCCGCAGCTCGTAGCCGGACTGGCAGGCCAGCTGATAGACCTTGTAGCAGGTGTCCATGGAATCGTTGCCGCCGTTGTAAAAGAAGTAGCGGATGTTGAACTTCTTGAAGCACTCCAGCACCGCAGGGTAGTCCGCGTCGGTGAGCTTCCGCCGGCAGGAGCCCAGAGCGGAGGCGGGGGTGCGGGCCAGCAGGTCCAGCTGCTCCTGGCTGAACTGACCCAGATCCATCAGGTCCCCGGCCAGAATGCCTTCTGCACCGAACCGGGCGCCGTAGATAGTTTCGATCTCCTCGTGGAGCTTGGCCTCCCGGACAGCTCCCAGCAGGGAGCTGTTGATGACCGGGGTGGGGCCGCCGCCATGGGCGATGAGCATATTTCCTTTCAGCATATGTACTGCGCCTCCCTTACACCGTGGTAAGGGTGTCGTCCTTCATGCATAGGTGGACGGCGCCCACTTTGAAGGTCTTGGGCAGAGCCAGGATGTTGGGGTTGGGACCCACGAACTTCTTCTTGGCGTCCTCCAGAGCCTCCTCGAAGGTGGCCCGGGTCTTCAGGCCCATGCCGCGGGCGATGCCGGGCTCCTGGGCACCCACGATGTAGATGGCGGAGGTGTTCATCTCAGCGATGTGGCCGCAGCTCATCATGGAGAAGCCGTGGAAGGGATGGAAGGCGTTGCAGTAGCGGTACTTGCGGATGTACTCCTCATTGGTGGCGAAATACTCGCCGTAACGGTTCATATCGGGGAGGATGTTCATGTGGTCGTGCTGGAACATCTCATACAGCTCCCGGAGGTAGGGCCAGCGCTCGTCGTGGAAGTAGCCGTTGCAGATGGAGGAGCAGATGATGACGCAGTTCTCCTTCATAACGCGCTTGTGGCGGATCACCTGGGCGGACAGGGCCTGCATCATCTGGATGGGGTTGGTGCCCATGCCGTCGCCGTAGTGGAAGTCCTGGGGCATGCCGAAGACCATGACGTCGAACTTCTCTTCCGCCCAGGGCACGTAGGTGCGCTTGTTGGCGACCTTCCAGGACTCGGGCTGCATCACCTTGGCGTAGCCGGAGAAAATGGCGATCTGGCGGGAGTAGGTGTCCAGCACGGCGTCGCAGCAGAAGAAGGGGTGGCCCATCTTCTCCTCCATGTGCATGCCGATCTCATCGAACTTGGTGCGCATGAGGGAGTGACCGGACACGGGGGTGAAGTCGGGACGGTGCATGACCTTGGGGACGTGGTGGCTGGCGATGCTCCGCCAGTGGGTGATGCCGGTGGAGCAGTGCTTGTAGCCGCCGGAGTAGCCGCCGTAGGGGTTGCCCTGGGTGTGGCCGATGAGGATGGGGATGTCGCACTCAAAGACGTACTTGTTCATCAGCACCGGGTCGCCCCGCTGGGTGACGCCCAGGTCGACCATGTGCTCGGGGTCCTCGCTGTCGTGGCTGGTGATCTGGTTGGTCCAGTAGAACTCGTTGAACAGGTCCTCGCCCAGGATCTTCTTCATCTCCGGCACGGTGGCGCGGGGGTGCAGGCCGTTGGAGAACAGGAGCAGGATGTCCTTCTTCTCCACACCGGCGGCGTACAGCTCGTCCAGGCAGGCCCGGATGGAGACGCGGCGGTGGGCGGTGGGCTGGGTGCCGCCCTTGACAATGTCAGGGATGACGAAAACCACAGTCTTGCCGGGGCCGGCCAGCTCCTTCAGAGGAGGCATCCCCATGGGGTGGCGGATGGACTCCAGGGTGGCGGCGTACAGGCTGTCCCAGTCCTGAGGCAGGCAGGGGGGATCGGGCACGGTCTCGCCGGGGATAAAGACCTTGGTGTTGTCGGGCAGCTCGGCGCTCATCAGACCGTGGCCGTATTCAAAATCAAGTTTCATGTCTGTCTCTCCTTATTTTCCAAGGTAGGTTTTGATGATCTCCAGATACTCGTCGGGGTAGAAACCGATCTCACCCTGGAAACGGGTCAGGGCAATCAGGCCGCCGTCGATCTCCTCAATGGAGGCAAGCATTTCGGCGTTGTCCACCTTCAGGCCGCCGCCGTACACCACATCCAGGCCGCCGGTGCGTTCCTTGACAAAGCGGGCGATCTTGGTGATGTAGTCCTTGCCGGCCGGGGTCTTGCCCGGGCCAATGGACCAGACGGGCTCATAGCCGATGACTACCTTGGAGGTGTCCACACCGTCCAGGCCCACGCTGAGCTGCTCGCCCAGGACCTCCTGCCAGCGCTCCTGCTCCTCGCTCTTCTCGCCGATGCAGTAGAGCACGGTCAGGCCCTGCTCCACAGCCAGGCGGATCTCCTGGTTCAGGAGGCGGTTGACTGCGGCGGTGTCGGTCACCCCGGCCTCAGCCAGGATGCCGGCCTTGTCGTTGCGCTCCTCGCAGTGGCCGATGATGGTGGACGTGCACCCCATCGCCTTGGCGATAGAGGCGGGACGGTTGGTGGTGAAGGCTCCGAAGTTTCCGCCCACGGCGGTGTTCATCCGGTAGACACCCTGGCAGCCCACCTGAACGGGGCTGTTTTCGCACAGGGCACTCACAGCGCCCAGGATGTGAGCCTCGGGGAAGTATTGAACAAACTCAACCTGGCTGGGGTCGTACTTCTTCAGACCATCCTGGGTGTGGGAGACAATATAGCTGCCCCAGTCCTTCAGCGGGGCGATCCGGTTGACGCCGCCGTACTCCACGGGAACGTCGAACCGCTTCAGATTCAGATACAGATGCTTCATGGCCGCTCCTCCTTACTTCTTGTAGAAGGCGATCATATCCTCTAGGGACTTCTGCTCCACCAGAGGAGCCTTCCCGTAGGAGCCGAAGTTGACGATCAGGGAGCCGACCGCCTCCTTCACGCCGGCCTCCACCCGGCTCATGAGCAGGGCCACATCCTCGTCAGGCACATTGCCGGTGAGGATGGTGTCCATGATGGGCGGGAAGAACACACGGGGATCGAAAGCGGACTTCTTCTCCTCCAGGAGGGCGTACACACCGCCGATGGAGGCGCTCTTCTGCAGCTCGGGCTGCTGAGCAAACAGCTCCTTCATGTTCCGGGTGACAGCCAGGCGGATGTCAGTGTCCACGTTGATCTTCCGGATGCCGCAGGGAATGGCGGCGATGAGCTCGTCCACATTGATGCCGTAGGCGTTCTGGATGTCGCCGCCCAGGTCGTTGATCTCCTTGACGATGTACTGAGGCACGGTGGAGGAGCCATGGGACACCAGCGCGCAGAAGATGCCCAGCCGGTTGATGCACTCCTTGATGGCGATGGGGATCTCACGGCGCAGCTTGGCGTTCTTGCCCTTGTTGGCGCCGTGCTGGGTGCCGTAGGAGATGGCCAGGGCGTCTACCCCAGTATCCTGGATGAACTTCACCGCGTCCAAGGGGTTGGTGTAGGTGGAGGTGGCGGCGAAGACGTGGTCCTCCTGGCCGCCCAGCACGCCCAGCTCGCCCTCGACGCTGACGCCCCGGGCGTGCGCGTACTTGACCACCTCGCGGGTCAGCTCAATGTTCTGATCCAGCGGCAGGGAGGAGCCGTCGATCATAACGGAGGTGTAGCCGCCGTCAATGGCAGCCACGCAGGAGTCAAAATCCTTGCCATGGTCCAGATGAAGTACGATGGGGATGGGAGAGTTCTCACCGTACTTCTTCACCGCGTTGGCAATGTTCCGGGCACCCTTCTTTTTGTCCTCCAGGGTCCCGTTGGCAAAGTCCACACGGCCGCCCATGAAAGCGTTGGCCAAATCCGCGCCCTGCAGGATAGCGGGAGAGCGGAAGGTTTCGTGCATCTCAATAACAGCTTTGGCCTGTGCCACAGCGTTAACATTGAACGCACCCTGAGCATAATTGTGAGTTTCGGCGGCCTCCATGAGAGGTCTCAGTGGTACCAGTGGCATAATTCATAACCTCCATCATTTAAAGTTAATTATTTTTTTAATTAAATTAACTAATTGAAGTATATACCTTTTGGGGCCATGTTGCAATTCGGAATAGATAACAAAGATTTTACACTTTTTTCTATAAAATACACAAAAGGGCGGATTGAGATTACGGTCGGCACAAATAAATTAACGAATCGTTCTTGTGCACAGGTACTAAAAATGATCTGTTTATTTTGGTAGTTTCAACACTTGTGAATTGTATAAGCCGAGGATACTATTTACTTAAAGTACTGTTCTTCGGGCTCAAACTTTTGGCTTCTGCTGTGAAATGACCGGGTTGGAGCGGACGGATAGGAGGCGATCAATGAACGTGAAAATGTTAGTTCGTACCGCCGGAGCACTTGTTTTTTGTTCTTTGCTTTTTGGGGTTTCCGGGTGCCAGACGAGGGAGCCGCTCCTGTATGTGAACGGAACTGCGGTCACGGAAGAAGAGATGGCGCTGCTCAATGACGATGCCGATACTGCGGTCCGTATGAAGGTACTGCAGCAGACGGCGGAAGAGTATGGCGTGATCGATGCGTTTTCACTTGAGGAGCTGAAAAGCGATCTGGAGCAGGAGAATCAGCGGCGGGCACAGCAGCTGCAGGATGGAGAAGTGGTCTACGGGATTCAAGAGTACACTCTGGTTCAGTATTACAACATTGTGATGGGGGAATATGAGAGTTCGCTGGAGGACACCCTGGCTGAAGCGGCTTCTGAAGAGAATTTGTTGGAATACTACCACTCGCATCTTGAAGACTACGAGGAGATCGGCGAGACGTCTGCGGATGTCAAGCTCTATTCTGGACGGGAGCTGGTCAACCAATTTTCAATTGAGTTGACCGACAGTACATACCGAAGCATTTCAGAGCAGAACGCAGAATTGGCTGCCAATCTTGAAATCATGGAAGAAGGCGAGACTGAGACTTGGACCGATGAATACGGTTTGGAGTGGCAAGTGACCTGTACGGATAAAACGGATTCCTCCTATGCGGCCTTCGAAGATGTTCGTGGTGCTGTTGCGGAGCAGTATGCTGCAGCTCAGCTGCAAAAAATTTTGGATAATAAAATTACAGAAAGCAAAGTCGAAGATCTGCGATAATTTTGGGAGGGAAATTTGTATGACGAGAAAAAAGCAAAAGCTTAGAAAGCGGATCGGAAGCCTTCTCCTGTGCATGTCACTGGTGTCCAGCATCATGGGGATGCCAGCCTATGCAGCGTACACGGAGGATACTGAGGATATGAGTGAAGCGGTCGTATCCGAAGCGCCGGAGGACGTGACACTTCCGACCGACTCGGAGACCGGCGCTGAGGAGACCGACGCGGTCGAAGCAGAGGATGTGGGCACCGCCGAAGCCGAAGAAGAAACCCATGTAGAAGAAATACTTGAGGCGGATGAAAACAATGTGGCAAACGTAAGTGCCTCTCATATTGACACCCTCGACCGTGTCCTTATTGAGGATAATTTTGATCAGGGAAATCAGGGCTATTGGGATGTGCTTAACTCCAACGGCACGGTTTCTTTTACCGGTGGAAAAGCAGTTTTTAATGGCTCGGGTCCATGCAACAGAATTGGATACAACGGTGACATCATTGATGCAGATGACTTTTTGATCCAGCTGAATATGACACTGAATGAGGGCAACACCAATTCCAATGCGAAGATCGCCTTCAAAACTGCCGATCAATACGAAGGGGACCGGCTGCAGGTGCGCTTCAACTTCGTGCAGGGCGGTATTTATGTGGAACGTACGCAAAATAACAGCGTCATCAATTTCACAAAAGTATGGAGTCAGGGCGGAGATTTTACTTGGGAGACCGGAAAGACCTATGCGATCGACGTGCTGGTAGAGGGAGATCAGATCACGGTATATGTTGACGGTACCGAAATCGTTTCTGTCACCAACGCAGATATTCAGTCCATGGAGAAGGGATATTTCGCGATTGCTGGCCAGTATCCCGCTCAGAACTTCAGTATTGACGATCTGTGCATCAGTACAGATGAGGAATTGTCCGGAGAGTTGTATACAGTGACGCTTCAGACCGCTACCAACGGTGTTATTGACAGCGTCCCTGGAAGCGGTGGTGGTACCCTGACCGCAGACAAGGATAGCGGATACGATGGAGAAAAAGTCACACTCAGCCCGGTTCCGGCTCATAATTATGTCTTTGATTCCTATGGATTTTTCCTTGAAAACGGCACCTCGGCAGATGGTTTGATCACGGTCATCAACAACACCATCACATTAGACTCCAAATTCGGGAACATCACAGTGGTTGCTTATTTTGTCTCCCGGGAGCCTGGAGCGTATGAGCTCTTCTATGATGACTTTGCGGCATCGGAGATAGACGACGCCTATAAGACGGTTGGAGATCTCAGTTACATCGAACAAAATTCCGGCGAACTTACCATTGACGCCGTTGCCAACGGCAGCAACTATCTGCTGCTGGATCAGTCGGTCTTTGACGAGATGACAGCTGACGGCGATTATCGGATCTCCACGGATGTGAAAAAGGGGAATGCGACCAACGGCACCATGCAGATCATGTTCAAGGGTGAGGACACGTCTATCAATGGCCGATATGTGCTCGTTCTGAACGGCGGTGCCGCAGTATTTCGCTATATTGATCCCAGCAACAATACCAATATCCAGCTTGCATCCACGAATTTCACGTTCTCTAATGAATATGTGCATGCTGATGTCGAAGTAATCAGCGATACGGTCACATTCTATGCGGATGATCGCGAGATCCTGAGCTATACCACCGATGACAACTGGAAAAACGCAGACAACTGCGTCGGTCTGATCAACATGACCGGTGGAGCCCCAGTGGTATTTGACGAACTCCTGGTGGAGCAGATTCCGTCTGCAGTGGACATTACGCTGACTGTGAAGCTGGAGGAAAACGGCTCCCAGACAGTGGATACAGACTATGTGAGCGGCACGGTTACGGCTGACAAGACCAGCGCCGTCACTGGTGAGACTGTTACCCTGACCGTGGTTGAAAAGGCCGGTTATCAGCTGAAGTCCATCACGGTGAATGGAGAAGAGATCAGCAACCTGACCTTTACAGTTCCCAGCACTGTTACCGACAGCCTGGATATCGTGGCGGTGTTTGAGCCCGCGCAGCTGAGAACGCCGAGAAATTTCTATATTGATTCCGAGAATGGCGATGACAGCAATTCCGGTACGATCGATGCTCCTTGGAAGACTTTGAGCCAGCTGGAGGAATATTCTCAAACCTACGCCCTGGTGCCTGGAGATCAGGTCCTTCTGAAGCGCGGCAGCGTGTTCGAGAATGAATCTCTCCAGTTCTCCGGCATGGGAACGGAGCAGAATCCCATCGTGATCAGCGCCTACGGCGACGGCGAGGATCTGCCGCGGCTGGATGGCAACGGCGTTGTTGAAAATGTGATCTCCCTGTTCAATCAGGAATACATCACAATTTCCAACTTGGAGATCACCAACACATCTCCTAACTACAACAGCCAGTTCGGCCTGAATACCAGCACGAACACCAGCTTGGCGCTGAGGGCAATCAATGTATCCGCAAAAGATTTTGGCGTCGTATCGGGAATCAAAATCCAGGACTGCTACATTCACGACATCAACGGCAACATCAACTTGAAGTGGAACGGCGGCATCTTCTTTGACGTTCAGGCCGATGTGATCGGTGGCGAATTAAGCGGCATCCCCACCAAATATGACGACGTTCTGATTGAGGGCTGCACGTTTATCAATGTGGACCGTTCGGGCATTAAGCTCGTCAATTCTGCCTGGTGCAACCAGTGGCTCCCCAACAGCCCGGACATCCCGCTCAACTGGTACCCCTCCACGAATGTGGTGGTGCGGAACAACTACATGGAAAAGATCGGCGGTGACGGTATTACAACACGTGACACCGACGGCGCCTTGATCGAGTACAATCTGGCGAAAGACTGCCGCTATCAGAACACCGGCTATAATGTGGGTATTTGGCCCTTTGAAGCTGCCAACACCGTGATTCAGTACAATGAGGCATACAATACACACGGTACTCAGGACGGGCAGGGACTCGATTGCGACCATGCTTCTTCCTACTCCCTGGTGCAGTACAATTACAGTCATGATAACGAGGGCGGATTCATGCTGATTAGGCTTGACCCCGTATAGTGCAGCGATCTCCTGACCGGTCATGCCCTTGACCTTCAGATCCATTGCCTCAAGCCCCAGCCGGACTACGCCGCTGGACTGAGCGTGCACCTGATGCAGGGTCCGAACAAGGTTCTCGCCGGCAAGTTTATTCAGCACTTGCTCCTCAAGCGAGGGGGAACCGTGGTCCGCCGGCGGCTCCGGCTCCGGAATGCTGTCCAGGAGGGGCAGGTCCGGTTCCCGGCGGCAGATCTGGCGGCAATAGGAGATCAGGCCGTTGCGCACCACCTTCCGCGCGTAGGCGCCGAAGCCGGACGGTCCGCCGGTATAGGCGGCGGCAGCCCGACACAAGTGGATGCAGCCCTCCTGATAGACGTCGCTGTAATTGAGTCCGCAGACCTGTGGGTTGAGCTTGATGTGGTCCCGGATGACCCAATCGACCACGGGGAGGTAATGCTCGACCAGACTGCGCTGGGCCTCTGTCAGAGCCATGGGTTCATTCATAAATTCCACCTCCTTTCTCACGCGGCCGCGCGCTCTGGCTGACTGGTCTGGGAGCACATGGCGATGAGCCGGTCGCATTGGTAATGGGAGAAGCATGCGATATGTGCCTGCTCTTCCGGAAGTCCCAGGGCGCCCCGGAGCCAGCGGTATGCCTGTTTCTTGGTCAGCGGCCCCTCCTTCCAGAGCCGGTCAAATGCGGCGTGAGCCTGGATGCGCTTGCGCCGGAGGGCCGGATCGGCGAGGGACCCCATAGGCAGACCGCTCTTTTTATGGGCGCTGATATAGGCGTCGCACACCGGGTGTCGGGCGCAGGCGTAAGAAACTTTGGTTCCGGCTCGCCTGCCCACACGGCAGAATCCGGCTGATTGTGCGGCACTTGACCGAAGAAATTGCTATTGTTGAAGCCGAAATCTGCCGGGACAGAAGCGATACCGCACAGGTTGTAAATTTCGTTGCCAGCTGTACTGCGCAAGATACTCCCGGAGGGCTCTATATTCATTCAGGCAGCCCAGTACGAGGCAGTGGACAATGACCTGACGGATGCAGGCTTCGGGATTCAACTCTGCAATGTCTGTAAGACGTGGGGTGGGGGAGAAGCCTACCTATGACTATGACAGTGTGCTGGAGCTGTACTATGGGATGGACGGCGCTTTGTGGCAAAATGGATGCACTCAAGTAATTGTCTTGATGGTGGCATCTTGACTTGGCTTGCTGTAGATTCTAATTATAAAATTTAATTCATCTACTCATACAGAGACTGCATCAGATTTTTTGTGTCTTTTTGCTATGATCTATTTCCGTTTTTTCTTCTGGATATGTTGATATTCTTCTTATGTGCCCTTCTGCTCGGTCCACTCTGACCCTACCCCTAGTCCACAAAAAAGGCGCAGTGTTCCCTTGGCGGAGCACTGCGTCGTTTGCGCTGTTCTCACTTCAGCATCCGATACAGATTGGAGGTACATCCCCCATTTTCCCGGTATCTGGGCCGCTTTTCGATCCAGCCCAGACGAAGCAGGTCTTGAATCGCACGTTTTACTGTGGAGCGGGACAAATGTAGATCCCGGGCAATGCTGCCTATGGCGTACCAGCTTTCACCGTCTTTGTTGGCCCGATCATGGAGATAGAGGCATACCATCTTGGCCCGGGGACTTAGCTCTTGATCGCCGTATACGGCATTGAAGAAACTCACACAGGCCCCTCCTCTCGCTTCTGCGTGTTGTAGCCAGCCTTCGGGGAGGAGCCTTCCTCATCCACACACGCCTCTACTCTCTGCTCTCGCTGCTGAGCGTGTAAAATCGCCTGAACCAGTTCCCGCTTTCCCGCATAGATCACTTTTCGGGCCGCTCTTCCTGGAGTCTGATATGGTTCCTCAAAGGTGATTCCCCACTCCAAAAATAGGCGGAGCTTTGTCCTCATAGGATAGGTGCCGGTCTTCATCACGATAAATTCCCCCTTCGGGAGCGCTTTGAGTTCATCCGGCGTCATCAACGCCCGTTCCATCATCTGCAGAGACTGGCTGGGATCATTTTTTCCTTTGGAGACAGAGCCGCTCATCACGGTGCGGCTGCCCAAGGCTTTGGACAACACCTCGGCGGTCTGGGAGTTGGGGGCAAAGCCTCCGAAAATGGTGTCTTGGCAATTGTCTGCCAGTATTTCTGCTCCCTCTTTCCCATAATTCTTTTCCAGCTGGGCCAGAGACTGAATAATGGGCACCATGGTCAATCTCCGGGATCGCCCGGCAGAAAACAGAGACAGCACATCAAACGGCGGCATCGTGCCGAACTCGTCGCACAGAAATACAACCCGATTGGTCAATTTGCCGCCGCGTTTTTCCGCCACGGTAAACAATTCGCGGCTTAAATTTTGGATCAATAGACCGGCCATAAAGTTCTTGGTGCTGTCCTCCTCGGGTAAGACCAGAAAGATGATACACTTCTGTGAGGCAAAGGTCTCTGCATCAATAGAGCTGTCAAAGCAGAGTACCTGCTCCAACTCCGTATCCAGGAACGCGTTCAGCCGGGACAATACCGTGGACATAACAGAGGCCATTGCCTGATCCGATGTGTGCAGGGCAGAGGCAGCCAGCATCCGGGCTTTGTGGTCATCCGGAAGGAGGCTCATCAGCGCCTGGAAACCATTCCTCCCCCGGCTTCTGGGATCGGGGGCCAGGAGATCCTGGATCAACTTGAACACAGATACAATGTGGCGGACGTCCGGCTCATCTTTGCCCGGCGGCAGATACTGGGCCAGCAGCAGCGTGACCGAGGCCATCAGGCCCTCAGCCGCTTCGTAGAAATAGCTGTTCTCCCCGTATTGAGCAGCGTCGCCCGAGGGATTGATAATGGACTTAGCCAGGATCTTAGTGTATTTCTCTGCCGCTGCCGCATAGTCGATCGCGTTCGGAAATTCCCGGAATAGATCCATGTAGTGATTGATCAGAGTCAGCAAATTATACCCATCAGAATGCATGGGATTCCGCAGGTCGATGACTGAAACCCTATAACCATAGTATTTTCCCGCAATGGTACCATAATTTCTTGCCAAATCCCCCTTCGTATCCAAGGCGAAAATACTCATTTTGCTGGCGCAGGCATACTCCAGGTTTGGGTACAAGAAGAACGCGGTCTTGCCCACGCCGCTGGCCCCTATCATCAGGCAGTGGATGTCGTCGCAGTCCACCAGAGCATGGATCGTTCGATGTTCCCAGAGCCGTTTGGGGACCGGTGGGTGAATAGTCCTGCCAAACAAATGCAGCTCCGGCGGCACAGGCGGCTTTCCGACAGAACCAAGAACCAGCCCCTGGGCTTGGGGACGCTGCTTGCCGTTTCTCCACACTTGCGGCGTGAACGGAATGTTCTGATAGGTCTTGGAGATCTCCTTCGGAGTTGCCCAGCGTGCGGTTCCATACTGACCATCTCCCACCGTGCGGCTCTTGATGTTGTCTAATGTGTAATGCTGGGAGAGCATAGCCAGTCCGCCGATTATAATGATTGCAGCCGCGGCAAACAAAATCAGCGGCCATACATTGTCCCGCATCGCATCACCTCATTCCCATTGCCATGCCTTGTTTTGGCGCTTCCCGCAGCACGCACAGATCGTCATTCCAGTCCTTCCGCTCTGGGATCAGACGGTCTGATGCGATATGGAACTGCTCCCCTATCTGTTCCGTCATCCGCAGACTGGCCTCATGTCCGGCCCGGTCATTGTCCAGGCACAGGTAAACCGCCTGGGGCGTTTTCATCCGCTGGAGCATGGTCAGCACCGGAATGGGAGACGTCCCGCAGCACGCCACATAGCTGTGGTCTTTCCACTCCTCTGGGTAGAGGGTGAGGTATGATAAAAGGTCGATGGGCGCCTCAAATACAAACAGGCTTCCATCTCTGCCAAAGTGGTGAAAGCTGTATTTGGGATCGCTGCCCTCTACGTTTTGCCGGAATGCCTTTCCAGTGCTGTTGGTGCTCCGCTTGTGTGCATGGCGGGCAGTGCCGGTCTCATCCTTACCGACAAACACCACGTTGTGGTACTTTTCATCTTCATAGAGCACCCCTGCCCGTGCGAAGTGTGTGATCACATCCCGGTTAATATGACGGTGCTTCATCAGGTAGGCGTACACCCGGCGCATATCCCGGTTGGGGGGAGGCAGCGCAAACGTTTTGGAAGACGGCGGGGTTTTCTCCCTTGCCTGCGGATAGAACTGTCCCTGCTCCCCGCCCAGGAGCATCGTCACCGCCTCCGGGAAGGTCATTCCGTAGTGCGTTCGGACAAAATCAATGGCGTGGCCGCCGGTCTGGGTCTCGTGGTCAAACCACTCGTTGCCTCGGATGGTCACACTGTGGTCGGAGTCCAGCCGATAGTCCCGGCCGGAGGGAAGGAGCTTTTCCCCCTGCCGCCGCAGGAACTCAGCCAGGTCCACCTCGTTGGCCTGGCGTTTCTGCTCTTCTGTAAAGTAAATAAAGGTTCCCATAGACACACCTCGCATCGCTATCATTATTAATTGAATCTCCTCATTCTCATGGTCATCGGCCTTATGGCCCATGGCCATTTTCTTTTCCAAAAGCTTCCGCTGGCGTTTGCGGTCGATTTGAATGCCGCGCTGCATGGTGTCCGTCATACAGCGATCCTCAAAGATCCTGCCCATATGGTAGAACATCCGGGAGACTGCCGCAACTACAGCAGGTTCTTTTTTCTGCTCTGAGGGTTTAGAGCACTCCGGCGCAGCAGGACGGATGGAGTCATCCTCCCTCGGCGTCTCTGCTTGATTCCCGTCAAGTTGTGTGCTTGAGGGTTCTGCGGCATTCGGCATCTCTGCTTGCTCCTGCGAAATATCTTCCGAAATTGACTCGGTCTGCGATAGCCGAAGAGCCTCCTGGATCACCATGTTGCGCACCGCCTTGAACTCTTTCTGCTGGGAGAGCGGCACACGCCTGGGCGGCTGTTCGGAATAGGTGCGGCAGATCTCCTCCTGCATCTGATACCACAAATCGTAGGCGGCGGCCACACGCTCATCCTTGGCCAGCTCATCCACGATCTCATCCACAATGGCCTTCGTTTTAGGCGGCAGGTAGCCGTACACCTTTTTACCCTTTGTGGTTTGAAGCCGCAGAGCGAGCGCAGTGGTTAGCTGTTCCAAATGCGGGTTGTCTCTATCACCATTCCGCATCTGTTGAATCAGCTCCTCCATCGCCAGCCGCGCCTCCCGCTGGGTGGACGCCCGATACTCCGTCTTCTGCTCGTAGACATGGAGCAGGTCGTCCCGGAAAATTCTCCGGGCGAAGGCGGACTTAACCTGCTGGATGCCCTGTTTGGTCAATTATCCCTCCTTGGGATCAGAGGAGAACACCACCATGTGGATGTGGACGCTCTGCTCCTTCCCGTGGAAAGCGGCGTACCAGCGCAGGTGGTACGGCGAGATTTTGTACCCCTTTGCGATGTCCGGGAGACAG
>DWXY01000139.1 GCA_019118935.1 Candidatus Oscillibacter pullicola
TAGTAGGGTGCATCATGGGTACAAAGCTCACCTCCACAGGGGCGCTCTGGCTGAAATCCTTTTGAAAAGCCAGAGCGTTCAGCTTGAGCATATCCATATAGAAGACGGAGTACGCCTTGGCATAAGCCGCGCTGCCGCGTCTCTCCAACGGTTCAAAGTAATCCTCTTTCAGGATGGAGATCTGTTGACGGAACTTGCGGAGGCGGTCTATGAACCACCCAAATTCCGTCATGATCGACTGGTAATCCCGGTGCTCCCTTGTAGTGGCATCCCGTACCCGGGCCAGCTCTTCTTGTCTGCCACCAGATTTTCAAAGACGTGGTAGCAGTCCTCATCCATCTGCAGGTCCTGATACACCGGCATCTTGAAAAGCAGCTCCCACCAGTGTCCCCCCAGCCTGCGGTGAATCGGGGACCACGTGGGCATGAGCGTCAACACGGTGCGAAAGTATGTGACAGAACTGGAGGAACGGGGACTGGTCTCCACAGAGCCCACCACGGTTTGGAATGGTAACGGCCGCCAGCGCAACAGCAATCTCCGATACACTATCCTGCCCATTCAGTGGGCGGCAGACCGCTGGCACAAAAGAAAGCTGGAGGAACTGGACGGGCGGCTGGAGCGGCAGCGTGCGGCAAAGCGGCTGGCGGCACAGCGTGCGGCAGATAGCGTGTGAGCCGGGATCTGCGCAGATCTCGCCAAAAGTGAGGTTGCCGAAAAAAGTACGAGGATAAAGGGGCGTGCACCTTTGTGGTGCCTCTTCGCCCCGAACACACCGGCTCCGCAGGGCGGACCGGGGCACCAATGCCGACGGCGGTTTTGGGGCTCGGTTCCAAACTGCGTGGCCGGTACCGCAAAAAGGTCCCAGTTTTGCCAGGAAAATCAAGGGCTTGGCAAAAACACGGACCCCGGTACCAGGAGGTTTTGGAACCATGTTAGAAAAACGCGTGAAAACGGGCTTGGCGGTGACGCCCGGCCATCTGAAACTGTGCGATGAGAACCTGCGGCGGGTCCGGGTCAGCTCCCGCAACGACTTCGTGGAGAAGGCCATCGCGTTCTATGCAGCCCACCTGCTGTCCTGGGACATTCCCCATCTGTGGGACCCGCCGCCGAAGGCGGAGGACGTGCCCATGGAGCGGTTCGAGTCTCTCTGCCGTTCTTTAGGGACGGGACAGTACAAGCTGTCTGTGGAGGTGGCGACGCTGGCCCGCGCACTGGAGATCCCGGAGCGCGAGATCTGGGAAACAGAGGCGGAGTGTGCCCGGGAGGTCCGGAAGCTGGACAGCGCGCCCACCTTCCTGCAGAACTACCAGCGGGAGAGATCCGGGAAGTCGTATCCGGAGGAGTGAACGAAAAGGTCCACAAATTGATAGCAGTCTCTTAACTCTCGGTCCGGCTCCTGGATATTGGGGCGGCGGTGTGGTATGGTGTGTCGCTGACAGGAGGCGATCCAATGTACGACTACATGAGAGCACTGCACGGCAGGTTCTGCCAGGAGCCGGAGCTGAGAGAAGTCCGGAGGGCGCCGGAGGAGGCCTACCACGCCATTCAGGAAAAGCTTGTCCGGCAAGATCAGGAGGCGCTGCTGCAGCTGGCGAACCTGGAGAATGAGCTGCTGGAGGAAACGTCCCTGGCGTCCTTCGTCGTCGGCTTCCAGTTGGGGCTGGGGATGCAGGAGAGTTGACGCCCTACTGCTTCGACGAGGATGAGGAAAAACGGAGCAAACAACGGGCGGAGGCAAGGGAACGTGCCTGACGAGCGGGAGGCTGGCGCAGATTGCACCACTATATCAAAGAGAAGACTCCGTAGCCGGCGGCAAAACTTGATAACAGTTTGATAACTCTGGGCTGTTGGGGTAGCTATTTTCCGTCGTTGGGATATGATCGTAGCTGAAGAAAGAAGGCGTATGATATGGGCAAACGAAGGCCCTCCGGCGACGGCATGGTCCGCATGCGGGAGGATGGCCGGTGGGAGGGCCGCATCGTCGTGGGCCACAAGGCCAACGGCGACTCCATCTTCCTGTATTTCTCCGCCGGGAGCCAGCGGGAGCTGATGCGGAAACTCCACTGGGAACAGGAGGTCTACCAGGGCGTGTACCTGACGGAGGAGTGCCGGATTACACTTGCGGAATGGTTGGACCGGTGGTTGGAGACCTATATGGAAGGGACAGTGCGGGCCAGCGCGCTCCGGGGGATGTGGCATGATGTGGAGCGCCACATCATGCCCCGCCTGGGGGAAAAGATCATCTGAAATCTCCCAGACCGACGTGCAGGCGCTGTACGCGGCGCTGCTGGAAAATGGGCGGGTCCATCCGCACTCGGAGCTGGGAACTGGGCTCTCCGCCTCCACCATCCGCAAGATCCATGGCATCCTCCACGGCGCTTTAAAGGCGGCCAAGCAGGCGCGTCTCTTGACCCGGCGGGAGACCGACCGGTTTCTCCGCACTGCCAAAGCGGACGGCGTCTGGTATCCGCTCTTCTACACCGCCCTGTCCACAGGGCTGCGGAAGGGTGAGCTCTGCGGCCTCCGGTAGGAAGACTTCGATCCGGAGGCCGGAACGCTGCTGGTGCGCCGCACGCTGCGGCGAGAGCCGGGCGGCATCCTGACCACTGGAGAGACCAAGACCTATGCCGGGACCCGGAAAATCCTTCTGCCGAAGAGCACGGCGGAGCTGCTGCAACAGCACCAGGCGCAGGCGGTCTCCCCCTGGATGTTCCCCAATCCCCTCCAGCCGGAGGTCCCCGTCTCCCCAGACCGTGCATCCTATCAGCTGCGGCGGCTGCTGAAAAAGGCAGGGCTGCCCCAAATCCGGTTCCATGACCTGCGGCACACCTTCGCCACCCACGCCCTGTCGGACGGCGTGGATGCCAAAACCCTGTCCGGCATCCTGGGCCACACCAACGCCTCCTTCACACTGGACACCTACACCCATGTCACCGGTGAGATGCAGCAGCAGGCAGCCAATATCGTGGGAGCGTTCCTGACGGAGACCTTCGGAAAGGAGCTGAAGCCATGGCAAAGGGCAGCGTCCACCTGAGAAAGGATGGCCGGTGGGAAGGCCGCATCGTGGTGGGGTACAGCGAGGAGGGCTGTCCCAAGGCGAAAAATGTCCTGGCGAAAACCAAGCGGGAATGCCAGAAAAAGCTGAGAGTGCTTGAGAAGCAGTGCACCCCGGTCAGGGCCAGTGAGCCCCGGCCGGAGATGTCCTTCGGCCAGTGGATGGATCACTGGTACCGGACCTACTGCCAGCCGGGCATCCGCCCCAACACCCGGACCGCCTACGAGGCGGCCATCTACCGGCACATCCTTCCGGAGCCGGGCGAGGCACCTTTGGACAAGCTGACCCAGATGGACCTGCAGCAGTTCTACAGCCGTTTGAAGTCCAACGGCCGGGTGCTGCGGCGGGAGATCTATGGCAGCGTCCTCTCCAACCGCTCGGTCCGCAGCTGCCACGCCATCTGCCGGGCGGCGCTGAACAAGGCGGTGGAACTGGGCCTGATCCCGGTCAGCCCCGCCGAGGGGTGCAAGCTGCCGCCCAAAAAGACCCGGGAGATGCAGGTTCTGGCCCGGGAGGAACTGCAGCGGCTGCTGATCCAGTCAAAAGAGGACGGCTGTTACGAGCTCCTGCTTCTGGAGCTCTCCACGGGGCTGCGGCGGGGGGAACTGCTGGCGCTCCAGTAGACGGACCTGGACTGGGACACCGGCGCCCTGCGGATCGACAAGCAGGTTGGCAGGATCGGCGGGAAACTTACCGTCCCCCAGCCCAAGACCCGCGCCGCGGTCCGGACCGTGCTTCTGCCGGCCCCAGTGGTCGAGATGCTGTCGGAGTATTGAAAAGGCGTTCACTCCCGGTGGATGTTTCCCTCCCCGGTAAAGGAGGACCTCCCGCTGGACCCGGCCTCGGTCCGTAAAGAGCTGACCGCCGTGCTGGAACGGGCGGACTACAAACACGTCCGCTTCCACGACCTGCGGCACACCTTCGCCACCTCCGCCCTGGCCCACGGCATGGATGTGAAGACCCTCTCCGCCGCCATCGGCCATGTGTCTGCTGCCACGACTCTGGACATCTACGCCCACACCACCGGCAAGATGCAGGCCCGGGCAGCGGAGTGAATTGACCGCGGACTGGGAAACAGGAAACCGTCCCGTCGAAAGAAAGCACTCCCCCAGGAGTCGGCCATGACGGACTTCCAGGCCCAAAAGGGTTCCCGCCGGAAGCCAGGCACCGGCTGAGTCACCCAGATCAACGATCACCCCTGGGAGGGGCGCTACAACCCCAAGTGGCCGGACGGGAAAAAGCACGCCCGGAACATCTGCGCCCACTCTCTGGAGGAGTGCGAGGAAAAGCTGGCGGAGATGATCCTCCAGGTGAAGGCGGAGATCGCCCAAATCAAGAGCGAGACGGATCATGCAGAATGAGAAAACCGGCACCGGGGACTCCCGGTGTCGATTTCTGTCTGTGGTATGGGCTGTGGTCAGAATATGCAAGAAATTATGTTAATACATATTATAATAAAAAGTTGCAGTTTTAGCGGAAATAACGTCAAAACCGCAGCTTTTTGGTCCGATTTTAATTATAGGACTTAAAGAAATACCGTAATATCAACGGTTTGCAGACTATCAGCAAGAGCTTTTTACCC
>DWXY01000140.1 GCA_019118935.1 Candidatus Oscillibacter pullicola
CATATCAAAATGGCGTATCAGGTGATCTCATCTCCTTCCTGCTGCAGGGCAAGAAGAAAGCCGAGGACATTCTCATCCATGTCCTCGGCCTGTGCCTGCTGGCTTTTTTCTGTTGTCAGATCCAAATTGCGCAACTCTTCCCGAATCAGCCCACGGATGGCAGACAGGAGGGCATCCTGTTCATGGGCTTTACACACCATCCGACACACAGCGTCTGTCCGTTTCCCGGCAGGAATGGAGCTGAGAATGTGCCACGCCTCACGCTGTTGGGGTGATGTCAGAGAAAAAGAAAGGTTGAGCCGCCGCTTACCTGCCATTGCCGACACCCCGCGACATCTGCCCCACAAGGCGCTCATATCCTTTAGCGTTCAGGGATACGTCATCCAGGATAAGCGGGCGGCACAGGCCGTCTGTGGCCGAAAGGTGGCGCTTTAAGAGCGCCGCTCCGCCGCCCAGGAAAATGGCGGGCATGGCTCGGATGTCCAGGCCGCTCTCTGTGACTGCCGAGAGCAGGTTTCGGGCGTACTTGCCTGCCTGGGCGTGGATAACCGCCCTGATCCGCTCGTCCATCCCGCCGGAGCTGCCCCGCAGGGCGCTTTCGATCTGAGCGGTAGTCATGGACAGCCCAAACAACCGGCGCACCTGTTCGCTGATTTCATCGATACAGCGGATCATGCCCAGTTCCAGACTCCGGCAGGAGGCAGCGTTGGGGATGCGGTTGTCCAGACGCATCAGATCCACCGTCCAGCCGCCTATGTCAGCTACGATGACGGACGGCTCGTCCAGCAGCTCCGTCTGGGTCAGGACGGCGGCATAGCCCTGGGGAAACAGGGACACCTCTTGGATGGTGATGGTATAGTCCTGCCCCTCATAGCGAAAAGGAATGGCGCTCCCATCCCGGTACAGATACGAACGGAAGGACTTCTTGTCCCTGCCAAAGCTGGTCAGGGGCAGACCTGCCGCCAGGTGGATGCTGGCGGTGTGCTCCGCACCCCGGTGCTCCAGCTCCTTGGCGATGGCTGCCAGGGTAAGCAGATAGTAGTCCTCCGTCTGGGTCTTATCCCTCTGAAGGGGCTGACGACCGCTGCCCACCACATAGTATCTGCCGCCGCACTCCAGTACATCTTTCTGGGTGTACGGCTCGTGTTCGTACTCTACTAACCCGGTGGGAAAGGAGAAGTGGACAGTTTTCATGGCTGCATAGCCATGATCCACGCCGATCACAATTGCATCATTCATCTGGTATCGTGCTCCTTCCGATCATGTTGTTTCTGAGGATTTAGATGGTAGTTTTGCAGTATTGCTGTGTACAGCTTTTGCTCAAATGCCCGATATGCCGGTGTGGTGTGGTCGATAGGGAGAAGGACAGCCCGTTCGTAGCAGGTTCCAGGTACGATCTCCCAGCGGATGGCCTGGAACTGATCCGCCAGCAGATAGCGCATGAGCTGATGGCCGTTCATCATTTCAAACATCCCGCGGGAGTCCTCATAAGGGAACTGCTTATATAGCTCAAAGCCTGTCAGTCTTTGGGGCGTGAAGTACAGCTTGAAGCCCCCTGGGTCCAGTTCTGGGGCGAGCTGCTCATAGAATGTCTTTGCGTCCATCTCAACCAGCCCTTCTCCACTTTTGGGTCAGCCGTTCCAGAACAGTCAGCCTGCCGGACACTTTCCGCGCCGAGAGATCCAGTCCTTTCATCTGGTTTTGGATACGGCGGTGGATCTGCTTGAGCTGCCGCCTGTCGCCGCAGCCCTCCAGCACTACATAGCTGCCTTTTCCGTTGGCCAGCACCTCACGCCGCCCGGTATCATCCCGGAGACTGGCCATGAGACGCTGGCCCAGGCGCTTGCGGTAGCTGTCCTGGAGGGCCTCCACATCCCCGCACACGCCATGCTTTTTCAGGATCGCAGCGATCTCGCTGGAGTGGATCTCCATCCCCTCGAACAACGCCTCCAGGATCTCCTGCTCAGCCTCTGGCGGCAGTCTGGGCGGAGCAGTCGGCTTGGCACCCGCGTTTTCCCGGTTCATCGTTCTGCCTCCTTTCGCTTCTTTTGAGGGGAATGCGGCGCTTTTGCAGGCTGCGGATCACCGCGCCAGGTTTCCGGGGCCATGGTGTTGATATGGCGGAGCATATCCCGCACGTTTGCACAGGTGAATTCCGGCTGTTCAAATCCATGGCGCTCCGTGTAGATGGTCCACTTATGGGTCTCATGGGGACTGTCCCGGATGACCACAAAATATCTCCCGTTGCGGTCACCATGCAGAGGTTCAAACCGCACGTCATCATAGAGCGGGCCGGACAGCGGGCAGTTGTTCTTGAACCAGACATAGTAGTTGTCCAGGATATACGGGTCGGTGATCCCCATGACAACCTTGCTCAACTTCTGGAGCCGTCCGGCCAGCGCGTCATCCTGACAGAACCAGTCATACCACCCGGCCTCACACTGAACGGCACGATCTTTCGAGGAAAAATCCCCGGCACGGAACCGCTCCTGCCACTGGCGGACACTCATTTCCGTCATAGCGTCCCCCTTTCCGGCAGGAGGCGCTCCATGAGGTCGGCAATGGTCCGAAACACCTCCGCCAATTCACGGGATTCTTTCACCGTATCTTCCATCTCGTCCCTGGTCATGCGGGTGCATTTAGCCCAGATCCGGACATTTTCCTCTGTGGGGTCCAGCAGGACCGCCTTTTCATACGCCTTGCAGAAGACTCCGGCGATCTTCCCCTCACGGTCGATCTCCGCGTCCTTTTCCTGGATTTCCTTTTTTGCTCTCAGGATGTCCAACGCCTCCTGAGCGGCCTGCTCCCGCTGCTCCTCCGGCAGATCCTCCACCTGCTTGGTGATCTGGTAGCCCTGGTTGATGGACAGTTCCTTCTTGTCCAGCGCCTCCTTGACCGCTGCAGGGGCGTGCTCGTCGATCTGCATCACTTTGCCCATGGTCCGCTCACCCAGGCCAACGGAGTCTGCCAGTTCTTTGCGGGTGTCAACAGGAACGGAACTTTCCGGCAATGTTGCCGAAAGGTCAGTTCGCGTACCCTGGTTTGCCTTGGCCCTGGCTTCGATCTCCGGCTTAAGCTTCAGGGCGATCTTGCCCAGTTCCCACTTGTCCAGGTTACGGCGGCCTTTCTGGGTATCCAGCGCCCACTGCTTGGCCTCCAGCAGATCGTCAAAGGCGAACACCAGCATCTGATAGGGCAGGCCGTGCTTGTCGCACAGGGATTTTCGGTTATGCCCGTCAATGACGACCAGATCCTCATTGACGATGATGGAGGTATAGCACCCATTTTTCAGGAGGTCCGTCTCCAGCGCGCCGAGCTGCTCCTCGCTCAAAGGCGGGAGCAGCTCGGCCATCTCAGGCAGCACAACAGGGGTGCGCTCTGTGCTGCTGTAAATGATCCCAGTGTTCTTCATCAGGCGGCCTCACACTCGGCCTGGTTCTGCTCGGCAGCGGTTGCCTCCTCTGCCCGACGGGGGGAGAGGAGCTCCACCTCCGTAGCCTTGATCAGGAAGCCGGGCTGGCGGGTGGGATCGTCAGAAAAAGTGATGGTCTCGAAGTCGCCGGAGGCGGCCAGCTTGCAGCCCTTCCAGGCATAGGCAGCACAGAACTCGGCCAGGGGACCGCGCACCTTGATGGAGATGAAGTCGGTAAGTCGGTTGCCGTCCTGATCCCGGTAGACAGGCCGATGGCCGGGATCTTGAGTGTCCCCAGGTGTCCGCCAGAGTAGTAGAGATCGCTGGTGACGGCTGTATAGCCGACGTCCTGGCCAGAACTGCCCCCATTTCCTGTGTCGATCACAGGATAGTTGACGCTCCCGGTCTGGGATACCAGCCCGCCACCATCCAGAGCACCGGGGATGAGATTGGGCGTCAGAGGGTCGCCGCTGCCGGGGAGGTAACTGGTAGGTGCGCCAAATCCAGGCGGGATCAGGGCGGTGTTCTTACTCCGGTCTACATTGGGATCTTCCCATTCGTAGATGGTGTCATCGCTGGTAGGTCTGCCGAATAGGTAATCGTCCGGGGCCTCCATGGTATATTCCAGGGCGCTGGCCTGGCCCACACATAGGGCACATAGCATGGTGGCCAGCAGAAGTGCTCTCAGCTTCAGTTGAATCAGCTCCTTCCTTTGTACCGCTTG
>DWXY01000141.1 GCA_019118935.1 Candidatus Oscillibacter pullicola
CAGTTGGTGGTGCAGGAGGCGTTGGACACGAACGTCATGTCAGAGGTGTACTTGCTGTTGTTGACGCCCATGACGAACATGGGCGTGTCGTCCTTGGAGGGGGCGCCCATGACCACGTGCTTGGCGCCGGCGTCGATGTGGCCCTGGCACAGCTCCTTGCTCAGGTGCTTGCCGGTGCACTCGCAGATATACTCAGCGCCGACAGAAGCCCAGGGAATGTCCTTGACATCCATGGCGGTGAAGACGGGGTACTTCTTGCCGTTGACCACCAGGGCGCCGTCCTCGGCGGAGACCTCGCCGGGGAACTTGCCGTGCACGCTGTCATACTTCAGCATGTAGGCCATATACTCGGGGTTCATGAAGGGATCGTTCAGGCCGACGACCTCCACATCGTCGTGGGTCAGGGCGGCGCGGAAGACGAGGCGGCCGATGCGGCCGAAGCCATTGATGCCAATCTTGGTTTTCATATCGGAAAGACTCCTTTCACAAAATCAGACGCACCGGCGGCGCGCCGTCGAAACGTTTGCGTAAACGTTTTCTAATGATCGCACAAGTATATTATCACACGGTCGACCTTTTTGCAACTGTCAATTCAGATAACATTTTCTCCGGCAGGTTGTGGATAATCCATAAGAAAAAGGGCATATTTCACAATTTTTACGGGAAACAAGGGGAAAAGGGGCTTGACGCGGAGGGAAAGCTGTCCTATACTGAAGTGGCTAATTATTTGCGTAAACCAATAAACCATTGCGCAAGGAGGCTGTCCCATGAAGGTGACCATCAGCGATGTGGCGAAGCTGGCGGGGGTGTCCACCGCCACCGTCTCCCACACCATCAACAATACCCGGTATGTGTCCAACGAGACGAAGGAGAAGGTCTACCGGGCCATCGAGGAGCTGGGATACACGCCGGACGCTTCCGCCCGCAGCTTCCGCACGGGAAAGAAAAAGATCATCGGCTTTATTGTGCCCGATATCGCCAATAAATTCTTCGCAACCATGATTGAGTCTGTGGAAAAATATCTCTCCGCCAACGGCTACCAGCTCATCATCGCCAATACCCGGGAGAATATGGACCGGGAGGAGACCAACATCCGCCTGTTGACGGCGGGCCTGGTGGACGGGCTGCTGGTGGCCAGCACCATGGACGATTTCCAGCGGTTCGACGCCCTGATTCCCGCGGGGTTTCCGGTGGTGCTGGTGGACCGGATCTTTGAGACGAAGAAGTACTCCTCCGTCTGCGTGTCCAACTTCCAGCCCATCTACCGCAGTGTATGCCGGCTGGCGGGAAAGGGCGACCAGCGGATCGGCATCATCGGCGGCCTTCCCCGCCTCTCCAGCACGCAGGAGCGGATCTCCGCCTACCGGCAGGCTGTGGCGGACTGCGGCCTGCCGGAGGATGAGAACCTGATCCAATACGGCGACTCCCTGGAAAACAGCGCCTGCGCCTGCCTGGACCAGCTGCTGGAGCGCAAGTGCGACGCCATCATCGTCTGCCAGGGCCTGATGGCCTCGGAGACCATCATCTATCTCCACCAGAAGGGCATCCAGCTGGCCCAGGACATCGACCTGGTGAGCTTTGTGGACTATGACTCCGATGTGTACGCCCTGTACGCCAATCAGATGGACTCCATCATCCAGCCGGTGGAGGACCTGGGGCAGGCTGCGGGCGAGCAGATCCTCAGACGGGTGGAGGTGCCCGACGCGCCGATCTTTGAACATGTGCTCACATCCACGTACCGCCCCTACAACCAGCCCCGGGCCTGGTCTCATTCGGACCGCTGAACCGAAAAAACGCGCCGCAGAAGCGGCGCGTTTTTCATGTCCGGAGACGTTATCCCTGGAAGCGCAGATGGAACCGGGCGCCGGGGTCTCCGGCAAAGACGATCAGCCCGTCCGCCGGCAGGGTGGCGGAGGTGTCGCCCCACAAAACGGAGGAGGCCGTCACCTGACCGCTCCCGTCATAGACCCAGAAGCCGGCGTCCTCCGGCACCTGGACCGTCATAGTCCTGCCAGCGGCGTCGCCCACCCGATACCAGCGGGCATACCCGTCATCCCGGATGGTGCTGTATGCCCAGCCGGAGCCGGTGAACAGCGTGGGCGCGGCGGCCGCGTCCATGTAGAGGCTGCCCTTGGCGTCGATCCAGAGGACGCCGTCCCGGTCCTCCAGCGTGTAGTCCACGCCGTCCCGGCTGCCTACGCCGGGGACCTGGATCTCAGAGACGGCGGTGGTCTCGTCCACGATCCGGGCGGCGCCGATATAACCGGGGACGGACTCCGGCGTCTCCGTGGCGGCGGAATCCGCCAGGGCCAGGTACATCTGGGAGTTATAGGGCTCGTTCATGGGCAGGATGCTCACGGTGGAGATGCTCTCCCAGGCGGCGGAAACCTCCGGGGAGAGGGGGTTCTCCGGCAGGAGCACCGCCGCGTAGTTGGAGGTGGGCAGCGCCCCCAGCCCCGGCAGGGGCGAGACGGCCCGCTGATAGAGATAGGTCTGGCCGTTGGACTCCTTCACGAAGGAGATGTAGGACATGCCGGCGGCGTCCCGGAAGGAGCCGTCGCTGTAATAGGTGAAGGTCTGGGCCGGCATGGTGGTGGGATAGTTCAGATAGGACAGGGTCATGGTGCCGTCGGCGCTGATCTCCACCTGATACTGGACGGAGGTGGAGCCGTAATACCCGGCATTTGCCAGCTGCTCTGCCGGCATGGCGGCGGGTTCCGCCGCGGGCAGAGTCTCCACGGTCTGGTCCACCGTCACGCCCTCCTCCGCCAGGGCGGCGATGAGGATCTGATTGGCGGCCAGCTGGTTATAGGTGGACACGCCGCTGGAGCTGACCACCGCCGCGGCCATGTCGTACTCCGGCAGGACCACCAGACCCGCGTGGTAGTACAGGGTGTCGCCGCCCTTCACCAGGGCCTGGATATCGCTCTGGCAGAAGGGATACCACTCCATGTTGTCCCAGCCCAGGCCATAGGCCAGGGAGTCCGGCTCCCCGGCGTCGGGCCAGATGCCCCGGGCATATTCCGGGGCGGCCATGGCGTCCAGACTGGTCTCACGCAGCAGCTCCGTGCCCGTCAGGGCGCCGCCGAAGGCGGCGAGATCGGAGGCGGTGGCATAGATGCCGCCGGCGCCGATGGCGTTCAGCGCATCCTGGGGCAGGGCGCGGGGATCCTCGCCCCGGTAGATGGGGGCCAGATCCGCCGTGTCAAAGTCCCCGCCGGGGGCGAAGGTGCGGTCCAGCTCCAGCGGGGCCAAGATGTTTTCCTCCACATAGTCCATGAAGTCCATACCGCTGACAGCCTCCACCACCAGCTCCGCCAGGGTGAATCCATCGTTGCAGTAGACGCTGAAGGCGCCGGGGTCTGCCGCCAGGGTCTGGGTGGAGAGCTTCTCCAGCAACGTGTCGTGGGCCTGCGTGCTGGCCCCGCCGAACAGCATGGCCCCGGAGAGGCCGGTGCCCTTGATGCCGGAGGAGTGGTTCAGCAGCATCCGCACGGTAATGTCCTTGTACCGCTGGTCCGCCATGGTGAAGTCCTTGAGATACCGGGTCACCGGGGCGTCCAGGGAGACCTTGCCGTCTTCCACCAGCTGCATGACGGCCACGGTGGTGTAGATCTTGCTGACAGAGCCGATGCCGTACAGCTCATCCCCGGTCATCAGGCGGTTCTCCGACCGGGAGAAGGTGCCCGCCTCTCCGGTGAGGACGATCTCCCCATCCTGCCACAGGGCATATTGCAGGCTCTGGGCGCCGCCGTACTGGGCGGCGTAGGCGGCGGCCGTGTCCGCCGTGGTCTGCAGGTCCGCGGCCGCAGCCTGGGTCTCCGCCGCCGCGGCGGGGACCGCCAGACTCAGGGCCAGGAGGAAGGCCAGGACCGACGCCTTCCAGCGTGTACGCAGTGTGTTCATAATCCATTCCTTTCCCGCCCCGCAGGGCGTTTGTGCCGGGCACCCCGGCGAGATGACAGTGTCAGGATACACCTTCCCCCCGGGGGAAGGTCAAGTAAAAATTTTGGCAGACTGTGAAAATGGAAAAAAGTGCCGCCTGTCCGAATCAGTCTAGAACAATTTATTCAAAATATCGATCCTGAGATGGAAAGCGTGGTAAGATCACATTGGTGATTCGTATGAAATATCCCAGACTCAGACAGATGCGCATAGAAAACCATATGACGCAGAAAGACGTTGCCGAACAATTGGCGTGCAGCCAGAACTGCTATTCAAAGTACGAAAGGGGCGAATGTGAGATGCCGCTGAGATATTGGGTCCAACTGGCCGGATATTATCGGGTCAGTCTTGATTATTTGGCGGGACGTACTGACAAGAAAGAACCGCGCAGTTTTGCCGGGCGGTGATGACTTCATTTCTTTATGCGCCCCGCCGCCAGCATGAAGAGCACGCCGATGACGCCGAAGGCCAGGCACATGCCCAGCATGGCGTCGGCGCCGCCCCAGTCAATGGCGTACCCCGCCAGGAAGTTGCCGAACATGGCGCCCAGGCCGTTGGAGGCGATCATCATGATGGACTGGCCCTTCACCTGGTCCGCCGGGGAGACGTTTGCGTTGGCGTAGTAGACCGAGGCGGGGGTGAACAGCCCGTACCCCAGCAGCTGGACGGGCTGCACCAGCAGGAGTCCGGAGAGGCCGGGGGCCAGCAGGAACAGCAGGGGCTTCACCGCCATGAAGCAAATGGACATCCGCAGGGTCCCCGCCGCGCCGAAGCGGCGGAACAGCGGCGTGAACAGCAGCGCCGCCGGCAGCTCCGACGCCCCCATCAGGAACAGTGCCAGACCCAGGTGCCCCTCGTCGCCGCCCCGGTCTGAGACAAGGTTCACCATGAAGCTGACGATGGGCATAATGGCCGCCAGGGTGAAGAACAGGCTCACCAGCGTCAGGGTGAAGGGGCGGCTGCTCTTCAGGATGTACAAAATGGAGTGGGGCCGCTCTTCCCCGCCCCGGGTCTGCAGGGCCTCTTTTGGAAAGGCGGGGTACAGGGCCACTACCGCGATCATCAGCACCAGCAGGGTCATGTGGGTCAGCAGCAGGCTCTCCGTTCCGAAGCACACCGCCTGCTGGCCGCACGCCACGCAGGCCAGGGCGTAGGACAGGGACCCCAGCCCCCGGCTGAGGCTGTACGACATGTCGACCCCGGCGGCGATGAACTGCACTGCCATGGAGTCCAGCAGAGGATAGGCGTTCAGCTCCAGAATGCCCAGGGTCAGGAAGATCAGGGCGGTGCCCCAGAAGCCGGGGCGGGTGGTGTAGAACACCACATTCACCCCCAGGGCCAGCACCAGGCAGGCATTCAGCAGGCGCTTGATCGGCACCTCCGGGTGGCGGTCCGCCCAGCCCCCCAGCAGCGGCTGGGCCAAAATGCCGGCGAAGCAGCGGATGGAGGCAAAGATCCCCGCCTCCCCGCTGGTAAAGCCCCGCCCCAGCAGCAGAGAGGTCTGGTAGCCCGCGAAGATGGCAAACATGGCCCAGTAGACCACGTGGACCAGCGTATAGGATACATTCAGCCGCCGCAGAGAGGGAAATCCGGTCATACCGTCTCCTTTCCGGGGATCAGCAGGCCCAGCAGGGGTTCAAAATCCACGCCCTCCCGCATGGGCAGGTCTTCCGCCGCGGTCCGCTCCGCGCAGGCCCGGACGAACGCCGCCGCCTCTCCGGCGGCGGCGGAGAGGGACTCCCCCCGCACCAGCGCCCCGGTGAGGACGCTGGAGAACACGTCCCCGGTGCCGTGGAACTCATGGGCCACATAGGCGGTCTGGACGGCCTCTGTCTTCCCGGTGCGGGCGTCGAAGCAGACGGCGCCGGTCCGGCCGGGGGCCAGAGAGGCGCCCGTCAGCACCACAGACCGCCGCCCCTCCAGGCTCAGCCGCTCCGTGATCTCCCGGAGGCCTGCCTCGCCGTCGGGCAGCGTCTCATAGGGCTGGCCCAGCAGCAGCGCCGCCTCCGTCAGGTTGGGGGTGATGACGTCCGCCAGCTCCGCCAGCCGGGCCATGCCGCTGCACATGGCGGCGGTGTAGGTCTGGTAGACCCGGCCGTAGTCCCCCATCACCGGGTCCACCACCACCACGGTGTCCGGTCCCCGGAACCGGCGGATAAAGTCCTCCACCACGCCGATCTGCCGCTCACTGCCCAGGAAGCCGCTGTATACGGCCTGGAATGTCAGGCCCAAGCTGGCCCAGTGGTCCGCCACCTTGGGCATCTCGTCGGTCATGTCCAGAAAGGTGAACCCCTCGAACCCGCCGGTGTGGGTGGAGAGAAACGCCGTGGGCAGGGGGCAGCACTGGACCCCCATGGCGGAGAGAATGGGAATGGCCACAGTGAGAGAGCACCGGCCGAAGCCGGACATGTCGTGAATGGCAGCAACGCGTGGGGTCATCATGGTACGCTTCCTCTTTTCAATGGTTTTGAACAGACTGCATTTCATTGTATCGTAGATTTTCCTATTGTTCAAGGGGGAGAGATGTGATATACTGCAACTATCCCGGCGCCGTCTCTGCGGGTATGGTGGAATTGGCAGACACGATGGATTTAGGTTCCATTGGGCAACCGTGCAGGTTCGAGTCCTGTTACCCGCACCACAAAAAAGGACACGACTTACGTCGTGTCCTTTTTTGTGGGTTCCGCCGCCCAAAGGGCGGCTCCACCCTGCGGTGATTCAAATGCTCGGCGGAAGTGAATTCCGCCTGCGCCGAGGTTTTGCCTGCGGCAAAACGCTCGTACGGCGCATTGGCGCCGCCGGCCAGAAGGCCGGTTGGGTGATTTCCTCTTGCGTGTCCGCCCCATAACCCGCATCTCAAATATCGATTTTAACCGACCCTTCCAGCTCGTCGCAAGCGTCATATCGCTTGCGACGAGCTTTTTCGTTTCATTGCAAAGCTCATCGCGCTTATTCTGCTGCTCCTCGCCTTCCAAACCGAACCCGCTTCGCTGGGCTTCGGTTTTGTCTTGCCACAAGGAGATATCGGTTTTAGCCATCCCTGCCACCAAAAAGGACATCCCAAAGGATGTCCTTTTTGATGGGTTCCTCTGCCCGGAGGGACGGCTCCGCCTGCCCGCCCCCAAACGGCCGGTCCCCTCCAGTGCTTCCACGGTCCCGCAGCCACTGCCGTGCCGCTGGCCGACTCCTGGTTGAGACTTTCAAAAAGGAGACGCGCTGAAAAGCGCGTCTCCTTTTACAGAAGAGTTTGCCCGCGGCGCATCCGGCGCGGCGGGGAGGCGGATCAGACCTCCAGATTCCGGCCGGTCTCCCGGTCGAAGACGTGGGCCACGTTCCCGCCGAAGGTGAACGGCAGGGCGCTGCCGGTGGCGGGAATCGGATGCCCCGCCCCCTGGAGATCCATGGTCTGGAGGATGACGATGGTGTCCCGCCCGCAGGCGTCCACATGGAGATGAACCGCAGAGCCCATCATCTCCGCCACGTCCACAGTGCCCTGCACCGCCTGGGACACATCCCCGGCCAGGGAGATGTGCTCCGGCCGGACGCCCAGCGTGATGGGGCCGGGCTGGACCTGCTTCCGGGCCAGGTTCGCCTGCTTGGCTTCGGAGAGCTCCACCCGGGCGTTCTCCAGCACCACCGCGTAGCGGCCGTTTTCCTTCACCAGCTCCGCATCGAAGAAGTTCATCTGGGGCGTGCCGATGAAGCCAGCCACGAACAGGTTCGTGGGATGGTCGAACACCTCCTGGGGCGTGCCGATCTGCTGGATGACGCCGTCCTTCATGATGACGATCCGGTCGCCCAGCGTCATGGCCTCCGTCTGGTCATGGGTCACGTAGATGAACGTGGTGTCGATCCGCTGGCGCAGCTTGATGATCTCCGCCCGCATCTGGTTGCGCAGCTTGGCATCCAGGTTGGAGAGCGGCTCGTCCATCAGCAGCACCTTGGGCTCCCGCACGATGGCCCGGCCGATGGCCACCCGCTGGCGCTGGCCGCCGGAGAGGGCCTTGGGCTTGCGGTCCAGATACTCCGTGATGCCCAGGACCTCCGCCGCCTGATCCACCCGCTTGCGGATCTCCTCCTTGGGGTACTTCTTCAGCTTCAGGGGGAAGGCCATGTTCTCCCGCACGGTCATGTGGGGGTACAGGGCGTAGTTCTGGAACACCATGGCGATGTCCCGGTCCTTGGGCGCCACATCGTTCATCAGCTTGCCGTCGATATACAGCTCGCCGCCGCTGATCTCCTCCAGGCCGGCGACCATCCGCAGGGTAGTGGACTTGCCGCAGCCGGAGGGGCCCACCAGCACGATGAACTCCTTGTCCGCAATGTTCAGGTTGAACTCCTGTACCGCCAGCACGCCCTCGTCCGTGATCTGGAGGTTCGTCTTCTTCTCCTCAGAGCCCTTTTTCTTCTTGGCGGGTTCCTGGTGGGGATAGACCTTCTTGATGTTTTTCAGAATGACTTCTGCCATGGTATCAGGCTCTGGAAACAGTGCCTCCGCAGCTGTTCCCTCGCGGCCGGCCGGGGCCGGTCCGCCTCTGCGGCAGGTCTCCACACTGCCGCACCGCGAGCCGGGCGGGGGGTTCTCCTCCTTTTTTCGTCCCGCCTCCGGCAGAATGTGGAGTGCCGGAGCGGACGGATATGTCGTATTTGACCGGGGACTCAATCCGGGATGGACAGGTATGTGCCCTCCAGCGCGCCGCCGGCGCCCACTGTGAACGTCAGGGCCTGATGGGGGGGCGGGACTGCGCCGTCCGGGCCGGGCGGGCAGTCGGAAAAGTACAGCCGTGCGCCGCTGTCCGCCATCATCTGCAGGATGCCCGGCTCGGCGCTGTTGTAGCGGCGGTCGCTGGATGCGCAGCACACCACCGCCCGGGGAGCGATGGCCTGGATCTGTTCCGCTGAAATGCCGTCCCGCTGGCCGTGGTGGCCCACCTTGAAGAGGTCGGCCCGCAGGGCGGCGGGGTCCAGTTCTCCATAGCCCATGCGGTTGGTGTCGCCGGGGAGCAGGATCCGGGTCCCCCGGTACTCCAGCAGGAGGATCAGGCTGTAATTGTTCATGGCCGCGTCCAGCTGGTCCAGGCGCTGCCAGAAAGCGGACGGGTCCGCCTCCTCGTACAGTGCCCGGCACAAGGACGCCAGCGTCTCCGCCCGCGCCCGGGAGGGGCCCAGCACCCGGACGGAGAGATCCCGGCACAGCCGGAGCTCCATTCCGGCCAGGGGCCGGTGGCGCGGGCAGCTCTGCCCCAGGCAGAGGCGGCGGTAGTCGTTCAGGGCACGGAGAAACTTGCTCCGGGAGGGCGTCAGGCCCTCCGCCGGAATGTCCAGCGGCCGCATGGAGCGGCAGAACTCCGGGGGCAGCGTCTGCCAGAGGGCCGCGGGAGGCAGCTTTTCCGCCGCGGGCAGCAGGCCGCACAGGTGGTCCTCATGGACATGGGTGACTGCCATCAGGTCGATGTGGTCCACGCCCCGCAGGGAGAGGTACCGGTCCAGGGGGATGCGGCCGGTGGCGCTGTCCCGGTACTCCTCCGCCTCGGCGGTGCCGCCGTCGATCACCATGACAAAGGTGCCGCCGGGGAAGGCCGGGTCGGGACACTCCAGCACGGCGGCCTCCCCATAGCCCACGTTGACGAATGTCAGTTTCAGTTCTTCCATAGGCGCTCAACCCATGGCCCGCTTGATGTAGAAGCTGGACAGGATCAGGACCAGCAGTGTCATCACGATGGCGCCGGCGCTGCCGAAGCCGAAGTCCAGGGACTTGATGCCGTAAGTATACAGGAACTGGGTGATGGTCGTGGTGGTGCCCGCGGGGCCGCCGCCGGTGAGGACGTTCACCTTCTCGAACAGGCGGAAGGTGTCGATGGTCCGCAGCAGGGCGCACAGGGCCAGGCTGCCCTTGATGTTGGGCAGGGTGATGTACCAGAACTGCTGGAGGAAGCCGGCGCCGTCGATGCGGGCGGCCTCATACTGGTTCTCCGACACGGACTGGAGGGAGGCGTACAGCAGCAGAAACACAAAGGGGACGTTCTGCCACACGTCGATCAGCAGGATCGTGCCGAAGGCCGTTTTCGTGTCCATGAACCAGTTGAACACCGGCAGGCCCAGCCCCTCCAGGAACTGGTTGATGATGCCGTAGTTGGCGGAGAGCATCATCCGCCAGCTGAGGGCCACCGTGACGGCGGGCAGCAGGTAGGGCAGGAGCAGCAGCGTCCGCATGATCTTCTGCCCCCGCTTGAGGGAGTTGACAAATACTGCGATCAGAAGGCCGAGGGCCATCTCCAGCACCACCGCCAGGATGGTGAACTTGATGGTGTTCCACACCGCCTGCTGAAAATATCCGTTTTTAAAGAGGGCGACGTAGTTGTCGAACAGCACAAAGGAGGCGTTCTCCGTGCCTTTCAGGTAGTTGTAGTCGGTAAAGCTGTATACAAATGTGAAAATCAGGGGATAGGCCGTCATGACCAGCAGGACCACCAGGGTGGGCGTGAGCATTCCGATCCCGAACCGGTTTGTGGCCGCCTGGGCGCTATTCAGTTTTGTGATCTCGTTTCTCTTCATACATTGGCCTCACAAACTCGAGAGGTGTGGCCCCAGGGCCCGGCTCCGGGGCGTTTGGAACAACGGCCGGGGCGCCAGACGGCGCCCCGGCCGGCCGTGTCATTTCTGTTTCAGAGAGACTGGGCTCAGGCCATCAGCTGCTCCAGCTGCTCCTGGGCGTAGGCCAGCGCCTCGTCCATGGTCTTGGTGCCCTGGATGATGTTGTCCATCTCGGTGCCCAGGATGTTGGTAAACTCGGTCCACTCCTCGATCACAGGACGGTACACGCCGGTCTCCAGAGCGCCGCAGACGGTCTGCAGGTGGGGATAGGTCTCCAGCACGGTGGGATCGGTCAGGCAGCTGTAACGGCAGGGAACGCCGTTGTTCTCAATGGAGGCCAGCTGCACCTCGGGGCTCATGACGTACTCCAGCAGCTCCAGGGCCAGGTCCTTGTGGGGGGCGTTGTCGGGGATGCCAATGCACCACACGCCCTGCAGGGCCACGGCGTCCACGGGTGCGGAGTCGTCGGCCAGCTTGGTGGGGATGGTGGTGTAGTTGGCAGGACCGTCAGCGGTGGGGGTGTACCAGCCGGGCCAGATCTGGGCCAGGGCGGTCTCGCCGGAGGTCACGGAAGCCACGATGTCATCCTTGTCCAGGGTGTTGCCCAGGGCGTACAGGTCCAGGTACTCCTGCATGGCGGCCTTGAACTCGGGGGTGTCGACGGTGGGGTTGTTGTTCTCATCCACGACCCAGCCGCCGTGGACAACCAGGTGGGGCAGGAAGTCGGACAGGATGTTGTCGGCGCTGCCGCCGCGGATCAGGAAGCCGTTCTTGTTGGGGTCGGCCGCCTTGGTCTTCTGGGCGATGTCCATCAGATCCGCGAAGGAGTCGATGTCCTCGGGGGCATAGCCGGCGTCCGCCAGCAGCTGCTTGTTGTACATCATGACCGTCACGTTGCCGTAGTAGGGAGCCAGATAGATGTCCTCGCCCACCTTGCAGATCGTGGTGGTGGCGGGAATGATGTCATCGTCAAAGCTGTATCCCATCTCGCTGAGGTTGGCCAGCACGCCGTTCTCAGTGAACTCGGCCATCCAGGAGCCATCCACCATGCACAGGTCATAGGTGCCAACTTCATTGACGGCATCCAGGGCGATGCCGGTGTGCAGGTCGTCGAAGGACATGAGCATCACTTCGATGTCCACGTTGTGTTCCTCCTCAAAGGGAGCCAAGCTGGCCTCCAGGGACTCGCCGTAGGCGCCGCCCCGCAGGATCAGGGTCATCTTGGTGGCCTCGCCGGAGCCGGCATCTCCGCTGTTGCCGGAGTCGGCAGCCTGATTGTCTCCGCCGCAGGCGGCCAGAGACAGGGTCATGGCCAGCGCCAGGACCAGGGTCAGAAGCTTTTTCATTTCATTTCCTCCTACTTTTCGCTTGTTAGTGGGTTTGGGAATGGGACTGCGTATAGTTTTGTTACTCTTTGACAGCGCCGCTTGACAAACCGGAGATCAAGTAGTTCTGCGCAAAGATCACAAACAGGGTGATGGGGATGACGGACACCACGCCGCCGGCGGCCACCAGGCCGAAGTTGGTCAGGTTGTCCTCCGTGTTCAGCACCGAGAGCGCCAGGGGCACGGTGTAGTTGCTGGGGCTGCGGGTGAAGATGACGGTGTAGGTGTACTCATTCCAGGCGTACATGAAGGACAGCATGGCCACCGCGGCGATGCCCGGCGCCACCAGGGGCAGGACGATCTTGCGGAAGAGCTGCCACTCTGTGGCGCCGTCCACCTTGGCGCTCTCCTCCACCTCCTCCGGCAGGTCCTGGAAGAAGCTGATGAGGAACCAGATGATCAGCGGCACGTTGATGAGCACGCAGGCCAGCGTCACGGGGATCTTGGTGTTCAGCAGGCCGACCTTGCTGAACATGGTGTACAGGGGGATGGTGAAGGCCACCGGGGGCAGCACGCGGACCAGCAGCACCCAATAGGTCATCGGCCGCTTCAGACCGAAGCGGAATCTCCGCCGGGCCAGGATGTAGGCCGCGCAGATTCCCACGATCAGCGACAGCACCAGGGAGCTCAGCGTGGTCTGCAGGCTGTTGATGGCGGCCTGGCCGAAGCCCTTGCTGACAAACAGGCTGATAAAATGCTCAATGGTGAGGGACTGCGGGATCAGGGAGATATGCCCCTGCATCTCCGATGTGGGCCGGATGGCCATGGCCACCAGCCAATAGATGGGAAACAGGGCGATCACCAGCAGCAGGGCGCAGCCCAGGACTTTTCCCACCGTCCCGGCTCTTTTTCTCGCTTTCATATCCTCTCCTCCTCGTCTTTGCGCATGGCAAAATTCCCGCCGCGCACCCGCGGCCTTCTGTCTCTTTCCAAAGCGCGGGTCAACTGGAGCCCCGCACCCGCAGCTCTGTGGGCACCACCGTGACCTGGGGGACGTCCGTCTCCCCTGCCAGCAGCGCCTGGAGCCGCGCCACGCTCAGCTCCCCCATCCGGCGGCAGTCGATATGGACGGAGGTGAGCTCCGGCTCCAGCATCCCGCAGGCGGAGCTGTCGTCCAGCCCCGTCACCGCCAGATCCTCCGGCACCCGCAGACCCAGGCGGCGGGCAGCCTTCATGGCCCCGGCGGCCATCACATCGTTGCCGCCGAAGACGGCCGTGGGCCGGTCCGGCCGGGACAGCAGCTCCAGGCAGGCCTCTGCGGCGCTCTCCACCGTGGGGTCGCACAGCTTGATGTGCCGGGTGTCTGCCGGCAGGCCGTGGGCCTGGGTGACCTCCAGAAAGGCCCGGTACCGCTCGCCCAGAATATAGGGCGAGAAGCGCCCCGCCAGCATGGCGATGTTCCGGTGCCCGCGGCTGATCAGGTGCTCCAGCGCCTGACGGACCCCGCCGTACTCATCCGAGACCACACAGGGAATATCCAGCCCCTGGATGCGGTTGTTCACCAGCACCACGGCCAGGTCCCGATTCTGGAACTCCGCGATCATATCGGGCCGGGCGTTGCCGCCCAGGATCACGCCCTCCACCTGCTTGTTTTTGGAGGTGTTGGAGGTCGTGTCCCAGTCCACGGCAGTGGAGATGACCAGCTCGAAGTCGCTCCGGTTCGTCTCCCGCATGATTCCATTGCAGATGCCGGCATAGAATTCGTCCAGGATCGTCGCCCCCTCTTTGCAGATCAAAAAGGCGACCTTGTCCGTCCGCTGACGGGCCATGGCCCGGGCGATGGCATTTGGGGAGTAGTGGAGCACCTCCGCTGCCTCAAACACCTTCCGGCGGGTGTCCTCCCGCACCCGCTCCGGATTGGAGAACGCACGGGACACCGTGGCGATGGAAACCCCGGACAGCCTGGAGACATCATAGATGGTTGGATTCACGGTCACGCCTCTTTTCGTGTAAGCGTTTTCATATTTTGCACATAAAGCAACGGACTTTTCCATTGAGAAGTTTCCAACGTTTTCCTTGCCCAAGTCAACATTAACATCTTTTAACGGTGAAAGCAAGGGGATTTTTGTATTTAATGTACATTTTACACAAGCGTAGAAAACCCCTAACATTCCTTGTATAGATCGGCGGAAATGTAACCGCTTCCATCAAAAACGCTTATGACAGATGCCGCTGTCCCGGGACGCAGGGACCGCTCCCGCCGGACTTGTCTTTTTCCCGCACCTATATTATACTGGTCACGGAATTCTCAGGAAAAGAGCTGATGGGATGCACAGAGCCAGATCCGGCCCCCGCCACGGGCAGATGTCCGAGGCATTCTCCACCATGGTTTTTCTGACCCTGTCCGGCGGGCTGCAGGACGCTTACACCTACTGCGTCCGGGGAGAGGTCTTCGCCAACGCCCAGACGGGAAACATCGTTCTCATGAGCCAGCGGGCCTTCGCCGGGGATCTGGCGGGCGTCCTCCGGTATTTGATCCCGCTGCTGGCCTTTGCGCTGGGCGTTTTCGCCGCGGAGATGGTCCGCCGCCGCTGTCAGGAGATCTCCCGTCTCCACTGGCGGCAGCTGGTGGCGCTGGCGGAGATCGGCCTGCTGCTGGGCGTGGGGTTCCTTCCGCCGTCTTTGGACGCGCCGGCCAACGCGCTGGTGTCCTTCACCTGCGCCATGCAGGTCCAGGCGTTCCGCAAGGTCAACGGCAGCGCCTACGCCAGCACTATGTGCATCGGCAATCTCCGCAGCGGAGTGGACGCCCTCTGTGTCTACTGGGACACCTGGGACCGGACCGCCCTGCGGAAGGCCGGACGCTACTTCGCAGTGATCCTCATTTTCGCCCTGGGGGCCGGATTCGGCGGCGTCGTTTCCCGGCTCTGGGGCACGCGGGCCATCTGGGCCAGCTGCCTGCTGCTGGCCGTCAGCTTCCTCTTGATGTTCCGCCGGGAGAGCCGGGCGGAAGGGGACCGCTGAGGACGCGGGAGGCGGCCTCCATTCGGATTTCACAGCAATAATTTGTATAATAAGGAGAATCAGAGCCATGCCTGAAACAGCCAGAATGCTCCATGTGAACCTGGCCCCGGGAGAGGCCGGCCGCTACGCCATCGTCCCCGGGGATCCGGACCGGTGCGAGCTGATCGCCGCCCATCTGGACAACCCCCGTATGGTGACCCGGAAGCGGGAGTTCACCACCTGGGAGGGCACGCTGGAGGGGGAGCGGGTCACCGTCACCTCCACCGGCATCGGCGGCCCCTCCACCGCCATCTGCGTGGAGGAGCTCCACAAGTGCGGTGCGGACACGTTCATCCGGGTGGGCACCTGCGCCTCCACCTGTGCCGACGTTCAGTGCGGGGACATCGTGGTGGTCAGCGGCAGCGTCCGCATGGACGGCACCAGCCGCCACTACCTGCCCCTGGAGTTCCCCGCCGTGCCCAGCTACCAGCTGCTGAAGGCACTGGAGGAGAGCGCCGTCTCTCTGGGCTTCCACACCACGGTGGGCGTCAGCATCACCAAGGACTCCTTCTACACCCAGACGGAGCCGGAGACAAAGCCGGTGGCCGACGAGCTGATCCGCCGCTGGCAGAGCTATGTCCGGGGCGGCGCCGTCTGCACCTCCATGGAGGAGTCCATCCTCTTCTCCGTGGGATCCAGCCTTGGGATCCGCACCGCCTCCATCCTGGTGTCCGCCACCAATTTCGACGGCTCTGTGTCCAAGCGCTCCAGCGCCGACGTCTATCCCACCGACAGCATCCAGAAGCCCATCCTCTCCGCCATCGAGGCCCTGCGCCGGATCATCCGGCAGGACAAGGGCTGATTTCCCTCCGGATACCAAAACCGCCCCGTGCCTGCGGCACGGGGCGGTCCTTTTGCGTCATGTCTCTCCGCCGTACTCCCGGCGGTATTCCTCCAGCTCCTCCGCGTCCCGGTCGTCCAGGGCGTGGGTGCCGCCCCGGCCCTCCATGTGGTGGGTCAGCTCGTGGGAGAGGGTGGTGTACAGCTCGTCCTCCCAGATTTGTTCATCCCAGTCCTCCCGCTCCGCCAGGGCGGCAAAAGAGCCGTAGTACAGGTTGATATACTGGCCCAGCAGATCGTCGCAGTACTCCCCCAGGATATACATCTCGCCCTCCGGGAATTCGGGGTCCGGCTTGGCCTCCTCCAGCAGATTCACCCCGCCGTTGAGGCCGTCGAACAGCGCCTCCGGGAAGCTGTCCGCCATGTTGTCCAGCAGGTCGTTCACCTCATCGATGGTCAGGGTCATCTCCAGTCTCTCCTTTCTCAGGCCATAGCCGGGGCTGCCTGTCCAGCTGCTCTGTCAACAGACGCCTCGTCTCCTGATACTGCTCAGAAACGTTCAGGTGGGCCAGCAGCTCCCTGCCATGCTCCGTTCTTCCCAGGGCGGCCGCCAGAAACGCGGCGGAGATGGTCAGCTGCGTCCCCTGGGTAAATCGAACATAGGGATCCTCCAGTGCTGTCTCCATGGACCGCAGCAGCGCTTCCGGCCGGGCAGTCCCGGCATAGTAGCGCCGGGACAGCGGGAGCAGGGCCAGAATCGCCCGGCGGTGCTCCCGCAGGATCGCCTTGCGATCCCGGCCCCAGGCGTTGAATGTCACCCGATCCCGGGCCTGACCGGTGCTCTTCACAAAGTCCGGGGATACCTCCCACACATCCTGGCGGGCGGATCGATCCGTCCGGTGCCAGGCCAGGCGCTTCCCGGAAAGGTGCGGCGCGAAGTCAAAGGCCCAGCCCCACTGCAGAGTGCCGGAGCTCTGGTTGATCAGGAACACCCGCACCATCCGCCGCCGGTGATCCTCCCAGGGTCCCGCCCAGAAATAGTTTCCCAGATAGGAGAGCCCCAGTTCCCGCTCCAGCAGGGGCGAAAACGCCTCGTCCATCAGAGCCTTCCATTCAGTCGGCGTCAAAACGAGGCTGTCTCCGCCGCGGAGCCAGCGGTCCCAAACGGCCATCTATGTCCCCTCCTGTCCCGGTTCACGCCTGCTTTACCTGCTTCATGCTGAGGCCGATGCGCTTTTTCTTCTCGTCCACCTCCAGCACCACCACCTGGACGATGTCTCCCACAGACACCACCTCCGAGGGGTGCTTGATGAACTTTTTGGACACCTGGGAGATGTGGACCAGCCCGTCCTGGTGGACGCCGATGTCCACGAACACGCCGAAGTCAATGACGTTCCGCACCGTGCCCGTCAGCACCATGCCGGGCTTCAGGTCCTTCATCTCCAGCACGTCGGTGCGGAGGATGGGCTTGGGCAGCTCGTCCCGGATGTCCCGGCCGGGCTTCATCAGCTCCGCCGCCACGTCCCGCAATGTGGGCACGCCCACGCCGCAGTCCGCCGCCGCTTTCTCCTCACCGTAGGTCTTGATCTGGGCGTTCAGATCACCCAGCTTCCCCTCCCGCACATCCGAAAGGGAGTGGCCGGTGAGGGCGAGCAGCTTCTCCGCCGCGGCGTAGCTCTCCGGGTGGACGGCGGTGTTGTCCAGCACGGACTTGCTCTCCGGCACCCGAAGGAAGCCGGCGCACTGTTCAAAGGCCTTGGGGCCCAGCTTGGGAACCTTCAGGATCTGCTTCCGGGAGGTGAAGGGGCCGTTTTCCTCCCGGTAGGCCACCACGTTTTTCGCCGTGGTGGCGTTCAGCCCCGCCACCCGCTGGAGCAGGGAGGGCGAGGCGGTATTCACGTCCACGCCCACGGCGTTGACGCAGTCCTCCACCACGCCGTTCAGGGCCTCGTCCAGCCGCTTGGGGGGCATGTCGTGCTGGTACTGGCCCACGCCGATGGCCTTGGGGTCGATCTTCACCAGCTCCGCCAGGGGGTCCTGGAGCCGCCGGGCGATGGACACGGCGGACCGCAGGTTCACGTCGTACTGGGGGAACTCCTCCGCCGCCAGGGGGCTGGCGGAGTACACGCTGGCCCCGGCCTCGCTGACGATCATGTAGCTGACGTGGGCGCCGGCCTCGTTCACCTGATGGATCAGCTTCACCGCCATCTGCTCCGTCTCCCGGCTGGCGGTGCCGTTGCCGATGGCGATGTGCTCCACGCCGTGCTTCCGAATCAGCTTGGACAGGGTGGCGATGGCCTCTTTCTCCTGCCGCTCGCCGTAGGTGGGGTAGACCACGGCGGTGTCCAGCACCTTGCCCGTGCCGTCCACCACCGCCACCTTGCAGCCCATCCGGTACCCCGGGTCCAGGCCCATGGTGACCTTGCCCTTCACCGGCGGCTGCATCAGCAGGGGCTTCAAATTCAGGGCGAACTGGCCGATAGCCCCCTCGTCCGCCTGGTCCGTCAGGGCGGAGCGGGCCTCCCGCTCCAGGGCGGGAAAGATCAGGCGGTCATAGGCGTCCTCCGCCGCGGCCTTGACAAATTCCATGGCGGCGCTGCCGGGGACGATCACGTGCCGCCGGCCGGTCTGGAGGGCCCGGTCCCGGTCCAGCTCCACATGGACCTTCAGAAAGCCTTCCTTCTCCCCCCGGTTGATGGCCAGGATCTGGTGGCCCTGGAGTCGGGAGAGGGGCTGGGAGAAGTCGTAGTACAGCCGGTAGACGGAGTCCTCCTCCACCGCCGCCTGGGAGCAGAGCTTCCCCTCCCGCTCCAGCAGGGAACGGAGGGTCTTGCGGAGGGCGGCGTCGTCGCTGATGGTCTCGGCGATGATGTCGGAGGCGCCGGAAAGGGCGTCCTCCGCCGTCTCCACGCCCTTTTCGCTGTCCACGTATTTTGCCGCCTCTGTCAGAGGGGCCGGGCAGTCCGGCCCTTGGGCGAACAGCACCTCCGCCAGGGGCGCAAGGCCCTTTTCCCGGGCAACGGTGGCCCGGGTGCGGCGCTTCTGCTTGTAGGGGCGGTACAGGTCCTCCACCTCCGCCAGCGTCCGGGCGGCGTCGATGGCGAAAGACAGCTCTTCCGTCAGCTTGCCCTGCTCCTCGATGGACTTCTTCACCGCCTCCCGGCGCTCCGCCAGGTTCCGCAGGTACTGGAGCCGCTCCTCCAGATTCCGCAGGGCGGTGTCGTCCATGGCGCCGTGGAGCTCCTTGCGGTACCGGGCGATGAAGGGGATGGTGTTGCCCTCGTCCAGAAGGCGCACCACGTTTTCCACGTGGCGGGGGTCTTTGTTCAGTTCAGATGCCAGTTGTTGGATGATGTCCTGCATGGGGTGTGATTCTTCCTTTTCTGTGAAATGGGGCGGCTGTCTGCCGCCGGGGAAATACGGTCATTGGGATGGCTGGGCAGATGCACCCGCTGCTGGGTGGGAGGGGCCGCCGAACGGCGGCCGGGAGGGGATCTGCTCCCGCAGGGGGGCTTGTTCAGCGGGGATGCACCCCCCATTTCTCTTTTGTCGTGCCAAAAGAGAAACGGGCCGTGCACGGTCCAAAGAGAAAAACGTTTGGCGCGCTCCGGTGCAGTGGCCCTCCGCGCGACGGGGGTTGACGGATCGGTGCAAGCGCCGATTTGGCCTTGCCTTCAGGCACGCTTGGGTCTTCTGCGAGGTCAATACTGCCGTCCCGTGGCAGAAGGTACAGAGGTCGTCGGGGTACAAAGGCGCATTTGACCAGCTTCTCTTTCCGCGCGTTCCGCTTCGCTACGCGCTGCTCTGGCGGGCGTAGGAGTTGTTGCGTTAGCCCATGTTGAGACTCTCATCAACAACCGGCCAGCGGCAGCGAAAAGAGGAGCAGCAGGTATCCCGGAATTCCCCGGGCTGGAGGTTTCCCCAAGGGCAGCGCGTTTCCGTCCCTGATTGCCGCAAGGGACTGCCAGCCTTCCCCCGCCGGCGGCAGGAGGTCTGCGCCTGCGCAGACCGACCCGCCGAAACATTTTTTCTTTTCCACCGGGCGCGGCGCATTTTCTTTTTGATGTCTCAAAAAGAAAATGGGGGGGCGCATCCCCTGCGGGAGCAGATACCCCCGAGGCCGCCGCCCGGCGGCCCCGCCTCTCCGAAGGGACGCTTATTCACCAGTCCCTTCCCTTCGGAAAGCGGGAATCCATACTCCAAGCGGCGTATTCCCAGCTCGGAGATTCCCCTTCTTATTTATGATACAGCTTCTTCGTCTCGTACCGTGCCTCGCAGCTGACGTTGATGCCCAGGCGGCGCAGAAGGTTCTCGTCCACCTCGCTGAGGATTACCGTGAAGTGGGCGTCACAGCCCCGGAGCTTGGGCAGCTGCTGCTGGGCCAGCTCCGCCAGGGGGTTGGTGAGGGCGGAGATGGTGAGGGCCATCAGCACCTCGTCTGTGTGGAGGCGGGGGTTCTTGTGGCCCAGGTACTGGGTCTTCAGCCGGCACACCGGCTCCAGCACCTGGGCAGAGATCAGCTCGAACTGGTCGCCGATGCCGCCCACGGCCTTCATGGCGTTCAGCAGCAGGGCGGAGGCCGCCCCCAGGGTGTCGGAGGTCTTGCCGGTGACCACCCGGCCGTCCGGCAGCACCATGGCGCCGGCGGGGCCGCCGGTGGTCTCCGCCTTCAGCAGCGCGGCGGACACCGCCGGGCAGATGTCCGGCGTGACGTTCGCCTGCTGCATCACCAGCTCCAGCTTCCGCACCGGCTCGTCCCCGGCCTTGCCCCGCAGCCGCTCCACACAGGCGGTGTAGTACCGCCGCAGGATCTCCATCCGGCTGGCGGCGCAGCACACCGCGTCGTCGCAGATGCAGTTGCCCGCCATGTTCACCCCCATGTCCGTGGGGGAGCGGTAGGGGGACGTGCCCTGGATCTTCTCAAAAATGGCATTCAGCACCGGGAAGATCTCCACGTCCCGGTTGTAGTTCACCGCCGTCTTGCCGTAGGCCTCCAGGTGGAAGGGGTCGATCATGTTCACGTCGTTCAGATCCGCCGTGGCGGCCTCATAGGCCAGGTTCACCGGGTGCTTCAGGGGCAGGTTCCAGATGGGGAAGGTCTCAAACTTGGCATAGCCGGAGGCGATGCCCCGCTTGTAGTCATGGTAGAGCTGGGAGAGGCAGGTGGCCATCTTGCCGCTGCCGGGGCCCGGCGCCGTTACCACCACCAGCGGGTGCGTGGTCTCCACGTACTCATTCTTTCCAAGGCCCTCGTCGCTGACGATGTGCTGCACGTCGGAGGGGTAGCCCGCGATGGGGTAGTGGCGGTAGCACCGGATGCCCAGGGTGGTCAGCCGCTTCAAAAAGGCGTCCGCCGCCCCCTGGCCGCTGTACCGGCTCATCACCACGCCGCCCACATAGAAGCCCATGCCCCGGAAGATGTCGATCAGCCGCAGCACGTCGTCGTCATAGGTGATGCCCAGGTCTCCCCGAACCTTGTTCTTCTCGATGTCCGCGGCGTTGATGGCGATGAGGATCTCCACGTCGTCCTGCAGCTGCTGGAGCATCCGGATCTTGCTGTCCGGCTCGAACCCCGGCAGCACCCGGGAGGCGTGGTAATCGTCGAACAGCTTGCCGCCGAACTCCAGATACAGCTTGCCGCCGAACTGGGCGATGCGCTTTTTGATCTGCTCGGACTGGGTGGTGAGGTATTTCTGATTGTCAAAACCGATGGCCGCCATAAAGACTCCCCTTTTCTCTCTGGTTGTTCAAAATCCGGTGATAGTATATCACACCCTGTCCCGTTTTGGAAGTGGAGAACCAGGGCTTTTCCGCAGCTGCTTGACCGCACCTTGCAGGCGCCCTTCTGCTGTGATAAAATCAGAAAAGCAGATGGGAAGTGTGCGGGACGGGTCACACGGCGGCGGGATTTCATGTGTACGGCGCCGAGCCGAATCCCGATATGCAGGGCGCGCCGTAGTACCCGGAAGTGGGCTGAGAAGGAGTCGGTTTCAGCCCGGATCCTGGAAAGGTCAACCTATTAGGAGGATTTATCTTCAACATAATCACTTTGTTCTTTACTTATAAAATAACTGCCGGTATAATAAAAAAGGTTGGGCTTGTGTGCCTGATCCGGCATTTTTTTGTAAAACAAACCGGGAGGTTTTTGGATATGTCAAATTGTGCCATCGTGGGAATCAACTGGGGAGACGAGGGCAAGGGCCGCATGGTGGACCTGGTGACCGCGGATTACGACGTGGTGGTCCGCTATCAGGGCGGCGGCAACGCCGGCCACACCGTGGTGAACGAGTTCGGCAAGTTCGCCCTGCACCTGCTGCCCTCCGGCATCTTCCGCAAGGGCGTGGTGAACATCCTGGGCAACGGCGTGGCCCTGGACTGCGAGAGCCTGTGGACCGAGATGTCCGACGTCATGGGCAAGGGCGTGGCCATCACGCCGGAGAACCTGAAGATCAGCGACCGGGCGTCTCTGCTGCTGCCCTGGCACCGGGACCTGGACTCCCTGGAGGAGGCCCGCCTGGCGGACAAGAAGTACGGCTCCACCAAGCAGGGCATCGCGCCGTTCTATTCGGACAAGTACCAGAAGAAGACCGTCATGGCCGGCGAGCTGCTGTATCCGGAAAAGCTCTGGGATCATCTGGCGGGCATTCTGGAGTGGAAGAACCTGACGCTGGAGCGGGTCTACGGCGCCAAGCCCTATACCATGGATGACCTGAAGGCCTGGGTGGCGGAGTTCGGCGAGAAGATCAAGCCCTTCATCTGCGACACCGGCGCCTTCCTGCGCCAGGCCCAGGCCGAGGGCAAACAGATCCTGTTTGAGGCCCAGCTGGGCTCCCTGCGGGATCTGGACTACGGCATCTATCCTTACACCACCTCCTCCAACCCCATCGCGGCGTACGCCCCCGTGGGCTCCGGCCTGCCCACAGCCAAGCTGGACAAGATCATCGGCGTGGTGAAGGCCTACTCCTCCTGCGTGGGAGAGGGTCCCTTCACCTGCGAGTGGTTCGGCGAAGAGGCGGAGAAGCTGCGGGAGGCCGGCGGCGAGTACGGCGCCAAGACCGGCCGGCCCCGCCGGGTGGGTCCCATCGACATCGTGGCCACCCGCTACGGCATCCAGTGCCAGGGAGCCACGGACATCGCCCTGACCAAGCTGGATGTGCTCAGCTACATGGATGAGATCCCCATCTGCGCCCGGTATGAGCTGAACGGGCAGGAGACCGACGCGTTCCCCTTCCCCGCCGTGCTGCCGGACGCCAAGCCCGTCATGACCGCCATGCCCGGCTGGAAGTGCGATATTTCCGGCGTCCGGAAGTGGGAGGACCTGCCGGAGGCGGCCCGGAACTATGTGGAATACGTGGAGCGGGAGATCGGCTGCCGCATCACCTACGTCTCCGTCGGGCCGGAAAGAGACTCTATCATCATCCGATGAATTCGAGGGGGAGCTGGCTCCCCCTCAATCTCCCCCACCACCAGTGACGCGGCGTCACTGGCGTGTGCGCCCAGGGCGCACAGGTCAAAGTATTTTCGGCAGGCACATGTCCTGCCGAAAATGATTTTAATAATCCGGCTCCGCCGGATTCGGCGTCTCCACTCTCCACTCTTTAACTCTCTATTCTCAAAAAGGTGGTTACGGCTATGTCCAAAGATCGTTACGAATCCCCCCTGGCGTCCCGGTACGCCTCGGCGTTCATGCTGCACCTGTTCTCCCCCGACATGCGCTTTCAGACCTGGCGGCGGCTGTGGGTGGCTCTGGCCCGGGCGGAGCACAACCTGGGGCTCCCCATCACGGCGGAGCAGGTGGCGGAGCTGGAGGCCCACATCACCGATATCGACTATGATGTGGCGGCGGCACGGGAGAAGGAGGTCCGCCACGACGTGATGGCCCACGTCTACACCTACGGCAAGGCGGCGCCCTCCGCCGCGGGGATCATCCACCTGGGGGCCACCAGCTGCTACGTCACCGACAACGCGGACCTCATCATCTACCGGGAGGGCCTGCGGTACCTGCGGGGGGAGCTGCTGGCGGTGGTGGCCAATCTGGCCAAGTTCACGGACACCTACAAGGCCACCCCCACCCTGGGCTATACCCACTATCAGCCTGCCCAGCTGGTGACGGTGGGCAAGCGGGCCACCCTCTGGATGCAGGACCTGCTCTCCGACCTGGAGGAGCTGGACTTTGTCCTGGACCACATGAAGTTCCTGGGCTGCCGGGGTACCACCGGCACGGAGGCCAGCTTCCTGGACCTCTTTGACGGGGACGGTGCCAAGATCGACGAGATGAACCGCCAGATCGCGGCCGAGTTCGGCTTTGACACCTGCTTCGCCGTCTGCGGCCAAACTTATCCCCGGAAGGCGGACAGCCGCATCCTGAACTGCCTCTCCGCCATTGCCCAGAGCTGCTACCGCATGGCCAACGACATCCGTCTCCTCCAGCACGACCGGCAGGTGGAGGAGCCCTTTGAGAAGAATCAGATCGGCTCTTCCGCCATGGCCTACAAGCGCAACCCCATGCGGTCCGAGCGGATCTGCTCCCTCAGCCGCTATCTGATGGCGGACGCCATGAACGCGCCCATGACCGCCTCCGTCCAGTGGCTGGAGCGGACGCTGGACGACTCCGCCAACCGCCGCATCTCCATGCCGGAGGGGTTCCTCTGCGCCGACGCCATCCTGCGCCTGGCCCAGAACGTCACCGACGGGCTCCACGTCAATGAGAAGATCGTGGACCGGACCTGCCGGGAGTATCTGCCCTTCATCGCCACGGAGAACCTGATGATGGAGGGCGTCAAGCGGGGCGGGGACCGGCAGGCACTCCACGAGATCATCCGCACCTGCTCCATGGCCGCCACCGCCCGGATGAAGGAGGGGGAGCCCTGCGACCTGCTCTCCCGCCTGGCGGCGGAACCCGCCTTCGGCATGACGGAGGCGGAGATGGAGGCCGTGCTGGACCCGAAGCTGTACATCGGCCGCTGTCCGGAGCAGGTGGACGCATTCCTGGCCCGGGTGCGGCCCCTGCTCTCCGGCGCCAGCCGGGAGGCCCCGGAGATCAGCCTCTGACTGTTTCATGCCGTCCGGGTGCCCCGCCCGCCGTCTCTGCGGCGGGCGGGGCGCTTTTCAGGGGGCACGCCTCCAGCCGCCCTGCAGTGAGAGAGGCTCAGAAAAGGTTGCCCAAAAAAATGCGGCGATTTTGTGTATTTTGACGTTGACAGTGCGCCGCCGCCGGTGATACACTGCTACCATCGATTTCGAGATCGAGGCCAAATCCAAACATCAGCAAAGGCGTTGATGGAGAAAAGTACCGTGGAAGTTCCGGTTCAGTGAGCGGGGGGCAGTGGAAACCCCGTACAAAGAGTCCACGGGAAGAACACTCCGTAGCTGCAATCCGAACGCGGGTCTCCGTTAGTAAGTGCGACGAGTTGTGATCGTTATCTCACACGGGCTTGTTGGAGCTTTGAAAGGGGTCCCCGCATGGGGGCAAATTAGGTGGCACCGCGGATCGCAGCTATTCGTCCTAAGATTTTAGGAGAAAGCTGCGTTTTTTTGTTATGCGGCCCATAACAAAAAGATTCCGGCGCCAGCGCCCCGCCCTTTGGGCGGCCGGCGGCTGATGCGCAAATTGATGCGGAGGTGCTTCTATCTATGTGCGCAATTATGGGGTTTTCCCAAAAGACCTACACCAAGGAGGAACTGCTGCCCTTCTTCGACCGGACCCGCTCCCGGGGGCCGGACATGTCTCGGATCATCGAGACCCCGTCCGGCTGGCTGTGCTTCCACCGGCTGGCCATCATGGGCCTGACAGAGGCGGGCATGCAGCCCTTTGAGCTGGACGGCAGCTACGTGGTCTGCAACGGCGAGATCTACGGCTTCCGCCCCCTGAAGCGGCAGCTGGCGGAAAAAGGCTATCAGTTCCAAAGCGGCAGCGACTGCGAGATCCTGCTGCCCCTGTACAAAGAGTACGGCCTGGACATGTTCGCCAAGCTGGACGCAGAGTTCGCCCTCATCATCTACGACGCCAAAAAGGACGATCTCATCGCCGCCCGGGACCCCATCGGCATCCGGCCCCTGTACTACGGCTATGATCGCGCCGGCGCCATCGTCTTTGCCAGCGAGCCGAAGAACCTGGTGGGGCTGTGCAGGGAGATCTGCCCCTTCCCGCCGGGACACTACTACGCGGACGGGAGATTCGTCCGCTATGCGGACCTGACCACCGTCCGGCAGTATTCCGCCGACGATCTGGAGACCGTCTGCCGCAACATCCGCAACAAGCTGATCGCCGCCGTGGACAAACGGCTGGACGCGGACGCTCCCCTGGGCTTCCTGCTCTCCGGCGGGCTGGACTCCTCCCTGGTGTGTGCCATCTCCTCGGTGGTGCTGGGGAAGAAGATCCGCACCTTCGCCATCGGCATGGACACGGACGCCATCGATCTGAAATACGCCCGGGAGGCGGCGGAGTTCATGGGCGCCGACCACACGGAGGTCTACATGACCCGGGAGGAAGTCCTGGCGGCCCTGCCCGTCGTCATCGCGGCCCTGGGCACCTGGGACATCACCACCATCCGGGCCAGCATGGGCATGTACCTCTGTTGCAAGGCCATCCATGAAAAGACGGACATCCGGGTGCTGCTGACCGGCGAGATCAGCGATGAGCTGTTCGGCTACAAGTACACGGACTTCGCCCCCAGCGCCGAGGCCTTCCAGCAGGAGTCCAAGAAGCGGGTGGATGAGCTGCACATGTACGACGTGCTGCGGGCGGACCGGTGCATCTCCGTCAACTCCCTGGAGGCCCGGGTCCCCTTCGGCGACCTGGACTTTGTGAGGTACGTCATGTCCGTGGACCCGGCGCTGAAGATGAACACCTACCACATGGGCAAGTACCTGCTGCGCCACGCCTTTGAAAAGGACCACCTGCTGCCGGACAGCATCCTCTGGCGGCAGAAGGCCGCCTTCTCCGACGCGGTGGGCCACTCCATGGTGGACGACCTGAAGGCCTACGCCGAGGAGAAATACACGGACCTCGAATTCGAGACGCTGCGGCGCAAGTACGACTACTGCCCGCCCTTCACCAAGGAGAGCCTGCTGTACCGGGAGATCTTCGAGCAGTATTACCCCGGCCAGGCCCGGATGATCCGGGACTTCTGGATGCCCAACAAGTCCTGGGAGGGCTGCGATGTGGACGATCCCTCCGCCCGGGTCCTGTCCAACTACGGCGACAGCGGCAAATGAGCCGCAAAACGCCGGAAGCCTATTGAGTTTCCCATATTGAATATGATACGATACCATTTGATCAATACAGGAGGATGAAACGCATGAGTACCACTATGAAGCTCCCCGAACTGTTCGGCAGCATGGTCTTCAACGAGGAGACCATGAAAGAGCGCCTCTCGTCCGCATCCTACGGCGCCTGGAAGACCTGTGTCACGGATGGGACCCCGCTGGACATCTCCACCGCCAATGAGATCGCCGAGGCCATGAAGCAGTGGGCCGTGGAGAAGGGCGCCACCCACTACACCCACTGGTTCCAGCCCATGACCGGCGTCACCGCCGAGAAGCACGACAGCTTCATCGCCCCCGCCGGCGGCGGCAAGATCCTCATGGAGTTCTCCGGCAAGGAGCTGGTCCGGGGCGAGCCCGACGCCTCCTCCTTCCCCTCCGGCGGTCTGCGGGCCACCTTCGAGGCCCGGGGCTACACCGCCTGGGACCCCACCTCCTTCGCCTTCATCAAGGAGGGCTCCCTGTGCATCCCCACCATCTTCTGCTCCTACTCCGGCAAGGCTCTGGACAAAAAGACCCCGCTGCTGCGGTCCATGGAGGAGGTCAGCCGCCAGGCGGTCCGCATCCTGCGGCTGTTCGGCGACACGGAGACCAGGCGGGTGGTGGCTCAGGTGGGCCCGGAGCAGGAGTACTTCCTGATCGACAAGGCCCAGTACGCCAAGCGGGAGGATCTGCGGATGTGCGGCCGGACCCTGTTCGGCGCCAAGCCCCCCAAGGGCCAGGAGCTGGAGGACCACTACTTCGGCGCCATCCGTCCCCGGGTGGCCGCCTATATGAAGGATCTGGACGAGGAGCTGTGGAAGCTGGGCGTGCTCAGCAAGACCAAGCACAATGAGGTGGCCCCCTCCCAGCACGAGATGGCCCCCATCTACACCGACGCCAACTCCGCCTGCGACCAGAACCAGCTGGTGATGGAGATGATGAAGAAGGTGGCAGACCGCCACGGCCTGGTGTGCCTGCTGCACGAAAAGCCCTTTGCCGGCGTCAATGGCTCCGGCAAGCACGACAACTGGTCCCTGTCCACCGACACCGGCAAGAACCTGTTCAAGCCCGGCTCCACGCCCCGGCAGAACGCCCGGTTCCTTCTGTTCCTGGCGGCCTTCGTCAAGGGCGTGGACGACTATCAGGACTTCCTGCGGGCCACAGTGGCCTTCCCCGGCAATGACCACCGGCTGGGCGCCCAGGAGGCGCCGCCCGCCGTGCTGTCCATCTTCCTGGGCGATGAGCTGTCCGCTGTGGTGGAGTCCATCATCCACGACACGGACTTCCAGAGCGCCGGCAAGCGGACCCTGGAGATCGGCGTGGATGCCCTGCCTGCCATCCGGCAGGACAACACGGACCGCAACCGCACCTCTCCCATGGCTTTTACCGGCAACAAGTTCGAGTTCCGGATGCTGGGCGCCTCCCAGTCCATCTCCGGTCCCAACATCGCCCTGAACACCATCATGGCCGAGGAGCTGAAACAGTTCGCCGACGAGCTGGAGCCCTCCCAGGACTTCCAGGCGGACCTGTCCAAACTGATCCGCCGGGTCTTCACCGAGCATCAGCGGATCATCTTCAATGGCAACGGCTATGACGACGCCTGGCTGGAGGAGGCCAAGAAGCGGGGCCTCTCCAACCTGACATCCACCGCCGACGCCCTGCCCATGTACACCGCTCCCAAGAACGTGGAGCTGTTCGTCAAGCACGGCATCTACACCAAGGAGGAGATCGAGGCCCGGGCGGAGATCCACATTGAGAATTACACCACTGTCCTGACCATTGAGGCCAAGACCATGGTGGACATGATCCGCCACCAGATCCTGCCTGCGGTGTCCGGCTACGCCGACCAGCTGTGCCAGCGGGCCTATCACAAGGACGTCATGGGCGTGCCCCGCCAGTATGAGACCTCCACGGCCATGCAGATCGGCACCCTGACGGACGCCCTGCAGGCGGACTGCGCCAAGCTGGAGGCGGATCTGGCCGCCATCCCCGCGGGTTCCATCGAGGCCATGAACTACTGCCACGACGTGCTGATCCCCGACATGGCGGAGGCCCGGAAGGCCGCCGACCAGCTGGAGACGCTGACCCCCTCCGATTCCTGGCCCTTCCCGGTATACAGCGACCTGCTGTTCTACGTGTAAGGCGCGCGAAAAGGGCCCCGGCCGTCGGCCGGGGCCCTTTTGGATCTGTTTGTCACACCAGCACGCCGAAAAACAGCGCCAAAATAGTGGTGGCGATGCCGCAGAGGCCGATGGCGAGGCCGCTCATGGCCCCCTCCGTCTCTCCCAGCTCCAGGGCCCTGGCGGTGCCCATGGCGTGGCTGCAGGCGCCGATGGCCAGCCCCGCCGCCACCGGGTCCTTCACCCGGAAGAGGCGCGCCAGCGCGGGGGCGCACAGGTTGCCCAGGATGCCGGTGAAGATCACCGCCGCCACGGTGATGGAGACGATGCCGCCCTGTCCCTCCGCAATGGCGGTGGCGATGGGCGTGGTGACGGACTTGGGCAGAAGGGAGACGGTCAGCGTCCGGTCCAGGCCGAACAGGCGGCACAGGCCCCAGATGCTGAGGACCGAAGTCACCGCCCCGGCCGCGCATCCCGCCAGGATGGGCAGCAGGTTCTTTTTCAGCAGGTCGATCTGGGCGTAGATGGTCACCGCCAGGCAGACCGTGGCCGGCCCCAGAAAGAGGTTGATGAGGCTGCCGCCGGCGTTGTATGCCGCGTAGGGAATGTCAAACACCGCCAGCACCGCGATGATCATGACCACCGCCAGCACCAGTCCGTTGCAGATCACGAGCCCGGTCCGCTTCTGGATTTTGCAGCCTGCCCAGTAGGCCAGGATCGTCAGCGTCACCCCGAAAAAGGGAGACTCCCACAGCGCGCTCATCTCCGCTTCCCCCTCTCCAGCAGGCGGCAGGTGAGCCGCACCGCCCCCACCGTGGCGGCAAAGGTGGCAATCAGCGAGACCGCGCAGACCGCCACCAGGGCAAGCAGGTTCTCCCGCAGCACATCCACATAGTTGATGATGCTGACACTGGCCGGGATGAAGAAGAAGGGGAGATTCCCCAGCAGGTAATCCGACTTCTCCCGGATGTGCTCCGTCTTGATGATGCGTGCCAGCAGCAGCGCCAGAAGCAGCAGCATCCCGATGATGCTGGCGGGCAGGGTGAAGGGCAGCACCTGCTCGATGCAGGTGCTGATCCAGCAGATGCCGAAGATGATGCCGATCTGCGTCAGAAGTTTCAAAGTGAACCGCCTCTCCCGGCGGTCCCCCGCCGTGTTTCTATGCGCCCTCTTCACACAAGGGCGCGGATTCTTTTCAACTTTTTTATTCTACGGAGGCGGCCGGGGAATGTCAAATCCTTCCGGCCCCTTTTTCCGTCGCCGCCGCAAAATTCGGCAAAACAGTACAAGGCCCCGCCGGGAAAGAGCGGGGCCTTGTCCAGGTCATCCAAGCATCCGCGGGGGCCGGAGGGCTCAGAGGGGCATCTGCCGCTCCAGCTCCCGGCGGAAGTCCGGGTGGGCGATGGCGATCAGCGCCCGGGCCCGCTCCACGGTGCTCTTGTATTTCAGATCCGCCACGCCGTACTCCGTCACCACATACTGGACGCAGGTGCGGGGGGTGGTCACCACGCTGCCGGGCGATAGCTGGGGCACGATTTTGGAGTGGAGCTCCCCCGCCTTGTCCCGGTAGCTGGACCGGAGGGCCAGGATGCTCTTCCCGCCCTTGGACCACTGGGAACCCACCACCCACTCCAGCTGTCCGCCGGTGCCGGAGTACTGCCGGGGGCCGATGCTCTCGGCGTTCACCTGGCCGGTGAGGTCGATCTCCATGGCGTTGTTGATGGAGACCACATGGTCGTTCCGGGCGATGTTCCGGGCATCGTTCACCCAGTCGATCTCCTTCTGGCAGAAGGCGGGATTCTCGTGGGCGAAGGCCCACAGCTCCGGCCCGCCCACCATGTTGGCGTATACGCTCCGCCCCGGGCAGGTCTGTTTGCGGCTGTTGTTCACCACGCCCCGGCGCATCAGCTCCATGACGCCGGTGCTCAGGATCTCTGTGTGGACGCCCAGATCCCGCTTTCCCGCGTGGGCCAGACACTCGCCCACGGTGTTGGCCAGCCCTCCCAGCCCCAGCTGGATGCAGGCGCCGTCGGGCACCAGATCCGCGATGTAGCCCGCGATGCGGCTGTCCGTCTCGTTTCCCGCGGCGATGGGCGTCTCCACCAGGGGACGGCTGGATTCAATGATCCCGTCCACCTCCGAGACATGGAGGCGGGTGTGGGCCTCCCCATCGCTGGGAATATTGGGCATCCGGGGGTTCACCTCCGCCAGCACCAGCTCGCACTGCTCCAGCACCTTCCGGCTCAGGGCCGTGCCCCACAGGGAGCGGCTCATCCACCCGTTCTCATCCGGGAGCGAGCAGGTCAGCGCCGCCACCCGCGGGCGCCGGGCCAGGAGCCACGCGGGCGTCTGGCTCAGGTTGGAGGGGGCGTAATGGACGTTGCCCATGGGCTCCAGGCCCCGCTCCACGCCGTAAAAGTTGGAGTCGTATGTCACCTGTCCGGCCAGCTCCGGCGTCAGCAGCCGGGTCCCGGCGGGAATGAAGTGCCCGTAGATGGCGACATGGCCGCCGGTCTCCAGCAGGCGCTCCGCCAGGGCACCGTCCAGCTCCCAGGGCCAGTTGGACATGGCGGCGAAGGCTGCCGTGTCCCCGTCCCGGATCAGCTCCGCCGCCTCCCGGGCGGTCATCTGCAGGGCCTGATACTGGGTCTGCCAGTCGCCCGCTCCCGCGCAGCGTCCCCGGCGGATGGGTGTCAGTTCTGTCATCGTCATTCTCCTTTGCCGCGCCCCTCTGCGGGGCGGTGTCTCCGGCGGCCCGTGGGGTCCGCCGTGGGGGGACCGTGGCCGCCGGTTCCGTTTCCCGTCTATTGTACCGCACATTCCGCCTCCGCACAATCCTCTTTTCCGCGGACGAGTTAACAGAAATTTTGATTTTTTCTGCTTGCGCCCTGCCGCTTCCCCGTGCTATACTGGCGTTGTTCTTGATTTTTTTTCCATGGAGGTGCATCTTGCAGAAACGCAGTCACAAACTGCTGGCCGCCACCCTGCTGGAGAATACCCAAGGGTTTCAGGCCAGACGATTCGAGCTCGCCTTTCTGTTCGGCTCCTTTCAGCCGGACTGCAACCCCCTGACCTATTTGAAGGGCTCCCTGCGGGCCTATAAGTTCCGGGGGCATAACTACTCCAACTCCCAGCGCTACATCTACTCCCGCATCTCCCGGCTCCAGCGCCGCCAGCGCTGGACCATCTGGCAGTATTACACCCTGGGCAAGCTGACCCACTATCTGGCGGATGCGTTCACCTATCCCCACAACGAGAATTATCCCGACAGCATGCTCTGCCACCACCAGTATGAGACGGACCTGCGGGCCTATCTGGAGGAGTATCTGGCCACCCGCGCCCTCCGGCGGGAGAAGTTCCGCCAGGACGTGGCGGACGCCCTTCAGGAGCTGCACCGGCAGTACATGGCCGGCGTGGCGGATATGCGCAAGGACGTGCAGTTCATCCTGAAGGCCACCTCCCTGCTGATGGCCGGCTGCCTGCCTGCCGGCGCCGCGGCGGCTGTCTGAACCCCTGTTTTGGGAAAAGCGCACAGCGGCGGTTTCCCTTTCAGGGCATTCTTTGGAATCATTGTCAATTTCCATTTGCTTTTTCTGGTGTTATCCTGAAACTATCAAGAGACTCGGAAAGGAACCCAGTCATGACCAACATCACCCGTTCTGCCGAATACCGTTACTTTAGCTTTACCTACTTTTATGGTAAGGCTTATTTGGGTTTGGCTGAAAACGTGCGTGATCGTGTCTGACGCTAGGAAAAGGCTATCAGTGCATGACGACCCGCAGCCGAACCGGCTGCGGGTCTTTTTTGTACCAGCCCCATCATTTTTAGGAGGAATGCAGTATGATCGTCGTTCTGAAACAAAACCCCAACCGGGACCAGCTGGAGAGCCTGATTGCCTGGCTCCAGGACAAGGGGATCATCATCCACACCAGCATCGGCGAGGCCCACACCATCTTAGGGCTGGTGGGCGACACCAGCCAGCTGGACATCGACCTGATCGCCGCCCTGGACATCGTGGAGGACGTGAAGCGGGTCCAGGAGCCCTACAAGAACGCCAACCGGAAGTTCCACCCGGAGGACACGGTGGTGAAGGTGGGCAACACCCAGATCGGCGGCGGCAATCTGACCCTGATGGCAGGCCCCTGTTCCGTGGAGAGCGAGGAGCAGGTGGTGGCCATTGCCAAGGCGGTGAAGGCCAGCGGTGCCACCATGCTGCGGGGCGGCGCCTTCAAGCCCCGGACCTCCCCTTACTCCTTCCAGGGCCTGGGAGCCACGGGCCTGGAGTACCTGAAGGTGGCCCGGCAGGAGACGGGCCTCCCCATCGTGACGGAGCTGATGGACCTGAGCCAGCTGCCCTTATTCCGCGATGTGGACGTGATCCAGATCGGCGCCCGGAACATGCAGAACTTCGACCTGCTCAAGGCCGTGGGCCATCAGGACAAGCCCGTCATGATCAAGCGGGGCATGTCCGCCACCTATGAGGAGTGGCTGATGAGCGCCGAGTACGTCATGGCCGGCGGCAACGAGAACGTGATCCTCTGTGAGCGGGGCATCCGCACCTTCGAGAGCTACACCCGCAACACCCTGGATCTGGCCTGCATCCCGGTGCTGCGGAAGCTGACCCACCTGCCCATCATCATCGACCCCAGCCACGCCACCGGCAAGAGCTGGCTGGTGGATCCCCTGGCCATGGGCGCCGTGGCCACCGGTGCCGACGGCCTCCTGATCGAGGTCCACAACGACCCGGCCCATGCCCTGTGCGACGGTCCCCAGTCCCTGAAGCCGGAGGTGTTCGACGGCCTGGCGAAGAAGCTGCTGAAGCTCCATGACTTCATGAAGACGGTGGAGGAGTAAGCCATGAATGTTGCCATCATCGGCCTGGGCCTCATCGGCGGGTCCATGGCCAAGAGCATCAAAAACCGTACGGCCCACACCGTCTGGGGCGCGGACCTGAACAGTGAGACCATGACCATGGCCCGGATGTGCGGCGCCATTGACGCCCCGCTGACCGAGGAGAATCTGCCCCAGGCGGATCTGATCCTGGTGGCCATCCGGCCCGGCGCCGCCATCCAGTGGGTCCGGCAGCACGCACCGCAGATCGCCAAGTCCGCCATTCTGGTGGACCTGTGCGGCGTGAAGCGGACCGTGGTGGCGGCCATCGCACCCATCGCGGAGCAGCAGGGCTTTGCCTACATCGGCGGCCATCCCATGGCCGGTAAGGAGCGGGGCGGCTTCACCGCCTCCACCGAGGACCTGTATGTGGGGGCCTCCATGATCCTGACGCCGGACAAGCGGACGGACATGCGGCTGCTGGAGACGCTGAAGGCCTTCTTCCTGGACCTGGGCTTCGCCGGCCTCACCTTCTCCACGCCGGAGGAGCACGACCGCATCATCGCCTTTACCTCCCAGCTGGCCCACATCGTCTCCAGCGCCTACGTGAAGTCGCCGGAGGCCCAGAAGCGCCGGGGCTTCTCCGCCGGCAGCTTCCAGGACATGACCCGGGTGGCCCGGCTGGACGAGGACATGTGGACGGAGCTGTTTCTGGACGACGAGGACTTCCTGACAAAGGAGCTGGAAGAGCTGATCGGCCACCTGACGGACTACCGCAACGCCCTGCGGGACAAGGATGCCCAGCGGCTCCACGACCTGCTGAAGGAGGGCCGGGAGCTGAAGGCCACCGCCGGCGGCAACTGACCCATTTCCAGCGCCGCTGCGCGACACTATTTTATAAAGGGGTTTTTCCATGTCTGACTCCATCCGAACCATTCCCGTCCGGGTCCGGCCGCCCTATGATGTGCGCATTGGCGGCGGCCTGCTGGGCCGGTGCGGGGACGATCTGGCCGCCCTGCTGGGACGGCGGAGGATCGCCGTCCTGACCGACGACACCGTGGCCCCGTTGTATCTGTACACCGTCACCGCCGCCCTGGAGGACGCGGGCTTTGCCGTCTGCTCCCATGTTTTCCCCGCCGGGGAGGGGCGCAAGAATCTCTCTACCCTGGAAGAGCTGCTGGAGTTCCTGGCATCGGAGCATCTGACCCGAACGGACTGCGTGGCCGCCCTGGGGGGCGGCGTCACCGGGGACATGGCGGGCTTTGCCGCCGCCGTGTATCTCCGGGGTATCCGGTATGTCCAGCTGCCCACCACCCTGCTGGCGGCGGTGGACTCCTCCGTGGGGGGCAAGACCGCCGTGGACCTGACCGCCGGGAAGAACCTGGCCGGGGCCTTCTGCCAGCCCGCCGCCGTGATCTGCGACACGGACTGCCTGAAGACCCTGCCCCCCGATGTGTTCGCCGACGGGGCCGCCGAGGCAATCAAGACCGGCGTTCTCGCGGACGAAGCCCTGTTCACCCTGTTTGAGGACGGCACCCTCACCGCTGATCCCGGCGAGGTCATCGCCCGGTGCGTGGCCTACAAGGCCGGCGTGGTGGAGCGGGACGAGAAGGAGCAGGGGGAGCGGAAGCTCCTGAACCTGGGCCACACCGTGGGCCACGCCATCGAGAAGTGCAGCGGCTACGCCATCCCCCACGGACACGCCGTGGCGGCGGGGCTTGCCGTCATCGCCCGGTCCGCCGAGAGCCTGGGCTGGACGGAGGCCCCCATCGCGGCGCGGATCTCCGCCTGCCTTTCTAAAAACGGCCTGCCCACCGGGACGGACTACTCCGCCGAAGCCCTGGCGGAGGCAGCCCTCTCCGACAAGAAGCGCGCCGGCGGGGATATCACCCTGGTGATCCCCCGGAAGATCGGCGCCTGCGAGCTGCGGAAGGTGCCGGTGGCGGACTTGCTGCCCATCATCCGGGCGGGACTGGAGGCGTAAATGGACCTTCAGATCACCCCGAAGAAACTCTCCGGCGCCGTGGCGCCGCCCCCCAGCAAGTCCCAGGCCCACCGGCTGCTGATCGCCGCCGCCCTCAGCGGCGGGGTCAGCGTCCTCCACGGCCTGGCGGACTCCCAGGACATCCAGGCCACCCGCCGGTGTCTCATCGCCCTGGGGGCCGGGATGGAGGACCTGCCGGATGGCGGACTCCGGGTCCACGGCCTGGGAAACTCCGCCGTCCAGGCGGGCCCCATCCCCATTTTGGACTGCGGCGAGTCCGGCTCCACGCTGCGGTTTATGATTCCCATCGCCCTGGCGGTGGCCGGTGGCGGCATCTTCACCGGCCGGGGCCGGCTGATGGAGCGGCCCCAGGGCCCCTACTTCCAGCTGTTTGATAAGAAGGGCATCTTCTACGAGCAGAAGGACGGCGTCCTCACCGTCCGGGGGATCCTGACGCCGGGGGAGTACGTGCTGCCGGGCAATGTGTCCAGCCAGTTCTTCACCGGTCTGCTGTTTGCCCTGCCTCTGCTGGACGGCGTCTCCGCCGTGGTCAGCTCCACGGAGATCGAGTCCCGGGAGTACATCACCATGACCCTGGAAGCCATGCGGCAGGCAGGCGTCCCTGTGGCGGAGCGGCCAGGCTTGCGGAGCTTTGAGGTGCTTCACGCCGCCTACCAGCCCTTTACGGCCACGGCGGAGGCGGACTGGTCCCAGGCGGGGTTCTGGTACGCCGCTGATTTCCTGGACAGCCAGGTGGAGATCCAGGGCCTGGACCCGGACTCCGCCCAGGGGGACAAGGTGGTCAGCGAGCTCTACTGGAAGCTGGCCCGGCCGGGGGATGCGGAGATCGACGTCTCCGGCTGCCCCGACCTGCTGCCGCCCCTGGCGGTGATGGCGGCGGTGCGCTCCGGCACCACTCGCTTCACGAACGCCGCCCGGCTGCGGATAAAGGAGAGCGACCGGCTCTCCACCACCGCCGCCCTGCTGGCCGCCCTGGGCGGTCGGGCGGAGGAAGGGCCGGACTTTCTGACGGTCCACGGCGGCCCCCTCACCGGCGGCACCGTGGACAGCGCCAACGACCACCGGATCGCCATGGCGGCGGCCATCGCCGCCACCGGCTGCACCGGCCCCGTGACCATCCGGGGCGCGGAGTGCGTGCAAAAATCCTACCCGGACTTCTGGGAGGTCTATCGATCCCTGGGAGGTGACATCCATGTCCTCTGAATTCGGCAGTCTCCTGAAAATCTCCGTCTTCGGCCAGTCCCACGGAAAGGCCATCGGCGTGGTGGTGGACGGCCTGCCCGCCGGGGAGGCCATCGACCTGGATGAGCTGAACGCCTTCCTGGCCCGGCGGAAGCCGGGGAAGAGCCCCCTCTCCACCGCCCGGAAGGAGGCCGACACGCCGGTGTTCCTCTCCGGCCTGGAGAACGGCGTCACCTGCGGCGCCCCCCTGTGCGCGGTCATTGAAAACGGGGACCAGCACTCGTCGGACTATGACCAGCTGCGGGACAAGCCCCGGCCCGGCCACGCAGACTACACCGCGTTTGTCAAGTGGGGCGGCCGGGCGGACATGCGGGGCGGCGGCCACTTCTCCGGCCGGCTGACGGCGCCCCTGTGCATCGCCGGCGGCATCGCCAAGCAGATTCTGGCCCGCCGGGGCGTATACGTAGGGGCCCACCTCCGGTCCGTGGGGACGGAGACAGACGCGGCGTTTCCCCTGCACCCTGCAAAAACCCTGTTCGATGAGATCGCCGCCAAGCCCTTCCCGGTGCTGGATGACCAGGCGGGGGAGCGGATGCAGGCGCTGATCCTGGAGGCCCGGCAAAATCTGGACTCTGTGGGAGGCGTCGTCGAGTGCGCGGCCATCGGCCTTCCTGCCGGGCTGGGGGAGCCCATGTTCGGCGGCGTGGAAAACCGGCTGGCCGCCGCCCTCTTCGGCATCCCCGCCGTGAAGGGCGTGGAGTTCGGGGACGGATTCGCCGCCGCCAGGGCCCGGGGGTCCGAAAACAACGACCCCTTTGTCATGGAGGACGGCCGGGTGCAGACAGAGACCAACCACGCGGGCGGCATCCTGGGGGGCATCACCAGCGGAATGCCCATCGTCCTGCGGACGGCCATGAAGCCCACGCCGTCCATCGCCCAGCCCCAGCGGACGGTCAGCCTGTCCGCCGGAGAGAACGCGGAGCTTGTGATCCACGGGCGGCACGACCCCTGCATTGCCCACCGGGCGGTCCCGGTGGTGGAGGCGGTCACCGCCGCCGTGCTGCTAGATTTATTATTGGAGGGACATCATGGAACTTTCTGAGATTCGCGAGAAGATCGACGCAGTGGACGACCAGCTGCTGGACCTGTTTCTGCAGCGCATGGACCTGTCCGACGAGGTGGCTGCCTACAAGAATGCGCACCACCTGCCCATTTTGAACAAGGAGCGGGAGCGGGCCATTCTGGCCAAGGTGACGGAGAAGTCCGGGGAGCGGGAGCGGTATGCCTACCACCTGTTCTCCACCCTGTTCGAGCTGGCCCGGTCCCGGCAGGCGGAGCTGATCTCCGCCCCCACCAAGGTGGCCGCCCAGGTCCACGCCTCGCTGGAGGCCGGCACCTCCGTCTTCCCCCAGACGGGCCTGGTGGCCTGCCAGGGCGTGGAGGGCGCCAACTCCCAGGTGGCCTGCGACCGGCTGCTGCCCCGGGGCAACATCGTGTATGTGAAGACCTTCCAGGCAGTGGTGTCCGCTGTGGAGTCCGGCCTGTGCAAGTTCGGCGTGCTGCCCATCGAGAACAGCTCCAACGGCTCCGTCCGGGCTGTGTACGAGCTGCTGCAGGACCACAACCTGTCCATCGTCCGCTCCACCCGGCTGTGCATCCGGCACGAGCTGCTGACGCTGCCCGGCGTGAAGATGGAGGACATCACGGAGATCTACTCCCACGAGCAGGCCATCGGCCAGTGCAGCAAGTTCCTGAACGGCCTCAACGGCGTCCGGGTCATTCCCTGCGACAACACCGCCATGGCCGCCAAGATGGTGGCGGAGCGGGGGGACCGCCATGCGGCCGCCATTTCCTCCCACCCCTGCGCGGCGCTGTACGGCCTGACCTGCCTCAACGACAGCATCCAGGACAGCGACAACAACTACACCCGGTTCATCTGCATCACCAAGGACCCGGTGATCTACGCCGGTGCCAACCGGATCAGCCTGATCATCGCCTTTGAGAACCGGCCCGGCGCTCTGTATGAGATCCTCTCCAAGCTGGCGGCGCTGGACATCAATATGACGAAGCTGGAGTCCTGCCCCGTGGCGGGAAGCGACTTCGAGTTCGTCTTCTTCCTGGAGCTGGACGCCTCCGTCCAGGATCCCAGCGTCCTGGCCATGCTGGAGGAGATGGAGCGCAGCTGCGCCAAGTTCCAGTTCTTGGGCAACTACGCGGAAGTCTGAGCCATGGATGAGCGGATTTACGGCCTGCTGGGCCGGAAGCTGGGCCACAGCTGGTCCGTCCCCATCCATGCCGCCCTGGGCAACGGCGCCTACCGCCTTCTCGAGCTGGAGCCGGATGAACTGGCTCCCTTTCTCCGCCGGAAGGACATCGGCGGCCTGAACGTCACCATCCCCTACAAGCGGGATGTGATGCCCCTGTGCGATGAAATCGACCCGGCGGCGGAGGCCATCGGCAGCGTCAACACCATCGTCCGGCGCGCAGACGGCAAGCTGGTGGGCTATAATACGGACATCGACGGCTTCCTCTATATGGCCCGCCGGGCGGGTATCTCCCTGTCAGGGAAAAAAGTGGTGATTCTGGGCAGCGGCGGGGCGTCCCTGACGGCCCAGGCCGCCGCCCGGCAGGAGGGCGCGGCGGAGGTCGTGGTGGTCTCCCGCTCCGGTCCGGACAACTATGACAACCTCTCCTGCCACGCCGACGCGGAGATCCTGGTGAACGCCACCCCGGTGGGCATGTACCCCGGCAACGGCCACTCTCCCGTGGACCTGTCCGCATTCCCCGCCTGTCAGGGGGTGCTGGACGTCATCTACAACCCCCGCCGCACGGCGCTGCTGCTGCGGGCGGAGGCGCGGGGCATCCCCTGCTCCGACGGACTGCCCATGCTGGTGGCCCAGGCGGTGGCGGCGGAGGAGCGGTTCTTTGACAAAGCCATTCCCGCCAGCGAGAACGAGCGGATTTTGGCCCAGCTCCGGCGGGAGATGACCAACCTCGTCCTGATCGGCATGCCCGGCAGCGGCAAGACCACGGTGGGGGAGGCACTCTCCCGCCTCACCGGCCGGGAGGCCATCGACCTGGACCAGATGATCGAAACCACCGCCGGCTGCTCCATCCCGGAGATCTTCCAGCGTGAAGGCGAGCCCGGCTTCCGGGCCCGGGAGCGGGCCGCCGCGGAGGAGGCGGGGAAGCGCACCGGCGTCATCCTCCTCACCGGCGGCGGTATCGTCAAGACGGCGGAAAACTACGCGGCCCTCCATCAGAACGGCCGCATCTATCAGCTGGTGCGGGACCTCAGCCTGCTGCCCACAGAGGGCCGGCCCCTGTCCCAGGGGGCGGACCTTGCCGCCATGTGGCGGGAGCGGGCGCCCCTGTACCAGCGGTTCCGGGACGTGGAGATCGACAACAGCGGCACGGTGGAGGACACCGCCGCCGCCATTTGGAGGGATTTTTGTGCACATTCTGGTACTGAACGGCCCCAACATGAACATGCTGGGCATCCGCCAGCCGGAGATCTACGGCCATGAGACCTATGAGGACCTGAAGGCCATGATCCAGGCGGAGGCGGACCGTCTGGGGGTGACCGTCTCCTTCTTCCAGTCCAACCACGAGGGGGCCCTGGTGGACGCCATCCAGCAGGCCTACTTCGACCATGTGGACGGCATCATCATCAACCCGGCGGCCTACACCCACACCAGCGTGGCCCTGCTGGATGCCGTGAAGGCGGTGGGGATCCCCACGGTGGAGGTCCACGTCTCCGACCCGGACAGCCGGGAGGAGTTTCGCCATGTCTCCTACATCCGGACCGCCTGCGCGGCCACCATCCGGGGCCATGGGCTCCAGGGATATGTGGAGGCCCTGCGATTCCTCTGCGGGGCGGACGCTTGACAAACGGCGGCCTCTGACAGATAATATGCCCATACCCCATTGGGTATCCGGGAGGTGTCGGCATGAGACAATGTATGGACGCGGACAACCTGCACCGGCGGCTGAAGAAGATCATCGGCCAGGTGCAGGCCATCGACCGTATGGTGGACGAGGACGTGCCCTGTGAGGACGTGCTGTCCCAGATCAACGCCGCCAAGTCCGCCCTCCACAAGTGCGGGCAGGTGGTGCTGGAGGGGCACATCAAGCACTGTGTCCGGGACGGCATCCAGCACGGGGACGCGGACAAGACCATCGAGAGCTTCACCAAGGCGGTGGAGAGGTTCTCCAACATGGGATAAGAAAAAGAGGCGCCTGCGGCGCCTCTTTTTCTTAGAGTGAAGAGTAGAGAGTGGAGATAAGAGGTATCTCAACTCTCCACTTTTCACTCTCCACTCTGACCTCCTGTCTCTCTGGTTTTACAGGGTCTTATTCATTGCGTAGTTGGTCAGCACCTGCCCCCGTACCGGCATCTGCTGCTCCCGCTCCACCCGGTATCCTCTGCGGAGGAAAAAGGGCAGGGCGGTCTTGGAGGCGTGGACGGTGACGGCATCCACCCCCAATTCCCGGCAGTGGGCCTCCAGCGCGTCACACAGGGCTGTGGCGATGCCCTGGCCCTGGCAGTCCCACCGGACGAACAGGTGGTCCAGATAGCCGGTATCATCCACGTTTCCGTAGCCCACGATCCGGCCGTCCGCCTCCGCCACCAGGGTGTACAGCCGCTGGAACCAGCTGTCCCGTGTCAGCAGGTCCGCCTCCCCGGCGGCCCAGGCTTGCACCTGGGGCGGGGCGTAGTCCCGGCTGTTCACCCGCCGGACCGTCTCGCCGAACAGATGGGCCAGGATGGGCAGGTCTTCTGCCCGGTAGCGCCGCAGTTGCATTCTGCTCTCTCCTCTCCTGTTTTGTGGCCATTTTACAGGAAGAATCTGCCCGCCGCAAGGTCTTTTGCCCGAAAGCGGAGGCACTTTTTCTTGACAGATATACCCCTATGGGTATAAAATACATATACCCCCATAGGTATAAAGAAAGGAAGCGGTTTGTATGATCCATGCCCTGGAGCGCTTTCTGGAGTGGGGCGGCGTGAAGAAGGACGTGACCTGCCTGGTCCTCTCCGGCATCGCCCTGCTCGTCAGCATCTTCGACCTGCTGCCCCAGCTGCCCTTTGACGCCGCCTGGGCGGCGGTGATCCTCTGCGGCGTCCCCATTGTTTTAGAGGCGGTCATCGGTCTGGTGACGGCCTTCGACATCAAGGCGGACGTGCTGGTATCCATCGCCTTGATTGCCTCCCTCATCATTGGGGAGGACTTCGCCGCCGGCGAGGTGGCCTTCATCATGCAGCTGGGCGCCCTGCTGGAGGATCTGACAGTGGCCCGGGCGCGGGCCGGCATCGAGAAGCTGGTGCATCTGACGCCCCAGACCGCCCGCCGCCTCACCGGCGGCCGGGAAGAGGTCATTCCCGCCGAACAGGTGGCTGTGGGCGACGTGCTCCGGGTGCTGCCGGGCGAGACCGTGCCGGTGGACGGAGAGATTCTCACCGGACAGACCTCCATCAACCAGGCGGTGATGACCGGCGAATCCCTGCCCGTGGACAAGGGGCCTGGAGACGAGGTTTCCAGCGGCACGGTGAACCAGTTCGGTGCCTTCGAGATGCGGGCGACGAAGGTGGGAGAGGACAGCTCCATCCAGCGGATGATCCGGCTGGTCCAGTCCGCCGATGCCGGAAAGGCCAGGATCGTAGGGCTGGCGGACCGCTGGGCCACCTGGATCGTAGTGGCGGCCCTGACCGCCGCCGCCCTGACGGGCCTCGTCACCCGGGATCCCATCCGGGCGGTGACCATCCTGGTGGTGTTCTGCCCCTGTGCCCTGGTGCTGGCCACTCCCACTGCCATCATGGCCGCCATCGGCAACGCCACCAAGCACAGCTTCCTGGTGCGGGAGGGAGACGCTCTGGAGCGGCTGGCCTCCGTCTCCCAGGTGACATTTGACAAGACAGGCACCCTGACCCTCGGCACCCCCCAGGTGAAGCTGGTGGAGAGCCTGCTGCCGGACGTGTCCCGGGACGCGCTCTACGCCTGGACCGCCGGGGCGGAGCTCCGGTCCGAGCACCCGTTGGGCCGTGCCGTCGTTCAGGGCTGGCGGGCCGAGGCCGGCGCCGCGCCGCCGGAGGCGGCGGACTTCCAGATGCTCCCCGGCCGGGGCGTGTCGGCCACTGTGGCGGGTCATCACCTCATCGCCGGCAACCGGGAGCTGCTGACAGAGGAACATGTCCCCTGGGAATCCCTGTCCCGGGCCGCTGTCCCCGCCCTGGAGCAGGGCTGCACCGTCATCTATGTGGCGGTGGACGGCCGCCCGGCGGGCTTCCTGGCCCTGGCGGACACCCTGCGGCCGGACGCCGCCGGGACCATCCGGGATGTCCAGGCCACCGGCGTGACCCCGGTGCTGCTCACCGGTGACCACGAGAAGGCCGCCCGGCATATTGCCGGGGAGCTGGGCATCGGCATCTTCCAGGCGGAGTGCCTGCCGGAGGATAAGCTGGCCTGGATCGACCGCAGCCAGCAGAGCGGCCGGCTGGTCTGCATGGTGGGGGACGGGATCAACGACGCCCCGGCCCTGAAGCGGGCCCACGTGGGCATCGCCATGGGCGGCGTGGGCAGCGACATCGCCGTGGACGCCGCGGACATCGCCCTGGTGAACGATGATATCCGGGAGCTGCCCCACCTGCTGGCCCTGTCCCGGCGGATGATGCGCACCATCAAGTGCAACCTGGCCTTCTCCATGACCCTGAACTTCATCGCCATCGCCCTGGCCATCACCGGCATCCTGAACCCGGTGGTGGGCGCCCTGGTCCACAACGCCGGGTCCGTGCTGGTGATCGTCAACTCCTCCCTGCTGCTGAAGTGGCGGAAGCGCCCGTGACGGCGACGGGCCATGGGTCAGAAGCCTCCGCGTCCTCCCGCAGCAAAAAGCCCCCGGGCAGAGGCCCGGGGGCTTTTCAAGTCTTGGCTTCTCACCCCTTCAGGGTGTTCAGCAGGTGCCGGATGTGAATGCTCATGGCGTGGCGGGCGCCCGCCTCGTCCCGCTGCATCAGAAAGTCCAGGATCATGTAGTTGTCCGCGATGGCAATGCTCTGCATGTGCTCCCGGTTCACGGAGACCTGCAGGATTTCGTTCACCGCGCCGTTGATGATGGGGTACAGCCGCCGCATATATTCGTTGTGCGAGGCCTTGATGATGGCCATGTGGAACTCCTGGTCCGCCAGGGGCCAGTCTCCGCCCGCCTTTGCGATGCGCTCCATCCGCTCCGCTTTCTGGCGGATCTGCGCCAGCTCCTCGTCCGTGGCCCGCTGGCAGGCCAGCGCCACGGTGGCGGGCTCGAAGATCAGCCGCATTTCGAACAGGTCCCTGGCCCGGACCCGGGACCGCAGGTTGGACAGCGCCGTCAGATCCACTGCGCTGGCGGGCAGATCCTCTGTGACAAAGGTGCCCTTGCCCCGGCGGATCTCAAGCACGCCCTGGGCCACCAAAAAGGAGATGGCCTCCCGGAGCGTGGTGCGGCTGACGTGCAGCGCCTCGCTGAGTTCATTTTCATTCGGGAGCTTGCTCCCCGGCGTGAACCGCCGTTCGTCCATGATCAGCTCATACAGCCGGTCGGCCGTCCGCTCCGACAATTTGACTTTCCGTCCCTCACCCATGCTCATCCCTCCATCAACTGTGGTGAGGTCAGGCATTTCTCCACTGGATTTTCCGGCCAGTACGGAAATGTCCTTGACATCATATCTCTTTTAGAGTACAATGACATCATACAACAAATGAAAAAATAATACAACTATTTTTGTGAAAAAATGAGGTGAACCGCTTGTGACGGCCAAGGACATGTTTTCCCACCGCGTCTCGATCCTCACGGGCCACTACGGCACCGGAAAGACGGAGGTCTCCGTCAATCTGGCACTGGCGCTGGCCGCCGAGGGGGAACAGGTGATGCTGGCGGATCTGGACATCGTCAACCCCTATTTCCGCTCCCGGGAGCGGCGGCCCCTGCTGGAAAAAGCCGGCGTGCGGGTGATCTCCTCCTCCCAGGCCTGTTCGGACGCGGATGTCCCCGCCCTGCCGGCGGAGCTGCTGGCCATTCTGGAGAACCGGGAGATCCGGGGCATCCTGGACATCGGCGGCGATCCGGTAGGCGCCCGGGTGCTGGCCCGGTTCCAGCCCAAGATCGTGCAGGAGGACTACCAGCTGATCTTCGTCCTCAACGCCAACCGGCCGGAGGTGCGGGAGGCGGAGAGCGCCGTCGCCTACCTCCGTTCCATTGAGGCCGTCACCGGCCTCATCTGCTCGGGCCTGGTGAACAACACCCACCTGTGCGGCGAGACCACGCCGGCCGAGATCCGCAAGGGCGCCGCCCTGGCGGAGGAGGTCTCCCGGCAGACGGGAATCCCGGTCCTCTGCCACACGGCGGAGCAGCGGTTTTTAGAATCCCTGTCGGACCTGCGGGAACCTGTGTTCCCCATTGCCATCAATATGAAAAAGCCGTGGGAGCGCTGACTCCGCGGCAGGAAAAAAGGAGGCATCCTGCAACCATGACAGCAAAGGTAACCTTCAACTCTGACCGGTGCAAGGGCTGTGAGCTGTGCACCACCGTGTGCCCGAAGCACATCGTCGCCATCGATCAGGCCGTCATCAACCGGAAGGGGTATCACCCCGCCCACGTGACGGACATCAGCCAGTGCATCGCATGCGCCAGCTGCGCAAAGATCTGCCCGGACTCCATCATCACTGTGGAAAAATTCTGAGAAGGAGGTCGTCGACCGTGGAAAAAGAACTTTGGAAAGGAAACGAAGCCATCGCCGAGGCCGCCATCCGCGCCGGCTGCGACTGCTTTTTCGGCTATCCCATCACGCCCCAGAGCGAGGTCCCGGAGTATATGTCCGCCCATCTGCCCAAGGCGGGCGGCGTGTTCCTGCAGTCTGAGTCTGAGGTTGCGGCCATCAACATGGTGTACGGCGCCGCCGGCGCCGGCATGCGGGCCATGACCTCTTCCTCCTCCCCCGGCATCAGCCTGAAGCAGGAGGGCATTACATACATCGCCGGCGCCGAGCTGCCCTGCGTCATCGTCAACTGCATGCGGGGCGGTCCGGGCCTGGGTACCATCCAGCCCGGCCAGGGCGACTACTATCAGGCCACCCGCGGCGGCGGCAACGGCGACTACCGGACACTGGTCCTCTCCCCCTCCAACGTGCAGGAGGCCGTGGACTTCGTTCAGGAGGCCTTTGACATTGCCGACCAGTACCGCAACCCCGTCATGGTGGTCAT
>DWXY01000142.1 GCA_019118935.1 Candidatus Oscillibacter pullicola
TAGATGGAGTTGATCATCAGGTCCAGCAGCCGCTTGGACTCCGCCTTGAACTGTTTCTTTGCCATGATACAGCACTTCCTTTGGGTGTTTTTTACAACGTACACAGTATAGCACTTTGAACAAAACAAATAAATGACCAATTTGTAAATTCCGCCCGCAAACGGTTGTGCGGTGGTGGGTTTGCGTGTAAAATAATGACAGAATCACACCCTGCGGCAGGAGCCGCCGGAAAAGGAGTCCTCATCTATGGGAGTCATCCAAAAAATCGGGAACGCGCTGGCCCGGTTCATGTACGGACGCAACGGCGTGGACCAGCTGAGCCTGACCATTGTGGTGGGAAGCCTGGTTCTGGACCTCGTCTCCATGTTTGTGGCCCCCCATCATCTGTGGCTGGGGAATGCGCTGTACCTGGTGTCCATCGCCGCCTGGGCCTTCGCCCTGTTCCGCATCTTCTCCCGGAACCTCACCAAGCGCCGGAGTGAAAACCAGCGGTGGGTGAACTGGATGTGGCGGATGAAGAGCAGCCGCCAGAACGCCAAGGCCCGCCATGCGGACAAGGCCCACAAGTACTTCACCTGCAAGAACTGCAAGACCATCTGCCGGGTGCCGGTGGGCAAGGGGAAAATCGTCATCACCTGCCCCAAGTGCGGCGCCCAGATCCACGCCAGGACGTAAGGGGCGGCGGAGATGGCAGAAAGAGAAGCCCCGGGGGCGCTGACGTTTCGATTTGCCGCGCCGGCGGACAGCGCCGCCCTGCTGAAGATCTACGGAGAATATCTGGACACCCCCATCACCTTTGAGTGCGCGCTGCCCTCAGAGGCGGAATTCGCCGGGCGCATCGCCGCCATCGGCCAGGAGTATCCCTATCTCGTATGCCTGGAGAAGGGGCGGATCGTGGGCTACGCCTACGCCCACCGCCAGGCGGAGCGGGCGGCCTATCAGTGGAATGCGGAGCTGTCCGTCTATCTGGACCGGTCATGCACCTCCCGGGGGCTGGGAAGGCGGCTGTACGGCGCCCTGATGGACATTCTGCGGCTTCAGGGCATCCGCACGGTCTACGGCTGCGTCACCGTGCCCAACGAGAAGAGCGAAGGGCTCCACCGGGCCCTGGGCTTCCGGCGGCTGGGCACCTACCGCAGCACCGGGTACAAGTGCGGCGCCTGGCGGGATGTGGCCTGGTTTGAAAAGCCCATCGCCCCCTATGACCAAAACCCGGAGCCGATCCGCCCCGTGGGAGACATCCCGGCGGAGGCGCTGGCTGCCATTTTGAAGCGTTATGAAGCGGAGCGGCCCTGAGCGGGACGCAGGAAAAGAGCGGAGCCTTTCGGCTCCGCTCTTTTTGACGATGGGAACTCAGCCCTTGCACACGGGAACGATCCAGCCCTTGGTGTCGGGCAGCTTGCCCCACTGGATGCCGGTGAGGGTGTCGTACAGCTTCTGCGTCAGCTCGCCGATCTTGCCGCCGCTGATGAAGACCTTGTCGCCCTTCCAGTCCAGCTCCTTGACGGGGGAGACGACGGCGGCGGTGCCGGTGCCGAAGACCTCTTCCAGCTTGCCGTCGTGGCCGGCCTTCATGATGTCGGCGATGGCCACGTGCTCCTCACAGACCTCATAGCCCCAATCCTTCAGCAGTTCGATGATGGAGCGGCGGGTGACGCCGGGCAGCACCGTGCCGGTGCAGGGGGCGGTGTAGATCTTGCCGTCGATCTTGAACATGATGTTCATGGAGCCGACCTCTTCCACGTACTTCTTCTCCACGCCGTCCAGCCACAGCACCTGGGCGAAGCCCTGCTGCTCGGCCATCTCGCCGGCCTTGATGGAGGCGGCGTAGTTGCCGCCGCACTTGGTAAAGCCGGTCAGACCGGGCGCGGCGCGGATGTACTCGTCCTCCACATAGATGCGGACGGGATCGATGCCCTCGGCATAGTAGGCGCCGGAGGGAGAGCAGATGATGCAGAACGTGTAGTTCCGGCTGGCGTGGACGCCCATGCCCACGTCGGTGGCGAAGGTGAAGGGGCGGATATACAGGGAGGCGCCGTCAGAATGGGGCACCCAGTCTTTGTCCACTTCCACCAGGGTCTTCACGGCCTGGACGAAGTCCTCCACAGGGATCTTGGGAATGCACATCCGGTCGGCGGAGTCCTGCATCCGCTGGGCGTTGCAGTCGGGGCGGAACAGCTGGATGGTGTTGTCCGCGGTCCGGTAAGCCTTCAGGCCCTCAAAGATCTCCTGGGCGTAGTGGAAGATCACGCAGGCGGGATCCAGGGGGAAAGGCTGATAGGGGACGATGCGGGCGTCATGCCAGCCCTTGTCCGGCGCATAGTCCATGACGAACATGTGGTCGGTGAAGATCTTGCCGAAGCCCAGCTTGCTCTCGTCCGCGGGCTTGGCCTTGGGGCTGGTGGTCTTGGTGATTTGAATATCCAGCATATTGATCGCTCCTTAAAAATAGTTTGAAGTTTTGGGGGATAGCAAAAAGACTTTCGCGCACTCCTGCCCTGCACAGGAGAGGCGAAAGTCAAACTTCCGTGGTACCACTCTCGTTGCCGCTGGTCCAGCGGCCGCTCGTCTGCCCCGATAACGGAGGGCGTCCGGTGCGGCGTACTGGGAAAACTCTGTTCCGCCCACTGCTCCCGGGGGAGGCCGGCAAAGCTGCCCCCGCTGCCTCGCACCGTCCGGCAGCTCTCTGAGGGGAGAGATCTTCGCGGCGTGTCCCGTTCCACGCAACATGAAGCCATATTCTTCTATGATATCTTTTATACGCTGATACGCGGCCAAAGTCAACTGTTAAAATGCACAGAAAGCGCGGGGCCCGTCAAAGAGAGAAGGCCGGCGAACAGACTCGCCGGCCTTCTGAAACAACTCACTGCACGCAGGCCATGCCGCGGCGGAACGCCTCGATGTTCAGGGGGACGAACTTGGCCTTGGCGCCGGTGAACATCTCCTGAATCATCTTCTCGATGGTCTCCGGCTTCAGCACCTTGGTGCCGGCCACATAGGCGCCCAGCATCACCATGTTGCTGACCTTGGGGTTGCCCACCTCGTCGGCGATCTGGGAGCAGGGGATGTAGTAGGCCGTCAGGTCCGTGCGGGAGACTTTGTCCGTCACCACGTCGCTGTTGACGAACACCATGCCGCCCGGGACGACGCCGGCCTCGAACTTGACCAGAGAGGGCTCATTGAGGGCGATGAGCTCCGTGGGATGGGCAAACACGGGAGAACCCACGGGCTTGTCGGAGAGCACCACAGAGCAGTTGGCGGTGCCGCCCCGCATCTCGGGGCCGTAGGAGGGAGCCCAGGTGACGTTCAGGCCCTCGGCCATGCCGGCCTCCGCCAGGTTCTTGCCGATGGCCAGGCCGCCCTGACCGCCGAAGCCGGAAATGATGATCTCTTTTTTCATCTCATTTCACCTCCGCGCCTTCCGGGGCCGTCTCCTTGATGACGCCCAGAGGATAGTAGGGGACCATGTTGTCCTTCAGCCACTGATTGGCCTTCAGCGGCGTCATGCCCCAGTTGGTGGGGCAGGTGGACAGCACCTCGATAAAGGTGAAGCCCTCGCCGTTCATCTGCTTCTGGAAGGCCTTCTTGATGGCCTTCTTGGCCTTGTTGATGTTGGCGATATCCGTGACGCAGACCCGCTCGGCGTAGACGCAGCCGTCCAGGGTGGAGAGCATCTCCGCCATGCGGATGGGCATACCGGCCTGCTCCCGGGTGCGGCCGTCCTGGCAGGTGGTGGCCTTCTGGCCGATCAGGGTGGTGGGGGCCATCTGGCCGCCGGTCATGCCGTAGATGGCGTTGTTGACGAAGATGGTGGTGAACTTCTCGCCCCGCATGGCGGCGTGAACGATCTCCGCCGCGCCGATGGAGGCCAGGTCGCCGTCGCCCTGGTAGGTGAACACCGCCTGATGGGGATGGGTGCGCTTGATGCCGGTGGCCACGGCCGGCGCCCGGCCGTGGGCGGCCTCCTGCATGTCGCAGTTGAAATACTTGTACGCGAAGACGGAGCAGCCCACGGGGCACACGCCGATGGCGTCGTCCAGCAGACCCAGCTCCACCAGAGACTCCGCCACCAGCTTGTGGATGATGCCGTGGTGGCAGCCGGGGCAGTAGTGGAACTCCACGTCCGTCAGGCCCCGGGATTTCTCATATACGATCGCCATGTCACTTGCCCTCCTTCAAGGCCTTCTTGGCCGCTTCTACCATCTCTTCCACGGTGGGCATCACGCCGCCGGCGTGGCCCAGGTAATGGATGGGCTTTCTGCCCTCCACGGACAGACGGACGTCGTCGATCATCTGGCCGGTGGAGCTCATCTCCACATCCACAAACGCCTTCACGTGGTCGGCCTTGGAGAGCTTGCGCAGGGCCTCCTCCGGGAAGGGCCACAGGGTGATGGGACGGAACAGGCCCACCTTCAGCCCCTCGGCGCGCAGCGTCTCAAGGGCGGTGAGGGCAATCCGGGCGGGGGTGCCGTAGGCGGTGATGATGACCTCGGCGTCCTCGCACTCCGTCTCGGACCAGCGGACCTCGTTCTTCTCCATCAGGGCGTATTTCTCCGCCAGATGGTCGTTGTGGCGGTCGCACTCCTCCGGATCCATGTACAGGGAGTTGATGATGTTGTTGTGGTCCCGGTTCTTCCGGCCCGTGGTGGCCCAGTCCTTGGGGGGCAGGTCCCGCTTGGGGATGGGATGCCACTCGATGGGTTCCATCATCTGGCCGATCAGGCCGTCCATGACCACCA
>DWXY01000143.1 GCA_019118935.1 Candidatus Oscillibacter pullicola
CGAAGTGTTCAACGCCGAGAAGATCGACGGTGTGTGGGAACAGCGGCTCCGTATCCACTATAACTGCGTAGGGGTCATCGAGATCCCGGAACTGATCCCGCTGCCCGCCCCGGAGGTGTCCGTAAATACAAGAAAGGGCGTAGTCGTCAACTACGCCCCATCCACCATCGCCGGATGAAATCAACAAAAAAGACGAGTATTCTTACAGCGTTTCAAATGCTATAAGAACACTCGTCATGGTGCGGCTGGCGGGACTCGAACCCGCACGCCCATACGGACACAAGCACCTCAAGCTTGCCAGTCTACCAGTTCCAGCACAGCCGCATGCAATCGCTCTCAACAAATTGCTTATTTATTATAGTGCAGCTGCTCTGTTTTGTCAACTGGAAAACTCCAATTTTTGATAGAAAAAAATTTTAGGAAAAAATCAAAAAAGTGTTGACAGGTCCTGTGGCCTGTGGTAATATAATACCTGCGCTGAGGAAAACAAAAGAAAAAGCGCGAAACCACTTGCGCGAGTGGTGGAATTGGCAGACTCGCTAGATTCAGGTTCTAGTGTGCATTACGCACGTGCGGGTTCAAGTCCCGCCTCGCGCACCATGGCGAGTGTTCTTATAGCATTTGAAACGCTGTAAGAACACTCGCCTTTTTTATTGTTTTTCTCCGGCGATGGTGGGGGGGCGTAGTTGACGACTACGCCCTTTCCTGTATTTACGGACACCTCCGGAGCGGACAGCGAGATCAGCTCCGGGAGCTTATAGAGATCGCTGTTGCGAGCAAAGTCGGCGATCATAGCAGAACGACGTTGGCCCTTGCAGCGCTTGAGCGGTCGGTACATAGTGAAAGACAGTCCCTGACCGATCTCCAGGACAGGTAAAGTGTGATGCAGGGAGCGCCTCGCACAGCCGGTCAAAGGAGCTCGCCGATGCGCTGGATAGTTGTGATCGCCTGCTCGATGGTATAGCTGCCCAGAGGGCCGAAGCCCGTTCCGGTGCCCTCCATGATGCCGAGGCCAGTGACCTGGTTGACCGCCTGGCGTGCCCAGTCTGCGATCTGTGCCTGGTCGGAAAAATCTTGACCTGACTGGACGGAGGAGATGCCCAACATCTGTGTCAGGCGGCTGAGCATGGTAGCGGCTTCCTGACGGGTGATCGCCTGGCTGGGCGCGAAGCATCCTCCTCCCACGCCGGACACGATGCCGAGCTGATACACAGCTGTTACGGTCTGGTCGTCGATATCAGTAAAGGGAGAGAGAGACGCACCGGCGTCCGCAAGCGCCTTGGGATCTTGGGCCTGCAAGAACTGATATAGGATCGCACAGAACTGCTGCCGGGTGATATCGGACCGGTAAGACTGCTGCAAGCTGTTCGGCACATATCCGGACACGATGGCGCTCCAGACGCCGTCTTTCGCCCATTCGCTCGGGATATCTCCGGCTCCTGTATCTCCAAATTCAGAAAAATAGTGATCTTTCGACAGCTCTTCCAGGGAGATATCAAAATATTGACGCTGTACAGCTCCACCTTCATGGTAAACGCCGCCTCGATACTGATTCGATGAGTCCCAGGTAGTGTCTATGTAGACCCAGCGGCCATCCACGAAGGCGGCGTTCCACGCGTGCGCGTAAGTTGATCGCAACATATCCTGTGACAGGCCCTGGCCCGCGTAGCCGCTGACATAGATGCAGGGGATCCCCTGTGCCCGCACCAGATCGCGGGTCAGGACGGAGTAGCCGCGGCAAACGCCGCGCTGTAATACTGCGGTGTCCTCCGCCAAACTTGAACTGGGCAAGAAATCTTCGGACAAGATGGATCCGAATCCAGCCGCAGTCAATTTTTCCTGATCGCTTTCAGTATAGCTTGTTGCATTCAGCGGTTCATCATATTGATCGTAGTCATAGTAGATGTTGGCGGCCACCCAGTCATGGATCGCCTGGACTTTTTCGAGATCGTCGTCCAGTCCCGCTGTGATCTCATTGGAGAGCTCCGTCAGATAGGCGCTGTCGATCGGTCCGGCATAACTGCCCGGATTGACCCACTGCTCCGTCATCCGGCGGTTATTGTCATAGAGCCAGTCGCTGTTTTCGGCGACCGCGACCGTATCGGAGGCCGGGACGCGCTGTGCCGCCGCCGCGGGCTGCGCGTATTGGCCGAGCAAGAGGAGCGCAAGGCTCCCAGCGATAAAAGATCTGACCATAAGGATCCCTCCTGTCACCAAGATGTACATCATAATATATCCTCTGCTTTGAAAACGAGTGCCAGCCTCCGCCACATGTGCCCGAATGCGGGCGCCAGCTCGGGTCCATCCTCCTGCCGGTGGGGCCGGCGCCCTCCTAAGAGCCTCGGTGTTTCCCACTTGAAAACCCGCCGGGTTTCCCCTATACTAAGGGCAGTAAATAAGCGGAGGTCCGTCTATGCTCAGTATGATCCTTGCGGCCGCAGCTTTCAATATGTTTGTCATGAACGCTCTCTTGAATGTCAAAAATGGCTCTCACCGCCGCTTCAGGGGGAGGGCACACCGGTGAACCCACTGCTGCGGCAGGTCCTGATCCTGTTGCTGGCCGTGCCCCAGGCGGCGCTCCAGGCAGGGGTGTTCTGCCGTTTGTTCTATGTGCGTCGCCCCGCCTGGTTCACTGTGGCCTATATCCTTGTCATGTTCGGGGTCCAGCTGCCGTACAGCATCGCTGAGGCCCTTGGGACAGGTTCCCTCCTGGCTGCCTCGCGTATCATGCTCACTACCGCCTCTATGACCGCCCTGTGTTGCTGGTACAGCCGGGAGAGGAAGAGCAAGGCCGTGCTGTTCGGACTGATGCTGATGGGGATCACCGCCCTCGCTGATCTGATCTATAGCCAGCTGTTCCTCCGTCTGGTGGACGAAAAGCTGGTGGACTATTTTCTGGAGGCCCCGCTTGGGGTCATCATAGCGGTCAAAGTCTCTTTCTTTTTCTTCCTGCTGCTGGTATATCTCTTGTTCTGCCGTGTTTGGCGCAGGCTGGTCCGGCATGGAGAGACTGGGCACGACGCCCCCTTCATCCTGTTCATCCTGGGAGAGTGCGTCTCTGTCTTGTTTCTGGACTATTTCCTCTGGCGGATGCAGCCAGTGGTCCCAGTGACGGCGACGCTGCTGATCGTGCTGGCCGCCCTGCTGCTGGCTTCCGGTGCTATGCTGCTCTATCTGTTTTCCAAGGCACGGGAATCCTACGAAGCGCAGGAACGCCAGAGAGCCCTGGCGGACCAGCTGGAGATCCAAAGCGCCCGGCTGCATGAGTTGGAGACCGGTGCCCGGCGTGTGGCGCAACTGCGCGCCTCACTGGAAGCGCAGGTGGCGCAGGCTCGGGAGGCCCTGGCACGCGGCGCCCTGGCCCAGGCCCGGAGCACTATGGGCTCTTTGGCGCAGCAGGCGCAGAGCACACGCGACCTGTATTGTGAAAATGTGGTCGTGGATGCAGTGGTCGCGGACAAAGCCCGCCGGTGCCGGGGGGAGGGGATCTCTCTGGAGCTCCGGCTGGCGCTTCCGCAGGATCTTCCGCTGGATGGCCCCACCCTGTGCAGCGTGTTCGCCAACCTGTTGGATAACGCTATCGAGGCATGTCTGCGCCTGCCGGTGGAGAGCCGGCGGATCCTCTGCTCGGCCGCATGCCGCGGCGGATACCTGATCGTTCAGGAGACCAATCCTCTCCCGCCGCCGCTGGATGCCGCCGCACAGCGGCGGCGGAGCACGGATGGACGGGGCCTCGGCCTGAAGATCCTGGAGCAGATCGCGCTCCGACGGGACGGTATGGTGGAGGTCTGTCCAGAGGGGGGGCAGTTCCAGATCGCTGTCTGGTTGAAGCTGGACGCTCCGATGGGGGAGGGGGAGCTATGAACCTTTCTCTGCTCCACTCTGCCTTGGCACAGCGGGTGCTGGCGGGGCCGGTGCTCCTGTTCCTGCTGTTCTTGGCGCCCTCCTGTCTGTTGCTCCGGGTCTGCCGGAGCGGCATCTTGCCCCGCTGGAAGTACGGTCTCCCGCTGCTGCCCCTTGGCCAGGGACTGCTCCTGGCTGTCGATCTTTTCACTGTGTTGCAGTCCTCTCCGGCGTCTTTGCTCCCCACCCTGCTGTTCCTGCTGCAGGTGGCGCTCCACCTGCTGGCGGATCTTCTGCTGGCCCGGCTGCTCCGCCAGATGGAGCGCAACAGCAGCCTGCGCCGCCAGCAGAAGGAGCTGGAAGGCCAGCTTGCCCGTCAGACGGCGTATTATCAGGGACTTTTGGAGACGGAGGGCGCTATGCGCCGCCTCCGCCACGATATGAACAACCACTTACAGACTATCGGTCAGCTGCTGGCCTGCGGAGAAGTCCGGCAGGCGGAAGACCATCTGGCCCGGCTGTCTGCGCTGTTGGCGCAGCACGGCTCCCGGCTGGAAGAAAGGGATGGCGCTCATGTGGAAGGCACTGATCTGTGACGATGACCCCGCCCATGGAGAGGGACTGCGGGACCTTCTGGCCCGGGATGCCCAGCTCCGGGTCTCCTGCGTGGGTTCCGTGGAGGCGCTGGAACAGGAGATGGCCTCCGGGAGGCAGCCGGACCTCCTCTTTCTGGATATCCGCCTGGGGCGGGAGGATGGGATCCAATTCGTGCAGAGGATGTCGGGACAGCTGTCCGGTACGCAGGTCATCTATGTGACCGGCTATGTGGAATACTGCACGAAGGTCTATGACACGGAGCATCTGAGCTTCCTGCTCAAGCCGGTGTCTTCAAAAGAGCTGTGGCACACAGTAGACCGTGCCAAAGAACGGCTGGTGCGGCAGCGCTCTCAAGGGCTGGCCCTTCAGTGCAGGTCTGCCGTGCAGTTCCTGCTTTTTTCCCAGATCCGCTACTTGGAGAGCCGCGGACGGCGAGTCCGGCTCGTCACCGAGCACGGGGTCTATGAGTCCTACGGCAAGCTGTCCGATCTCCGTGCCCAGATGGACGGACGCTTTTTTCAATGCCATAAAAGTTTCCTGGTCAATACCGACTACATCCGGCAACTTGGACACACCCATTTTATCCTGTTCAGCGGAGAACAGATCCCCATCAGCTCCCGCCGGCGCGCGGAGGCAAAACAGTGCTTCCTCCACACGCTCAAAGCAGCTGCGGGGATGACGGCGGAATACAGAGGGGCCTGACCTCGTGCTCAGGCCCCTCTGTTGCATCATTTCTGACGGAAAACGCCGCAGTTTTGACAAGTCGGTTGAACAGCGGTCGATGGCGAGCTATCATGTGAGACGAACGGTGTGCGCTGCGTATGCCGATCTCCCCAGAGAAAGGAACGATCCACTATGAAACGAGATCCGATAGTGCTCTCTCTGCTCATGACGCTGGCCCTGTGTGGCAGCCTGGCCATGCCGGCCTCGGCTGGCGGGTTTGGCTCCGTCCTCCACGACGGGACGCAAGAGGCCTCGCTGGAACAGTCCGGTTCCGGCGACGGCTGGAGCTATGACAGGGCCACGAATACGCTGACCCTGAACGATTTCCAGGGCGCGTATATCTGCTACGCCGACGAATTCAGCCAGCTTCCTCTCACAGTGGTGCTTCAGGGCTCCAACACTGTGACCGGCAGCGTGACCGCGCCTACGGAGGAGGGCACCCTGGTCTCCTGGAGCGACATGACGATCCAGGGCGACGGCTCCCTGACGGTGACCGGCGCCATCAACACCATGGATCTGACCCTGGAGAGCGGCACGGTCTCCGTGACGGGCGGCCGCGCCTATGGCGGCGATGCAGTCCAGGTACAGGGAGACCTGACGGTCCAGGGAGGCAGCCTTACCGCCGTGCCTGCTCTGGGCGACCTCATCAGCGGAGACGCATACTACGGCATCGCCTGTGTCGGCGGCTTTGCCCTGAATGGCGGCGCGGTGCGCGTTGTTATGCCGGAGGGACACATGGACGGCGCTCTGGCCAGAGCCATCCGCTGCAATGACACGCTTTCCGTCCTCGGAGGCGAACTGGAGGCTTATGAGGAGATCGGCGCCGGTGCGATCACGCTGGGGTCCGGCATGACCGCCGTGGGCGGATATTCCGACCAGGACGCCATGCCCCTCACGGCCCGGGACGGCCGCTTCTTCATCTCCGGAGAGGGGCATGGGGTGAGCCATTATACCCATGTGATTTCCTCCGGCGCCCCTAGTCAGCCCCTTCTGCCAGCCGCACAGACCGCGTATGCCACATCCTACTCCATCCTGGTGGACGGCGGGGCGGTGGCGTTCGATGCCTACGCCTTGAAGGATGCCGATGGCAACGACACCAATTACCTCAAGCTCCGGGACGTAGCCCATGTCTTGAACGGCACCGCAGCCCAGTTCAACGTGGGCTGGGACAACGCCGCCAAGGCCATCACGATCACCACCGGCACGGCCTACACCTCTCCCAACGGCTCTGAGATGTCCACGCCCTTCTCGGGCGACCAGCCATATACCGCCGATCCCTTGGCCATCCTGGTCGATGGCGTCCAGACGGATCTGGACGCCATCACCCTCACCGACGATTCCGGCAACGGCTACACATATTTCAGGCTGCGGGATCTGGGCGATGCTCTGGGCTTCTCCGTAGAGTGGGACGGCAGCGCCATCGTCATCCACACTCAGGCATAACGGTCCCAGCACGGCTGCCGGATGCGCGGACATATCCAGCACCTCGCAGGACAGTTGGAAGACGAACGGGAACGCAGACCGGAGATCTCATACGGCAGCAGGAAGGCCCCTTATCGAGAGATAAGGGGCCTTCCTGCTGCCGTATGAAGCCGGGTGGCGCTGCAAAGAGGGGGGACAGATCCAGCAAAAGACCCTGAGCACGGCATGTTTTTGCGGCCCGACCAGTCTGACGAAGGTCATGACCGAGATCTTTCCAGATGGCCTTCTTATGGACGCCTGCCCGGAGAGGTCCGCGTCTTTTCGGCCCAAGCGTGGGGAGGGAGGATCATCCGGGGCAGCGGTAGAGGCGGCAGGGGCGGCCGCCGGTATCGTAGTTGACGGCGCTGACCACGTCTCCGCGCTCGACCAGGTAGTTGACATAGCGGCGGACCGTCACTGCGGACAGGCCGGTGTGGCGGGAGATGGCCTCACTGGGCAGGCCCTGGGGCGGAGCGGTCCGGAGGCAGGAGAGGACCCGCTCCAGCGTATCCCGCTGGAGGCCCTTGGGGGGCTGGCGGGCGACAGGGGCGGCAGGGGAGAAGAGGCGGTCCAGAGCCTGCTGTTCCACCGCCTCTCCAGACACCGCCTCCCGATGGCGGCAAAAGGTATCCAGAGCCTGCTGGAACCGCTCCACAGTGAAGGGCTTGACCAGATAGTCCACCACGCCCAGCTTGAGCAGGGCATCCACGGTGGAGGCGTCGTTGGCGGCGGTGACCATGATGGCGTCGATGGGGATGCTGCGGACCCGGAGGGCCTGAAGGAGCTCCGAGCCGGTGAAAAGGGGCATATAGACGTCCAGCACTGCCAGATCCGCAGAGTTTTGAGCCAGCCAGCTCAGGGCGGCCCGCCCGTCCTGAAAGGTCTGGACCACCTGGAAGCGGGCGTCCCGCTCTACATAGGTGCGGTCCAGGAGGGAGACCATGGGGTCGTCCTCCACGATGATGACACGGTACATCGGCTTATGAGCCCTCCTTTTCGATCTCCGGCGCATCCTGGGCGGTCTCCCTTCGGAACGTGACGAAAAAGGAAGTGCCCACGCCGGTCTCCGACTCCACACGGATCTCCCCATGGTAGGCGTCCACTACCTCCTGGACCAGGGAGAGCCCGGTGCCCCGCCCCCGTCCCTTGCTGGTGGAGCCCCGCTGGAACAGGGTCTGCCGCAGGGCGGCGGGGATCCCGGGGCCGGTGTCCTCCACGCAGAGGAGGAGACCGCTGTCATCCTCCCGGATGCTGACGGAGATCTCCTTGACGTCCCGGCGGCTCTGGTTGAGGCTTTCTATGGCGTTCTCGATCAGGTTGCCCAGCACGGTGACATAGGCATCCGGGGAGAGATAGACATCCTCGGCAGCCAGGCCGCTCTCCCGGTCCAGGGTGAGCCGGATGCCCAGCTCGTTGGCCCTACTGGTCTTGCCTACCAGCAGGGCGGCTACCGACGGCTCTTTGATCTGCTCCATGATGCGGCTCACCGCCTCCCGCTGGGTACGGGTGGTGTCCATGATGTACTCCTGGGCTTTCTCCGGCTCGCCGATCTGGAGGAGGCCCAGGATCACATGGAGCTTGTTCATGAATTCGTGGGTATAGGCCCGCATGGCATCCACCATGTGGCGTACGCCGGTGAGGTCATCGGCCAGCCGGGCCACCTCTGTGCGGTTGCGGAAGATGCTCACCGCGCCCACCAGCGCTCCGCCGTCATAGATGGGCAGCCGGTCGGACAGGACACGGATATGTTTCAAGGTGCGCATGCTCACGTTGTACTCGGGCCGCTGGGTGCGCAGGATGCGGCCCAGGGTGGAGGCGGGGTAGACGGAGTGGAGCGGCTTGCCCACGGCGGTATTGGGGTCCAGAGAGAGCATCCGGGCGGCGGCGGTATTGAGGAAGGTCACCTTCTTATCCTTGTCGATGGCCAGGATCCCCTCTTCCAGGGCGTCCAGGATATCTTCCCGCTGGTGGAAACGGCGGGCGAAGGCGTCCGGCTCATAGCCCATGAGGGACTGCTTGATCTTTCGGGAGAGGCGGAGAGCCAGCAGGTTCCCCAGCAGAGCGGCCAGGGCCCCCACCACCAGCAGGCGGAGGACGGTGGATACTGTGACGCTGGTGAGGCTCCGCAGATAGAGGCCCACCACCACGAAACCGATGACCGCCCCGTGGCGATCCATCACCGGGGCGTAGGCCGAGTGGTCTGAGCCCATGGGGCCCACCTCGTTGGAAGTATAGGGCCCCTCTCCGGCCAGGGCCCGGGCCTGGGCGGTGATGGCGTATCGCTCGCCCACATACATGGGGTCGGGGGCGTAACGAAGGATGCTGTCCGTGTCGCAGACCAGGATGAGGTCGATGTCCGAGGTCTCGGTGGTGACCGCATCCAGATAGTCGGCCAGGGCCCCGCTGGAGGCGGACCCCTCCAGGGCCTGCCGCACCAGGGGAGACTGGGAGAGGATGGACGCGGAGTTGATGAGGTTCCGGTCCAGAGAGGCCTGCTCTCCCCGCAGTGTGAAATAGAGGGTGCCGGCCAGGGAGAGGGCCACGGAGATGAACACGATGGCGAGGTTCAGCCGCACCAGCTGGGCGCGGATGGAGCGGGGGGCCTGTGTGGACATGGGGCCGCGCCTCCTTTCTGTGATTAGTATAATGCCGATGCCGGGAAGCCGCAAGCCTGGAAAACGGAGGGCGGTGGGAGGAGCGCTTTCGATACTTTTTTTACTTACGAAAGATTTACAGGTCCGCCGGACCGGGAGTAAGATGGCCCTTGCGGAAATGAGGTGATATGTTTGGATGCGTTCAAAGGATCTCTGGTCAGCGAACTGGGGAACGAGACCGCCTTCACCATCCCGGTGCTGGGCGGGATCCCCGTATCGGAGTCGGTGGTGGTATCGTGGATCGTGATGGCGGTCCTGGCTCTGGCCGCTCTGCTGCTGACCCGGAAGCTCAGCGTTCGCGACCCCGGCAAGGTGCAGATCGCGCTGGAGAGCGCCGTGCAGTTCCTCAACGGGTTCGTCAAGGAGAACATCGGTTCCCACTGGCGGCCCTTTGCCCCATGGCTGGGGACGGTGGCCCTGTACATCGGCCTGTCGAACATCGTGGGGATCTTCGGCCTGACGCCCCCCACCAAGGACATCGGCGTGACGGCGGCCCTGGCGGTGATGAGCATGCTGCTCATCTACGGGGCGCAGTTCCGGTACAACGGCCTGCTGGGCGGCCTGAAGAAATTCGCCGAGCCCATGCCGCTGCTGATCCCCATCAACCTGATGGAGATCGTCATCCGGCCCCTGGCCCTGTGTATGCGGCTCTTCGGCAACGTGCTGGGCGCCTTCATCATCATGGAGATGATCAAGCTGCTGGTGCCTGCGGTGGTCCCGGCGGTGCTCAGTATCTATTTCGACCTGTTCGATGGGCTCATTCAGATGGTAGTCTTCGTCTTCCTCACCACACTGTTCACAGGCGAAGGCATCAAGGAGCCCGAATGATCCATTCAGTTCCATTTATCTAAGGAGGAGATCGTCATGTCTATCGGGATCATCGCCGCGGGTATCGCGGTCCTTACCGGCGTCGGCGCCGGCGTGGGTATCGGCATCGCCACGGGCAAGGCCAGCGAGGCCATCGCCCGCCAGCCGGAGGCCTCCGGCAAGATCAACAGCGCTCTGCTGCTGGGCTGCGCGCTGGCAGAGGGCACCGCCATCTTCGGCTTCATCACCGCCCTGCTGATCATCTTCGTGGGCTAAGGAGGGGGTCCGCGATGCTGGAATTCGAGCCTTCCACTATCATATTCACCATCATCAACCTGCTGGTGCTCTATGTGATCCTGCGGAAGTTCCTCTTCGGCCGCGTGAACGCGATCCTGGAACAGCGGGAGAAGCTGATCCAGGACCAGATCCAGGCCGCCGAGGCGGGCAGGAACGAGGTACAGGAGCTCCAGGAGCAGTACGAGCAGAAGCTCACGGGGGCCCGGGAGGAGGCGGAGAAGATCGTATCCGACGCCAAGGCGCGGGCACAGCAGGCCTATTCCGATCAGCTGTCCCAGGCCGAGGCGGACGCCAAGCGGGTGCGCCGGGAGGCGGAGGCCCAGATCGCCAACCAGCGCCAGGAGATGCTCCGGGGCGTCCGGCAGGAGGTGGCCCAGCTGGCCGTCCTGGCCGCCTCCCAGGTGGCCCGGAAGGAGCTGGACCGGGAGAGCGACCGGGCCATGGTCGAGGAATTCTTGGCGGAGGCGGGTGAGCGGACATGAGCGAGACGATCGAGCGCTATGCAGCCACCCTGTACGGCCTGGCGGCGGAGGACAGGGCGGGCCTGATCCGGACGGCGGACGCCCTGCTGGCGGACAAGGCCCTGTGGGCCTCCCTGCGGAGCGGCGCGGTCTCCCCGGCGGAGAAGGCGGAGCTCCTCCGCACCGCGCCGGAGCTGGCGGGCTCCGAGGTCCTGCGGGGCGTCCTGGGCCTGCTCGCACAGGAGGGGCAGCTGGCGGACTTCCCCGCCGTCCTGGAGGAGGTCCGGCGGCTGGACCTGATCGCCCGGGGCGGAGCGCCCTGCACCGTCACCTGCGCCCGAGAGCCGGACGAGGCCATGAAAGAGGACCTGCGGAAGGCGGTGTGCCGCCTCCGGGGCCTGGATCAGGCGGCCATGTCCTTCCGGGTGGACCCCGAGCTGCTGGGCGGCTTCGTGGTGGAGGTCCAGGGGGTCACCTATGACTACAGCGTGAAGGGCCGTCTGGACCGGCTGGCCCGGGGCCTGGAGGACGCGCCGGAGGGCGACGGCCTGGAGGGCCTCATCCAGAACATGCGGGACGCCATCCAGGGCTTCCAGGCCGGCGAGGACCGCAGCGAGACCGGAAGGGTCCAGGAGGTGGGCGACGGCATCGCCACCGTCAGCGGCCTGGATCGGGCGGTGTACGGCGAACTGGTAGAGCTGGACACCGGCGCCAAGGGCATGGTCATGGACCTCTCCCGGGAGAGCGTGGGCGTGGTGCTGCTGGGCAGCGAGAACGGCGTCCGGGAGGGCACCCTGGTCCGGCGCACCGGCCGTCCCGCCGATGTGCCCGTGGGCGACGGCCTGATCGGCCGGGTGGTGGACGTGCTGGGACAGCCCATCGACGGGCTGGGGCCCGTCCACGCCACCGAGACCCGCCCCATCGAGCACGAGGCCAGCGGCGTGGTCACCCGTGAGCCTGTCACCGTGCCCCTCCAGACCGGCATCCTGGCCATCGACGCCATGGTGCCCATCGGCCGGGGCCAGCGGGAGCTCATCATCGGCGACCGCCAGACCGGCAAGACCGCCATCGCGGTGGACGCGATCTTGAACCAGAAGGGCCAGGATGTGATCTGCATCTATGTCGCCATCGGACAGAAGGCCTCCACTGTGGCACGCATCCAGGATACCCTGAAGCGGTATGGGGCCATGGACTACTCCATCATCGTCTCCGCCACCGCCAGCGACTCCGCCCCCCTCCAGTACATCGCCCCCTATGCCGGCGCGGCCATGGGCGAGTACTTCATGAGCAAGGGCAAGGACGTGCTCATCGTCTACGACGACCTGAGCAAGCACGCGGTGGCCTACCGGACCCTGTCCCTCCTCCTCAAGCGTTCCCCCGGCCGGGAGGCCTATCCCGGCGACGTGTTCTATCTCCACTCCCGGCTGCTGGAGCGGGCCTGCCGCCTGACCGAGGAGCACGGCGGCGGCTCCATGACCGCCCTGCCCATCATCGAGACCCA
>DWXY01000017.1 GCA_019118935.1 Candidatus Oscillibacter pullicola
TGTCGATGCCGTTGTAGATCGATTTGATGGCTTTCATCAAAAATTCACACCTCTTTCGTAAACTCTCTCATCAGTTGTTGAAGAGGCGTTCATTCGCCGCGGTTGAAGCCGAAACCGTAGTCGCCGGTCCAGTCGCGGTAGTTGTTGGCAGTCTCACGGTAGGCCTGCATGGACTCATAGACCATCTTGAAGTTGGGGTTGATCTCGCACTCCTCCTCGTAGGTCTCGATGCAGGTCTCGCGGATGAGCTGCACGTCCTCGTCGGACAGGCTGGTGACCGTGACACCCTGATCCTCGATCATCTGATTGGTGACGGTCATATCGTTGTAGATGTATCGGGAGAGCTGCTCGCCGCAGCAGAGGCGGGCGGCGGTCTCAAAGGCCACCTGATAGGCCTCGGGCAGGCTTTCCCAGGCCTGCTTGTTCACCATGACGCCGTTGACACCGGCAGACTGATACCAGGCGGGGGCGCACCAGTAGGGGGCGACCTCCTGCAGCTTCAGGGAGTCGTCGGCCTTGGGGCCGGAGAACTCTCCGCCGTCGATCACGCCGCGCTGCAGGGACTCATACAGCTCGGAGGCGGCCACGGTGGTGATGTTGATGCCCAGCTTCTGCGCCGCCTTGCCGGCCATGACGCCGCCCAGGCGGATCTTCATGTGCTGCATATCCTCAATGGAGGTGATGGGGGACACGGAGCGGATGCCGGACTCGGAGGGGTTGGTGACCAGCGGGAAGTACTCCATGTTGTACTGGCCGTACATCTCCTTATAGCAGTCCATGCCGCCGGCCTCGTAGATCCAGGTGTAGTAGTCCAGGGCAGTGAAGTCGTCCATGATGGTGGACAGCAGCTCAAAAGCGGTGTCCTTGCCGGACCAGTAGCCGCCCCAGTCGCCGCCGCACTCCACGGTGCCCTGGCTGACAAAGTCGAACAGCTGGCTGGCGGAGCACAGTTCCCCGTCAGAGTAGTTGGTGATGATGAAGCGGCCGTCGGTCAGCTGGCTCACCAGCTCCGTGAAGCGCTGGTCCACGGTGAAGTGGACGTTGCCGGCGCCCCACACGGAACCCATCTTCCAGGTCACGACAGGCAGGCTGCTGTCGCCGCCTGCGGCGGTGGCGTTCAGATTCGCGGTGTCCATGATGCCGCTGTCGGCAGATGCGCAGCCGGACAGCAGCACGGCGGGCAGCAGCATCGCCATGGTCAGGAACAGTGCAAAAAATCTCTTTTTCATTTCGCTTTCTCCTTGGTCTTTCCTAATTTCACACAGATACGGGGGAAGTCACACAGTTCCGGGGATCGCCTTCTTTCCGTTGGCCGCGGGGCCGTATTCAAGAAGCCCCCGCCGTTCCGTTGGGGAGCGCGGGAGAACATCTTCCAGATGCTGGGCCGCCCATATTCCGGCGGCGGACATCAAAAGAGCCCGCTCTTTTCAGAGAGTCGGCTCTGCTTGACCGGAGGCCCTTCGCCGCGCTTGCGCAGCTGCCCGCGCAGGCGGCTCAAAGAAACCGGAGACATACACAAAAAGGATGCGATGTGCTTGATGCTGACCACGTCCGCCAGCTCGGGATAGCGGCGGAGGAACCACTGGTACCGCTCCATGGCGGAACTGATGCCCAGCTGGAGCTTCAGCTCCCGTTCCAGCTTCAGCTTGTCCAGCAGATACTGGCTGTACAGCTGCTGCAGCTTTGCGGACTGCTGGAACTGCTCCGCAAGGAGCTGGGTGGGGATGGACAAGAGCACACAGTCCGTCACCGCCTCAAAGTTGATCGGGAAGGGGTCCGTCAAGATGCTGAGGCTGAGCACGGCTTCCCCGGGCCGATAGAGGAAGCAGTCCGTGACATCCCGCCCCTTTTCGTCCGTCAGATATCCTCGAATGACCCCGCTGACCAGGAAGGGAGTCCAATCGCAGGAGTTGGCCGACTTGGCCACGAGCTGTCCCTTTTTGCAGGAGAAAAGCCTTGAAGCGCCCGCAAGACAGGCAGCCAGCTCTGTGTCCTCGAGGTGGAGAATTTCCTCCAAACAATCCTGAATATGCATCGCATCTTCCTTTCTTTCGCCGCAATTATACAAAATTGCAGGGAAGATTGCATTAACACAGGTTAATTTTTGTGACCTCAAATGAAAAAAGTTGATATTTTGTTAAGCTTTTTTGGAGAGGAACAAGGGAAGTTCAACGCTGTTCCCCAGCTGCGGAGCCCTGGGGACCGCCTTTGGAAATGCTCGGGAAGGGAGACAGGATTTCCTCTGAAAATATATTGACATTGTGTCAGAACACGGCTATAATACAGATGCTGACACTATGTCAATAAGGAGATCTGCAGTATGAGAGCGAACGTCTATTTCACAAGGGAGATCACACCGGAAAAAGTGGTGGAGCTGTATCGCGCCCTGGGTGTGGAGCTGCCCGGCAAGGTGGCCGTGAAGGTCCACTCCGGGGAGAAGGGCAACCAGAATTTCCTGCGTCCGGAATTCTGGCGTCCCATGGTGGAGGAGGTCCACGGCACCATCGTGGAGTGCAACACCGCCTACGGTGATGCGGCCGGCGGTGTGCGGGACCACACGGAGTCCCACCGGAAGCTGCTGGAGGAGCACGGCTGGACCAGGTACTTCGACGTGGACCTGATGGACGCCGAGGGCCCCGACGTGGTGTGGCCCATCCCCAATGGCAAGGTCCTGAAGGAGAACCACGTGGGCAAACACATCCTGAACTATGACGCCATGCTGGTGCTGGCCCACTTCAAGGGCCACCCCATGGGCGGCTACGGCGGCGCTCTGAAGCAGCTGGCCATCGGCTGCGCCTCCCGGGCGGGCAAGGCGCTGATCCACTCCGCCGGGAAAACCGACGACCGCTTCAAGACCTGGGAGCAGCACGCCAGCTCCGTGGCGTTCCCGGAGGCCATGGCGGACGCAGCCTCCAGCGTGGTGGAGCACTTCCGGGGCAAGATCGCCTTCATCAACGTGATGAAGAACCTGTCCGTGGACTGCGACTGCTGTGAGGTCGCCGAGGACCCCTGCATGAAAGACATCGGTATCCTGGCATCTCTGGACCCGGTGGCCATCGACCAGGCCTGCATCGACCTGGTGATGGCCTCTGACGACCCGGGCAGGGAACACTTCATGGAGCGGGTGAACAGCCGCAACGGCATCCACACCATCGAGGCCGCAGCGGATTTGGGCTTCGGCTCCCGGGCGTATGAGCTGATCGAACTGTAAACATCGAAAGGAGAAACCTACAATGAGCAAGATATTGGTCGCCTATTTTTCCGCCAGCGGCGTCACGGCCCGCACGGCGAAGGAGGTGGCAAAGGCCGCCGGGGCGGATCTGTATGAGATTCGTCCGGCAGAGCCCTATACCGCAGCGGACCTGAACTGGATGGACCAGAAGAGCCGCAGCACGCTGGAGATGAACGATCCAGCCTGCCGCCCCGCCATCGCGGAACCAGCAGCGGATCTGGACCAGTACGACACCGTGTTCGTCGGCTTCCCCATCTGGTGGTATGTGGAGCCCCGTATCGTGGACACCTTCCTGGAGAGATATGATTTTTCCGGCAAGACGGTGATCCCCTTCGCCACCTCCGGCGGCAGCGGGATCGAGAAGGCGGAGCGGAGCCTGAAGGCCCACTGTCCCCAGGCCAACTGGAAGAAGGGCAAGCTGCTCAACCACACGGATGCGGCCGCCTGGACCAAAAGCGTGCTGGATTCGGGGCGCTGAGGCGCCGGAGCCCACAGGATACCGGCCTTGAACAGGCGTTCCCAATACCCGGCCCATCGGCGGGGTGAGAGCTGTGGGCGGGCGCCCCGCGTTCTATTTGACACAGCGCCGGGAAACCGGTATCATGTGTTTGGACAGCACCGGGACCGTGGACGCGGGATGCGTGCCGGGGGCCCGTGGAAACAAGAGAGGGAACTGCCATGCCGAGAGGATCAGAGGAGCTGACGAACGCGCGGAAGGTGGAGATCGTCAATGCCTGTGCCGCACTCTATGAGACCAAGAGCTTCAAGGAGATCACGCTGAAGGAGATCGGGGAGAAGACCTCCTTCACCAGAACGTCGATCTACAACTATTTCCAGACAAAAGAGGAGATCTTCCTGGCTCTGTTCCAGCGGGAGTACGAGGCGTGGATCGAGGATCTGGACGCCCTGCGCTACGGACACCGGGAGCTGTCCGTGGACGCTTTCTCCGACGAACTAGCCCGCACGCTGGAGCGGCGGAAGCGGCTGCTGAAGCTGATGGCCATGAATCACTATGATATGGAGGCCAACAGCCGGATCGAAAATCTGGTGGCGTTCAAGAAGGCGTACGGCGGCTCCCTGCTGGCCGTGACCCGCTGCCTGGAGAAGTTTTTCCCCCGGATGACGGATGAGGATGTGCAGGGATTTCTCTATGCTTTTTTCCCGTTCATGTTCGGCATCTACCCGTATACCGCGGTGACGGAGCAGCAGCGCACGGCCATGGAGCTGGCAGGCGTCGGCTATGTCCGGCTCTCCGTCCGGGAGCTGACGCGGTCGTTTACCGCCAAGCTGCTGCAGGGATTCCAAACGTGAGTCGGGAGGAGGTCCGCCGTGCCGGCGTCCCATTCCCCATTTGAATCACAGCCCCGCGCCGGGCCGGCGCGGGGTTGTTTTTTGTTGGATGGAAACGGCGGAAGGCTCGCGGATGCCGCCTGCTTGGCAGGAGCTGCCGGGGAAGGGAGCCGAAATCCCGGTGGCCGGTTGGAAGCGCCCGGACGCTGCGGTCGCCCATGCGCCCGCCTCCAATCAGGCATAGAAGGCCGCCCTTGTGGGCGCCCGGGGCTATTTCCCCAACCGGGAGGGTGCCATGACCCGCCTGGAACCGGAATTTCACCGAAAAAGACTGCGGCTCCCGTATTTTGGGGTTTCCATTTCGGGAAAATTGGGCTATGATGAAACAAATAAGTCCCCATATCAGCACAGGGCAGAAAGGCGCTCCTATGGATATCAAACAGTTGTATTATTTTACAGCAGTCGCACAGGCGGGCAGCTACTCCAAGGCGGCGGAGAGTCTGGCGGTGTCGCAGCCCACGCTGTCCGTCACGGTCAAAAAGCTGGAGGAGGAGCTGGGCGTCCGGCTCTTTTACGCCTTCAACCGGGAGCAGCACCTGACGGACGAGGGCCTGCGCCTGTGGACCAAGGCCAAGCAGATCCTGGACCTGTATCAGGAGACGCTGGACGATATGAAGACCACCAACAAAAACAGCTCCGGCAAATTCACACTGGGCCTTTCCCCGCTGTTCGGCGCCTGCTTCTTCGGCGATTTGATCCCAAATTTCTCCATGGAGTATCCCAATATTCAGATCGAGATGATCGAGGACGGCGCCTACCGGATCGACCAGCGGATCGAGCGCGGTGAGGTGGACATCGCCGTTACGCTCAATTCCAAACGCCTGTCCTCCTTTGCCTACTGTCATTTTTCCACCCAGCGGAACGTGGCGCTGCTCCACAAGAGCCACCCGCTGGCCAAGGAGCCCTCCGTCACGGTCTCCCAGCTCCGGGACGACTCCTTTGCCATCTTCAATCAGGACTTCATCCTCCACGAGCAGATCGTGGACGCCTGCCATGCGGCCGGTTTCCGTCCGAAATTCGCCCTGCTCAGTTCCCAGTGGGATTTCATGGTGGAGCTGGTGTCAAAAAACCACGCGGTCTCCATCCTGCCCAAGCCGGTGCTGGACAAGCATCCGGACCCCAACGTGTGCTGTGTGCCCATGAGTGATAGCATGAAATACTGGGACATCGTGCTGGCCTGGAACAAGGACAAGTATATGCCGAAAGCCTGTGCGCTGTTTCTGGATTACTGCAAGCACCATCTCCCGCCGGATGACCTTTAAGACTGATAGTGAAATAAATTATTAATTTTCATAATAATAGTTTTGTGATATTATTATAAAATTGGAATTTTACAATAAAAAATATATATAATTTTTGACGAATCAAATTATTGAAAATTATGCTTTCTCCCGCTATGATAAGTGTTGTAAGAGGACTGGCGGTCGGTAGTTTTTCTGCGTGTGAACCATGGAACCGTCTGGAACCGCAGTTCAGACTAGAGCTGCACACTGACAGCGGGAGGAAGTTTTTTTGCCGGGACTGGCTGGCATGATCACCGGCCTTGCGCTGTTGGCCTTTGGCATTCCGGGGGAAATCCCTGCTCTGGGCCGCGATCTCCTGCGTGCTGGTGACTTCACCGGCGGCCCCAGATCGCCTTGGATGCCCTGGCGGATGACTTTATCCAGATGTCCCAGACCTCCGGCATTCCCCTGGCAGTGTTCCATCGGGTGGGCGCCATCGCCTGCGGCGGACTGAACACCATGCCCCACGACGGCGCGGTGGTCACTTATCTGTCCTACTGCAAGATCTCCCACAGGCGCGGATGCTTGGATATGTTCATGGCGGCCGGCCCAATCCCCATCCTGGCCAAGATCGCTGCCACCATTCTGGGTACCACCATCGGCATCGTCTGTCATTTCGGGCGAGATCAACAAAACGGATTGAGGAGGAAATCACCATGACTATGAAATCCGCATTGATTACCGGCGCCGCATCCGGCATCGGCAGGGCCTGCGCCGAGAGAATGGCGCGGGAGGGCTACGGCGTCGTGGTGGCGGACGTGAATCTGCCCGCTGCGGAGGAACTGGCTGCCGAGCTGACGGCAGAGGGCCTCTCCGCCATCGCCGTCCACATGGATGTGGCCGACGAGCAGGAGGTGGAGGCCGGTTTCGACAGGATGGTGGAGACCTACGGCTCCTGCGATCTGGTCATGTCCAATGCCGGCGTGCAGATCGTCCACCCCTTTGAGGAGTATCCCTTCGCGGACTGGCGGAAGATGATGGCCATTCACGCTGACGGCGCCTTCCTGGTGTCCCGGGCGGCTTACCGCCGCATGAAGGCCTCCGGCAAGGGCGGCCGGATCGTGTTCACCGGCTCCGTACAGTCCTTTGTGGGCTCCAAGCTGAAAGAGCCCTACAACTTCGCCAAGCACGGCGTGGCCGGTCTGGCAAAGGCCATCGCCCGGGAGGGCGCCGAGTACGGCATCTACACCTATACCATCTGCCCCAGCTTCATCAAGACGCCGCTGGTGGAAAAGCAGATCCCCGAGCAGGCGGCTTCTCTGGGCATCACGGAGGAGGAAGTGGTGAAGAACATCATGCTGCGGGATACCGTGGACGGGGTGTTCACCACGGTGGAGGATGTGGCCAACACGCTGGTCTTCCTGTCCAAGGATCAGGGCGCCCTGACCGGCCAGTCCCTGCGGCTGACCCACGGCTGGGCCATGATGTAATAGAATCATAAAAGGAGGCATCTATGGAACGAATTGCGGTTTACGGAGCGGGCACCATCGGTTCCTGCCAGGCCACGCTCATCATCGGCAACGGCCTGCCCTGCACGGTCATCGGACACTCGGAGCGGGGGCTGGAGCGGTGCCGGAAGTCCATCGAGCAGAACTGGGATGACCTGATCGCCGAGGGCCTGGCTACGGAGGGCAACAAGCAGGCCGCCATGGCCCTGGTCACCATCACCAACGACCCTGCGGCCCTGCAGGAGCACACCTTCGTCTTCGAGGCGGTGGCGGAGGGCACTGAGGAGAAGCGGGCCGTCTATGAGACCATCGAGCGGAACGCCGCGCCCAACGTGGTGATCGCCTCCTGCACGTCCTCCATTGATGCGGAGATCCTGGCGGGACTGGTTTCCCACCCGGAGCGCCTTCTGATCGCGCATCCGTTCCAGCCGGTGCACATGCTGCCCCTGGTGGAGGTGGTGCGCCATGAAAAGACGGCGGAGGACACAGTGGCCCGTACGCTGACGCTGCTGGAGACACTGCACCGGCAGGTCGTGGTGCTGAACCGCAGTGTGCCCGGCTTCCTGGTAAACCGTTTTGCCCAGGCGCTGTTCCGGGAGTCCATCTACCTCATTGAGCAGGGAGTCACGACCGCGGCGGACATCGACCGGGCGGTGAAGTACGCCGTGGGAATGCGCTATGCCTCCATCGGCCTGCTGGAGTATTTCGACGCCGTGGGATACGAGCTGGAGAGCGCCATTGCAAAGAACGTCTATCCGGATCTGTGCGGCACCCGGGAGCTCCAGCAGCTGGTGCTGGACGGCCTGGCCTCCGGCAAGACCGGGCAGGCGGCGGGGCAGGGCCTGTACGACTGGTCCCAAAAGGACGCGGACGACTTCCGCCGCCGCAAGCAGAGTCCGTACTTTGCGGGCGTCAAAGAGTGGACCATGCCCGACGTGAAGTGACCGCTCGCGGCTGATTCAAAAGCAGAAGGACCGGCATCCGGAATCTCCGGATGCCGGTCTTTTTGGAAAGATGGGGGCACACTGCGGCGCGCCGGGCCCTTTGCGCACGCACGCCGTCCTGGCTGGAATGATTTTTCGCTTTCCGGATGCGGGACCGCCTGCCTCCACAGGCCGGACGCGGAGAAGTGGGCAATTGTTCCCATAGAAAAACGACAATATTCTTGCATTTCAAATGGTGAAAAGCGAAATCGCCTTACAGAAAATTCGGCCTCCCCCAGCGCGGCGGAGCCGGAGACGGCCCGTTCAGAGCTGCCGCCGGCCCCCGGGCCGAACCGCCAGCAGGACCACGCCGCCTGCCAGCAGGACACACTGGACAAAAAGAACAGCCGCCGGCAGCGTAAACGCCGGGTCCAGCGTCCCCAGGGTCAGGGGGTACTGGGTGAAGAAGCGCCCATTCCACAGCCCCAGCACCTCCGGCAGGGGGAGCGCCAGACAGGCGAGGGGGACCGGCATCCAGACATAGAGCAGCCAGGGCCGGAGCCTCCCCAGCAGCCAGCCGCTGCCCAGTGCGAACACCAGCGGAGGGACCAGTGTGATCAGCGCGGGAAATACCAGGCCGCTCCAGCCGTACCAGCCGAAATAGATCCCATAGAAGCAGGCGGCTTCTGTGATGCAGGCCAGCACCAGCAGGACGGTGCCGGTCAGGGCGGCGGCGCACCGGGCCAGGGCGTACCGGCGGGGCGGAAGGGGAGCCGCGTCCGTGAGAACCGCCGCCCGCCGGGCTTTTCCCGAGGTGAAGAAGGTCAGGAAAAACAGCGCCCCGATCCAGAGCAGCGGGAGCATCCGGCTCAGATAGTCCCCGAAGCTCCAGGGGGAAAAGGGGGCGGTGTGGGACACCCCGAGGATGGTCACGCGGCGCAGCACCTGCCAGCCGTAGAACAGGAGCACCAGCAGAAGCCCGGCAAAAAACTTGTTCCACAGCAGGCGCTTGCACTCATAGAGAAAAATTTTACGCAAGGTTCAAGTCCTCCTCCGTCAGCCCGCAGGCGTTTAAAAAGTCTTGGTAGGTCAGATAGGGATACATGGGATCCAGCTCCCGGTTGAACAGGCCGCGGAGGATCTGGTCCATGGCCTCCTCGCCGCCGGCCAGCTGTTCCGCTTTCAAAATCTTCAGGGGCATTTCGCAGTACTGCCGCACATAGCTGAGGCTGTTGGAGATCTCCAGCCGCTCCTCCTCGGGCAGCATTTCCAAATAGTCCGGATTGCGGACATAGAAGTTCAGGTAATAGTCGTCCACCGCCTGCCGCCACTGGTCCACATAGTGCTCCTGTGCGTAGGACGCGCCGTATAGCTCCTTGACGATTCGGTAGGTGGTGTAGACCGTCAGGCCCTCTGCCGACCAGGGGCTGCTTTCATCCGCCGCATCAAACATGTTTCCGAGGCCCCACCATTGATGGACCAGTTCGTGGATCATGACTTCCCCGGCTCCGCCGCCCTTGCCGGTATTTTTCAGATTGTCGGCGGTGAAGTCCGCCTCGTCCAGCAGGCTGGCGCCGTTTGCGGCGTAGCCGCCGCCGGTCACCCGGCTCTGGATGAGCTTCAGGGTATCGCCGGTGCCGAAGGACAGCGTGCCGTAGTGCGCTGTACAGTAGTCCGCCACCGACTTCACGGCGTCCGCCGCCCCGGCGGCCTCCATGACGGCCTGATGCCTGCGGCCGTAGTAGAATTCGATGTCCATGCCGCCGGCCCGGATGTCCTGGCGGATGTAGTCCCCGGCGTAGAGGATGCCGCCGGCGCTGTTGGCCTCATAGCGCCAGGTTTTTGTGCCGTCCGCCTGTTCTGCGACGACCTCCGCCTCGCTGGCCCCGAAGGGGATGACCGTCATGGATGCGGGAAGCGTGATCTCGATGGTGGTGGGATATCCGTTTTCCCCCGGCAGCACGTTCATCAGACGGGGGGACAATT